>JAISZA010000178.1 GCA_031269535.1 Tannerellaceae bacterium
GAGTTGTCCGGTAACCGAGTACAGTCTGTAGGTGAAGGTCTCCTCCTGAGGCAATAGTATCTGGATTCTGCTGCGCGGAGCATCCACCCATACCCTGACGCCGTCGCTCCCGATGGCCCCGGCGGAAGAGTCGCCGGTATAATGCAGCACAGGGTCGATAAACAGCGAGGTGCTGAAAGGCGTCAACGGATGGGCGGAAGCGCTGAGCCACCGGCCTTTGTTGTTGAGCCAGGCGGTATTACGCGCAGTCAGGCCTTTCGGCAGGTTATAAACGGCAAACGAAGAACCGGCAGGCACTTTGATTTTGTAACCGATATAAAAGCTGCCGGATACGTTGACCGGTTGACTGAACCGGACAAAAGACTCCTGGGCCCGGTTGAGCCGCTTCCCTGTCTCTATGAAGCTGCTGTCTATCGACGACATTTCCCGGTAAGCGGGATAAAACTTTTCGGAGTGAAGGAGGCTTTGCGGGTGGTCGTTCCCCTTATACACCGTGATTTCCACATCCAGGCTGCCGCTGAGGTCGCTCAGGGAGGGAGTCACTAAATAGACGCCGTCTAACTGTGCATTTCCTGTTATCTGGTACTCCTCGGCATATTCGGTAATCTGGAGCGAATTGATCCCGAACAGGTTGCCGGCGGCGGGCGGAGGAAGCTCCGTGACGGCTATACTGTCTTGCAACTTCATCCCGGCGATGTTGCTGAGCCGGTAGCAGGGGGTATCGGCATAAGGCTCAAGCCCGTCAACCGTCAGTTGTTTGCTGCCGGAAGGGTTGAGCCAGTGGCGGAGCTGTCCGGTAGCGCTGTCGGATGGAGCCCACGCCTTGAAAAAGGCAGCATAATAATCATCTACGGGAGAATTACAGGTCGAACGCCCTCCCGACAAATACCCCATCAGGCGATGGCTGGAATCAAACAAAGGCGAACCCGAAGAGCCGAGATCGGTACTTCCCGTATCCCAGCGCGCTACATTCCAGTGGGCATTCCTGTAAAAGTCTATCTGCGGGATATCGAAGGTCTTCAGCGTCAGGCCTTCGGCGCGTATATTGATTCGTTTCACCGAAGCGCGGGGATGGTGTATGCCGGCATAAGGGGGGGTACCGCCCAGCTCTTCTGCTGTCCAGCCGGCATAATAAGGCCGGTAATAGGCCGGAGGTGATTCCGACAATTCCAGTAAAGCCATATCGCTCTGCTCGTTTACCGCCCGGTAGATAGCCGAAGCCACCGACATCTCTTCCGTACCCCGTATCAGGGTGTCGCATGTCGGGCTGGTATAATTAAAGAAGCAGATGATCCTTCCCGCCACCGCTTCATAGTCGGGGTTTTTTACGGAGAAATCCTTGTTCAGGCAATGGGATGCTGTCAGCAGGTACGGCTTCCCGTCGTTCAGGGTATTATTGACCATCACACCGGTGCAGGCCGTCACGCCGTCGATTGTCAGTAATACGACACTCCGGCCCAGGAGGGCATATTCGCCGTCTTCTCCGAAGCAATCCGGAGAGCCCATGCAGGCGTACTCATTCCTGTCGTCGCCCGGTTCGTATCCTTTCAGGCTTCTGTATCCGTGATTGACTTCTCCTACCGTCAGCCTGCCGGGAAAAGAAACTCCGGCCGGTTCCTGATATTCGATAATCAGCTCGTCGCCCCAAACGGGAGAGACAGGCAACAGAGCCGCTCCGGAATTGTTCAGATGGTTGAAAGCACCTAATACCTGCGTACGCGACGAATTATAGAGAAAGACCTGCGCACCTTCCGGCAGCTCATACTCACTGAACAACACATTGATGGAAAGGGCGCCGGGCGAACGGATACCCAGCATCCAGACTGTTGTCCCGTCGGGCAAAAGAAAGGAAACGCCGGCATTCCGGCGATTTAAATGCGTCATAAATTTATAGGCAAAGCGGTATCCTCCTCTCAGGTCCGACTCGGTTAAAGCATCCACCAGAACTTCCTTCTCCAGGTCGAAAGAAGGCATTTCTTCAAACATACGCTCCTGATAAGTCCGGGTGAGAGGGGAAAAAAGCGGCTTCCCTCCGTGACTAATCTGTGCATAGGTTGTACTTATCAAGGTCATTAACAATAGTATCGAACTCAATTTTTTCATATTTCCCATTTTTGACGGGGAAAGATACGACTTTTTTCAGATACGCAACACCCGGATATATAATTTTTTATTCTTAGCAAAGCATTAACAGTTTCAGAACCAAATTATCATGATTATTTATTTCTTTTGCATAATAAAATCAAGGAAGCGCTATGAGGTATCTTTTTATTGTACAAGGCGAGGGCAGAGGGCATCTGACACAGGCCATCGCTTTATCCGGTATGTTGCGGCGGAATGGGCACGAGGTGGTGGAAGTGCTCTTGGGAGAAAGCAATGTGAGGGAGATTCCCGGCTTTTTTAAAGAAAAGATAGGGGCTGTAGTGCACACCTTTGCCACGCCTTCGTTCAAATACAAGAAGAATAACAAACAGGTAGATTTGCTTAATTCGATCTTTTTCAATGCAGAGATCAGGCAGCTGAACAAATACCAAAAAAGCATCCGTTTCATCTATGAACGTATTTCCGTGCAGAAGCCGGATTCGGTTATCAATTTTTACGAAATACTATCCGGGCTGACGCGCTTTCTTTATGCCCTGAAGGTTCCCTTTATCCATATCGGGCATCAATTCTTGCTCAACCATCCCGATTACCGTTTTGGCAAAGGCAACCGCCATGATCTGAGGCTGCTGAGGCTGCATGTGCTGCTGAACAATGTCGGGGCGACCCGGAACCTGGCGCTCTCGTTTTATCCCCTGCGCGATTATCCCGACGAGCAAATCACGGTTGTCCCTCCCCTGCTGCGCAAGGAAGTGCTGGAAGCGCAACCCTCTGAAGGCGACTACATTTTAGTCTATATGCTGAATCCCGGCTACGAGGAAGAAATCCGGGAGTGGCACAGACGAAACCCCCGAGTACGCCTGTATTGCTTCTGGGATAAGAAACAAGCTCCCGAAGAATGGGTCATCGACGATTACCTGACGTTCTTCACCATCGACGATGCGAAGTTCATCCGCTATATGGCAGGCTGTAAGGGCTATGTCTCCACCGCCGGCTTCGAGTCTATCTGCGAAGCTTTTTACCTCGACAAACCAGTGATGGTGATACCCTCACACGTCGAACAGGAAGTAAACGCGCAAGATGCCGCCTCTACCGGATACGGCATCGCCTCCTCCCGGTTCGATATCGATAAGCTAATCGCTTTTATCGACAGGCGCCCTCCTGCCAACAGCCTTTTCCGCTCATGGGCCGATTCGGCGGAGACGGTATTTCTGCGCCTTCTTGCCGCTCACTGAGCCTTATATAAGCATGGAAGCGATGAACATATAGATCATCATGCCGATAATGTCGTTGGTAATGGTGATGAAAGGGCCGGTAGCGAGTGCCGGGTCTATCTTCAGCTTATTGAGCGTCATAGGCACAAGCGTCCCGAAGATACTGGCAAACATCACTACCGCAAAGAGGCTGAGCGAGACGGAAGCCGTAATCCCCCGGTGGCCCAGTGTGAAATAATTGTACATAAAGACGATTAAGCTGATCATGCTGGCATTGATAATGGCGACAACCGATTCTTTCAGCACCTGCGAGATGATATTCCCTGCTTTCAGGGTATTGTTTGCCAGCCCCTGCACCACGATGGCCGACGACTGTATTCCCACATTTCCGCCTGTTCCTCCGATGAGCGGGATGAAAAGCGCCATCTTCGGGTTGGCAGCAAACCCGCTTTCGTATCCTCCCAGGATGAACGAGTTGCCTAATCCGCCGATCATGCCTATCAGCAGCCAGGGCAGGCGGGCGGCTGTTTGCTGGAAGACGTTGTCGGAGGTTTCCACATCCTGCGAGATACCGGATGCCAGCTGGTAATCGCGCTCGTGCTGCTCGCGCACTTCTTCCATCACGTCGTCTATCGTGATGCGTCCGACCAGCCGTCCGATGCTGTCGATGACAGGGAGGGCTACCAGGTCGTACTTCTCGATTACCTGTGTCACTTCCTCGATGCTGTCGTCGTCGCGTACGGCGATGGGGTCTTTCTTCATCACGTGTTTGATTTTCGAGACGGAAGGGTTGGTAATCATCCGTTTGAGGGGGAGCACTCCCTTCAGACGTTCGTCGTCGTCGATAACATAGACATAGTAAATCTCATTCATTTCTTCGGCCTGGCGGCGCATCTCGTCGATACACTGGGGCATACTCCAGTTTTCGTTTACGACGATCATTTCGGTACCCATCAGACCGCCCGCCGTGTCTTCGTCGTACTTGAGGAGGTCAACGATATCGCCGGCCTGTTCGACATCTTCGATATGCGAAAGCACTTCTTCCTGGATATCTTCGTCGAGGTCGCGCATCAGTTCGACGGCGTCGTCGGTTTCCATATTATCCACGAAGCGTTTGGCTATCAGCTCGCTTGAGAGTTCTCTGAGGAGTTTTTTCCGGTCTTCGTCATCGAGTTCCACCAATACGTCGGCGGCTTGTTCGTCGTCCATGAGCAGGTAGAGGTAAATGCCTTCCTGCAGGTTGAGTTCCTGGTATAATTCGGCAATATCGGCAGGGTATAAATTCTTCAGAAGCTCTTTGGCGGCGGCGTCATCTTTTTGTTCGATGATTTTTTTCAGTTGTTCGATATATTCTTTTGTCAGTTCAATCATGATTTTTATTGTTTTGCGCTTTCAGGCAGCGGCTGGTTATACATGTGAGTTCTACAAATTGTTCTACGGAAAGTTGTTCCGGCCGTTTGTCGAAAACAGGCAGGGCGTAATCGGGGCAATCTTTTCCCAACAAGGGTTTCATTGAGTTCCGAAGCGTCTTACGCCTTTGGTTGAAAGCTGTTTTGACGACTGTTTTAAACAGTGCCTCGTCGCATCCCAACTGCGTCCGCCCGTTCCGCACGATCCGGATAACGGCGCTTTTCACTTTCGGTGGAGGCTCAAACACATTTTCACTTACCGTAAACAAATACGTCACATCATACCATGCCTGCAGGAGGACGCTCAGTATCCCATACCTGCGGCTTCCCGGCCCGGCGGCCAGGCGCTCGGCTACTTCCTTCTGCAGCATCCCGCTGCAGCAGGGTATCCGGTCTCTGTAGTCCAGCACTTTGAAAAATATCTGACTGGATATATGATAAGGGTAATTCCCTGTCACGCAGAAGGGAGAAGCAAAGAGGTCGCTCAGCTCCAGGCGCAGGAAATCCGCTGCAAGGATACGCCCTTCGAGCGCCGGGAAATGCGCCTCCAGATAGCGAACCGACTCCCTGTCTATTTCCACTGCCGTGAGGCAGTATCCCGCTTCGAGCAGGAAACGGGTGAGGACGCCCATGCCCGGCCCTACCTCCACTACCGGCAGGTGCTTGTAGTCCGACAACGTCTCTGCAATGCGCTCCGCTATTTGCAGGTCTTTCAGGAAATGTTGTCCCAACGCTTTTTTGGGTCTGACCGGCCTCACGATTCCGTATGCTTTGTTTTTAAAATTATTTTTATCTTTGCGGGTGTACAAAAATACAACAAATAATTAAATTATTCCACATCACAATGACTTTTAAGAAGATTCTGAATGTTACTATCAAAGTATTCCTGCCGTTCGTCCTCGGCTGTTTATTGCTCTGGTTCTTATACGGGAACATGAATTTTCGGGAGATATGGCATATCATCAGGCGCGGTGTGCGCTACGATATCATCTGCTTTTCCCTGATCTTTGGTCTGGCTGCCAATATTATCCGGGGATATCGCTGGGGCTTGCTTATCGGAACCCTGGGGGAGCGCTTCCGGATGAAAAACCTGATCTATGCCGTCCTGG
Organism: Tannerellaceae bacterium; assembly: GCA_031269535.1. Classification (GTDB taxonomy): domain Bacteria; phylum Bacteroidota; class Bacteroidia; order Bacteroidales; family Tannerellaceae; genus DFXE01. The sequence continues at coordinate 5,833 of JAISZA010000178.1, forward strand.
GAAACTACGCCATTAATTTTGTCCTTCCGCGTGTGGGAGAGGTCTGGCGTTGCGGCATCATCACCAAATACGAAAAGATATCCTTTCCCCGGCTAATCGGCACTTTGGTCATCGACCGGGTGAGCGATACCCTTACCGTAGGGCTGATTACCCTGTTTATCTTTATCTTCAATTTCGGTTTCTTCAAGAACTTTTTTGCCCGTAATCCCCAGTTGATGATAGACTTTCCCGACAATTACAGCATCTTATGGCTTCTTTTCGCCTGTCTGATCCTGGCAGGGGCCATCTGGTTTACCTTCACCCGTCTGAATCATCTCTCGCTGGTTCAGAAGGCCAGAGGGCTATTATCTAATGTATGGCAGGGGATGAAAAGCATCTGGCTGATGGAGCGCAAAGGTCTTTTTCTTTTGCAGACATTACTGATCTGGGTGTTTTACTTTTTCTATTTCTATATCACCTTCTACGCCTTCGGTTTCACCCGCGACTTAGGGCTTGCTGCGGGCCTGATAGCCTTCACGATGGGCAGCATAGGCGTAGCCGTCCCCATTCAGGGGGGCATTGGTCCCTGGCACTTCATGGTGATAGCCTCCCTGATCTGTTTCGGTGTAAAAGAGACCGATGCGGCTGCTTTCGCCCTGCTTGTCCACACCGTCCAGTCAATATGGGTAGCCCTCTGCGGCCTCTTCGGCATCGTTGCCCTCCCCCTGACAAACAGAGGAGAATAATGCCCCGGGGCAACTCAGGGCAGCAGTTCGACCAGGAAGAGGAGGACGGCCTGGGCGTTGTTGGCATAAGCCGTCTGTGTTCCATGCATAAAAAGCAGACAGGGTAAAATGGGCTGCATCACAAAACAATAATTCAACCTCGCCTTTTTGTGCTTTTTCTATGGCCGGTTCTAAGGTTTCTTCCAAAAATTGTTTTTGTTTTTCCGGGCTGAAAGCCCTGTATATCCCAGCCCAGGGCAACGCCCTGGGTTCCGGTATATTCCAGCCCAGCGGCAACGCCCTGGGTATAAAACGGAATAATCCGGTAGGCGCCCTGAAAGGCTAGCCTAATTTATGTTTAACTGCCCTGCCGGCACACCTCCGCTGTTTCGTAACGATGACGATACAGTTTCAACCATTAATAGTACCTCAAAAAAAGATTTAGCCTAAACAGCGCTATTTGGAGTTTCAATAATCGTGTACAGATTTTAAAAATGTTGTTTTTTGGAGTTTTCGTAACTATGTATAGACTCTGAAAAAGTTTCT
>JAISZA010000179.1 GCA_031269535.1 Tannerellaceae bacterium
ACGATACCGGAGGAATATACGGTTGGGACAGCTGGCTGATGCAAATCCCCGACGAGAAAGAGCAGGTGCTTCGTCCCGGTGAATGGAACACCATCCTCATCAGGGTAGAAGGAAGCAAGGTAACAACCTGGCTGAACGGCATTCAGATGTCCGACCTGGAAAATGAGGAAATCGGCCGAACACAAGGACGCATCGCTCTGCAGATACACGAAGGTGGTGGCACGAAAGTACTGTGGAAAAATCTGATGGTGAAAAGGATATGAGTTACAAGTTACGAGTTACGAGTTACAAGTTACGAGTTACGAGTTCAGAACTCCAATACTATCGTAAACTAAAACGGGACAAAAAACACCTGCGGTGTATATTCATGGGTTGAGGATGTCTCAAAAGTTTTCCCCCGGAACATCCGGAGACGAGAGAAATCATTAGACCCCTCCCCCCGGGGGGAAAACCTGCCGACATTTTCCGGCAACATTTCCCCCCGGGGAAAAAACCTGCCGACATTTTCCGGCAACATTCCCCCCCGGGAAAAAACCTGCCGACATTTTCCGGCAACATTCCCCCCCGGGGGAAAACCTGCCGGCATTTTCCGGCAACATTCCCCCCCGGGAAAAAACCTGCCGATATTTTCCGGCAACATTCCCCCCCGGGAAAAAACCTGCCGACATTTTCCGGCAACATTTCCCCCGGGGAAAAAACCTGCCGGCATTTTCCGGCAACATTTCCCCCGGGGAAAAACCTGCCGGCATTTCAAATTGCCGTCTTAGGGCTGAATAAAAGCGTCATTGCGAACGAAGTGAAGCAATCCAGGATACTGCACTCACTGGATTGCTTCGTCGCTACGCTCCTCGCAATGACGCCGCCCGGACTTCCTTACCGACGGAGCAATATGGATAAGAGAATGGGAAGCTGCGAGTGTAACCTTTCCGGTATTCGTGCGTCAAAAAGAACAAAAGAACTATTTTATTCACTTAACACACATACATTATGTTAGAATTTATTATGGTTCCGCTTGTCGTCGGAATCTGCGTTGCAGGAGTCTATGGTTTATTTGAGTTGTTCTTACGCCGGAAAGAGCGTCTGGCTATCATTGAAAAGATCGGAGACAAGCTGGATGCTTCGGCTTTCAGTGGTAAGCTGGGGCTTCCCAGTTATCTGCCCCGCTTCTCTTTCAGCGCATTAAAGGTCGGATGTCTGCTGGCCGGTGTCGGTCTGGGACTATTGATTGGCTTCTTTATCAATCTCCTGGTGTCGGGAGGTAACCTGTATTTTGAGGAAAATAATTGGTATCGCAGAGAGGTGGCCGGCGTAGTCTATGGCGCTTCCGTCCTCCTCTTTGGTGGCATCAGCCTCATCGTTGCCTTTGTCATAGAAATAAAAATGTCAAAGAAGAAAGAGTAAAAAAGTCACCAAATTGTCGCAGATTCAATGGATTTCCGTCGTCTTTGCGAGGTACGTAACGTTTATTTCCTCACAACTCCTAAGACTTGTCTTTTCACTCGTAACCGGAAAAAAAAGAGGAGGGCTTTTGATAAAGCCCTCCTTTCTTCTGTTTATTATCCAAAAATAAATGTGCGAAACAAACGGTCGTCCGATAATTCGTCGTAAGCTTTGAGGCTGATGCCTAATTTACTGAAGAACAGACGAAGTTGTTCGTCCACATACGGAGTATAAATCTCCTTCACCTTTTTCGTTTGCGCCCAGGATGTCAACGCTTTCACATCCTTCGATTCCAGTGTTGCATTTTCAACACCTACTACTTTGTCTTTTTCAACATCAAACACTACAGCCTGTTCAAAATGCTGTAACTTCGGCTGTTTTTTACTTTTCAATAATAATGCTATTTTCATACTGTTTTAGGTTTTTCTTTGGTTTTCCAAATATATACATAAAAACGGGAACAGGCATCTTTTAATATACAACGAAAGTTATTGTAGGTTAATAAATTTCATATTCCGGCCTTCAATGGAGGAATCCGGTATTAAAGCGCAAGCAATTCGTTTACTACCTCGTTAAATTCTTTTATCCATTCTTCGTAAAACAGCCAGGTGGCAGGGCCGCTGAAGCCGGTATGTATCTTTGACACCTTGCCCTCTTTGTTGATAAAGAAGGTGGTAGGATAGCTCAGCAGCTGCTCTATTTCGGGAAGGACGGCGGAGGTGGATTCGCTGCCGGCTTTTCCGGCAAACAGGATTTTGTAGTCCACCTCGTATCGTTTTTTAAGCCTGTCGATGGCTTCTTTGGCATACTCAAAGCTATCCTTGCGTTCGAAGGCCAGCCCCAGAATTTCCACGCCCCGCTCTTTATTTTCTTTGTACCACTGCGCCAGATACTGTGTTTCGTCCAGACAGTTGGGGCACCAGGTACCCAGGACGGAGACAATCACAACCTTCCCTTTATAAGCTTCATCGGCAAGCGAAACGATTTGTCCCCCGGTATCAGGCAGTTTGAAGCTGAGGCGGTCTGCTCCCTGCTTCAGCCGGGTCTGGCTGTAGGCATCGGCCAATGCCGCCCGCTCGTTGCGGCTGCCCGTGAGGGTCGTTTTGCCCCGGGGGGTGTAGAGCGCCCCTTCAAAGGCCTCGCTGCCGGCAAACCGGAGTTCAATATAGTAGGGTGTCAACCCGCTGAAAGCCGAGAGCCTGACTCCGTCTGCGGTAAGGGCGCCTTCCAGAAAGCGCAGGTCGCCTGAGTTTGTCAGCACAGAGCCGGTCACTATCTGGTTGGCGGTCTTAAAAATACCCACATTGCGCACCGTGTCGCCGGCTTCGTTAATAAAAAGAATGTCCCATCTGCCGTCTATGCTGATATCGGTAAGCGGCCCGTCGGTAGTAAAGCGGGGCGCCTCTCCCCATTCTGCCCGGAAGGGAACGCCGGTATCGTTTCCGATATAGTTTTTGATAAAGCGTCCTTCCAGCAAATTATCTGATATGCGGGCTTTTATCAGCGCATCGTACGCTTCGACAGGGATGACGACCGTGTCGGCCGTGTAGTAAATACCGGTGAGAGGCACTTTCTCCTCCCCATTGATCAGTGTCAGTACGGTACTGCCGGTAGTGTCAGCGCTCACCTCAAACAAAAAAGGCGCCTGTCTGTCATGAGATACCGCCAACTCGGCACGCCATATACCTGCGTGCAACTCTTGCTGGCGGTGGGTGCAACTCCCTCCGGTAAAGAAAATTCCCGCCATACTTCCCAGGAATAAATACTTCAGAAAACGTGATTGATCTCGTAACATAATGATTATAATTTAGTTCAATTAATAGACATCAAATCGGCAGGTCTTCCCCCTTTACCCGGAAAGCCGGCTCCGGAGGCAGGAAGCAGGGTTGCCTTATTTTTCTTCAAAGATAGGCCGGATTCCGGACAAATAAAATACCATTCATGAGGTATTTTCAGGCATCCGTTTAAACAACATACTTATGCCGCCCTGCTATGTACATATTTTCCGGATCGACGCCGAAGGGAAGGGCGCACGGATCTATCACATCCAGAAATGGATTATGACCATCCCTTCCGACGAAAGAAAAATAAAATACAATGCCATCGTAATCGGGCGGAAGTGATTTATTTTTTTTAAGTTTGTAGCTCACAAAAAAACATAGGATTGACTCATGAAACGCGTAGTTTTTTATTTTTTGTTTTCGGCAATTGCCGGAGGAAGCCTTTCCGCTCAGGAAGGAGGTAAACAGGTTAGCCTGAAAGAGATAACAGATGGTGTGTTCCGACAGCTCACGAATGTGGGCGAGATGCGCTCGTTGCCGGACGGCGAACACTATACGGCAATGAACGAAGCCCGGAATATGATTATCAGATATGCCTACCGGACAGGTAATCCGGTGGACACCTTGTTTAACGCCCTGACGACAAGGGAATGTCCGTTCGATACATTTGAAGGCTACCTGATCAACAGCACGGGGCATCGCATCCTTGTCTGGCGCGATACGGAGCGTATCTACCGTCACTCGTTTAAGACTTCGGTATATGATTACGACCTGAGACGCAACTACATAAAACCCCTGTCGGACAAGGAAGGCAAGCTGATGATTCCCACGTTCTCGCCCGACGGACGCATGTGCGCCTTTGTACGCGACCATAATATCTGGATAAAGAAATTCGATTTTGATACGGAAGTGCAGGTGACTACAGACGGAGAAGAAAACAAGATACGCAACGGAATCACAGACTGGGTGTATGAGGAAGAGTTTGCCGTCACCAACCTGATGGCATGGTCGTCCGACAGCGAAATCCTGGCGTATATACGTTTCGATGAGACCGAAGTGCCGGAGTTTTCCATGCAACTATACGGAGAGGGCACTTATCCCGGCTACTACCGGTTTAAATATCCCAAAGCAGGAGAAGCAAACTCCCGCGTGAGCCTCCACGCCTACAACGTCGCAACAAAGGATACCAAAAAACTGGAGGTGCCGGTGGATGCCGAAAGCTACATCCCCCGCATCGTATTCACCCTGAATCCCGACCAATTGGCCGTCATGACCCTGAACCGCCACCAGAACATTTTCAATATGTATTATGCCAATCCCAAAAGCGGAGTCTTCCGTCTTATTTTCCGCGAGACAAACGAGCAGTATCTCGATCCGGACTGGCTGAAATCTATCCACTTCTATAAAACAGGCTTTACCTACGTAAGCGAGAAAGACGGCTATGCCCATATTTACCTCCATAGCCCGACGGGGATCGTACAGCGCCAGGTGACGCAGGGCGCCTGGGACGTCACCCGTCTGTATGGCTACGACGAAGCGACCCAGACGGTCTATTACGAATCGGCAGAAGAAAGCCCGCTCCGCCGGGCAGTATATAAAACAGACGCCAAAGGCGTAAAAACCAAACTATCAGCAAAGGAAGGGACAAACCATGCCGATTTCAGCGATAATTTTGCGTATTACCTCAACCGACATTCCACCATTTCCACACCGGTCAGCATTACGGTGAACGAGACGAAAACAGGCAGGGTATTGCGTGTCCTGCAAGACAATGCCGGACTGAAAAAACGCCTGGCCGACTATGCGCTCCCTCAGAAAAACTTCTTTAAAATACATACAGCTTCCGATTTCGAGCTGAACGCCTGGATGCTCAAACCGGCCGATTTCAGCGAAGCGAAGAAATACCCTGTTGTGATGCTGCAATACAGCGGGCCGAACTCCCAGCAGGTAACAGACAGTTACGATGCCGGCTGGGAATATTACCTGGCCTCCAGAGGATACATCGTAGTAAGCGTTGACGGCAGGGGCACCGGCGCCAGAGGCGAAGCCTTCCGTAAATGTACCTACCTGCGGATGGGCGAGCTGGAATCGAAAGACCAGGCGGAAGCGGCGCGCGAGCTGGGCAAACTGCCCTATATCGACCCTGAACGCTTCGCCATCTGGGGATGGAGTTTCGGCGGATACAACACCCTGATGGCCATGAGCACAGGCGACGGAGCCTTCAAAGCCGGCATAGCCGTCGCACCTCCTACCGACTGGAAGTATTACGATTCGGTCTATACCGAACGATACATGCGCACCCCGAAAGAAAACCCCGGAGGATATGCCGACACCTCGCCCATCCGGCGGGCAAAAGACCTGCAGGGAAAACTCCTGCTGGTACACGGAACAGGCGATGACAATGTGCATTTCCACCAAACCCTCGACTATGCCGAGGCCCTGGTGCAGGCAGGAAAACAATTCGAGATGCAGATATACAAAGACCGCAACCACAGCATCTACGGAGGCAACACCCGCTATCACCTATATACCCGCATGTCGGATTTCTTATTCGACAACCTGTAAATGACGCTGCAAATCAGAAAACCAGACTGGCTGAAAACCGGATTGGGAGGTACGGAACGCTTCAGAGAGACAAAAAACATCGTCCGATCGCACGGCCTGCATACGATATGCAGCAGCGGCAGATGCCCCAATAGAAGAGAATGCTGGAGCCGGGGGACAGCAACGTTCATGATCGGAGGCGAGATATGCACCCGCTCCTGTAAGTTCTGCCATACGCTGAGCGGCAAGCCTCTGCCCTTAGACCCCGGCGAACCGGCCAGGGTAGCCGAAAGCATCCGGCTGATGGGGCTGAAGCATGCGGTTATCACGTCTGTTGACCGCGACGACCTGCCCGACCTGGGAGCCCTTCACTGGGCGGAGACCATCCGGGCCATCCGGCGCGCCAACCCCTGTACGACCCTCGAAACACTCATCCCCGACTTTCAGGGAAGGCTGGAACTGGCAGACCTCGTGATTGAGGCATCGCCCGAAATTATCTCGCATAATATGGAAACCGTCAGGCGGCTCAGCCCGCATATCCGCAGCTCAGCCAGATACGAAGTCAGCCTCTCCCTGCTCAGGCATATCGCCCGGCGGCAGCGAACAGCCAAAACCGGCATCATGCTGGGACTGGGAGAGACGGAAGACGAAGTGCTCGAACTGATGGACGAGGTACTGGCCGCAGGCGTATCCATTCTGACCATCGGGCAATACCTGCAACCTTCGGAAAAAAATATCCCGGTCTCGGCCTATATCTCCCCCGCTCAATTCGAAGCATACAAAGCAACTGCTATCCGGAAAGGATTCCGGACAGCAGAAAGCGCCCCCCTGGTACGTTCATCCTATTATGCGGAAAAACAGCTTTAACCGAAAACAATTTCCTCTGAATATTGTTGTATTATATAGATGGATTTATGAACAATGGGAACAAAGACAGGAAGGATATTAAATAATCAGGCAATAGGGGTCAGCCCCTTATTGCTTTCGATGATTTTAGACCTGTACATTTCGCATATTGCTTCTTTTTTTATCGGTATCCTTTCGACCCTTGTATTACTCGCAGTGTTTCATTTATTTGTAAAAAAAGATATTTATCAGTTTCTGCTGCTTCCTACGCTTGCGACCTATATCTGTTATTCCTTTTTTCTTTTTTTCGATATCGGAGCTTCCCTGGATATTTATTCTCCCCTCATAGCCGAAGTCCTGCTGGTCTCTATCCTGGGGTTTACGGGTTTTTTCAAGCGAGGCATGCTGTTGCGTGTCCGGGATTTGCAACATCCTCATCAGGTATTGTTTCGTGTGACGCTGACCGAAGCCTTTTTCGTAGCCGAAATCCTTCAGACCCTGTACACGCTGTATCTTTTCGTGCTTCTGCTCTATACACACCTGCCCGAAGCTTCCTTCCGCGGAGACGGGTTTGTGCGCATCTTTTATCATTATACAGGCGCTCTGATCGGCGTATGCGTCATCTTTTATGAAGAAATCCGTTTGTATCTGATGCACCGGAAGCTGAAAAATGAAATATGGCTTCCCATCCTGAATACCAAAGGGCACGTAGTAGGCAAAGTACCCTATCCGGAAGGCATGCGATTAGGCAAAAAACATTGTCACCCGGTCGTACGCGTGGCAGTCGTGCATAAAGGGATGTTGTACCTGAACAAAAGGGAGGCGGAAGCCATCGTATCGCCCGAACTACTGGACCACCCCTTTCACCGGCACGTATTATTCCGCCACAGCAAGGAAGAAACAGTGAACGACAGCATTGGGAAACTGGGGGAAAACGCCTCCTGCAAGCCTCGTTTCATGATTCGTTATACGTTCCGGAATAATAAGGTCAATCAATTGGTTCACCTCTACGCCATCTCGCTGCATACCGAAGAACAACTACACTGCCTCACAGGCGGCAAGCTCTGGACTATCAGGCAAATCGAAGCCAACCTGCATGCAAACATATTCAGCGAATACTTCTGCCGTGAGTTTTCTTACCTGAAGAGCACCATCCTGCTGGCCGAAAGCGTCTGAGCCGTTGAATTCCCCCATAGACTTTTAACGAAAAATCCTTCACTCCTTCACAAGGAATATAAGCATTTGAATGACACTCCGTTAAGGCGTGAAGGATGGGGTTTTTATCCTTCACACTTCCATACGTGATTTGCCCTGAAATCAGCCGACGGTTTTGTCTGAAACGACTGTCCGGGTTATATCCGGAAGTCTCACTCGTATAGTTGGGACGTACTTCTCCCCCGGCCTCTCCCGCAAGGCAGGGGAGGAAAGGCGCCCACTCCACAGGGAAGGACTGGGGGAGAGGTGAAGGATGAAAACCCCGTCCTTCACACCTTAATTTTATATCATTCAGCTGTTTATTTCCTCTGTGAAGGAGTGAAGGATTTTTCGTTAAAAGTCTATGGAGAACATGGCCCTGCTGCTCCCGTCCGAAATAAATCCGAACCCGTCCGAGATAAATTTGTTCCCGTCCGGTTTATTTCCGGACGGGAGTGAAATATATACAGGTTTCGGGGGAGGGGAGTTCCTATATACTCTGAGGGGAAAGCTTATTGGTTCTGAAGCGGAAGTATATAGGAACTGAGGGGAAGAGTAACGGTCCTGCACTCAGGGATGATGAAACTATTATACCTTATTTATTTCGCATCCCTTAAACAGCTTCTCATTCTGATTTTCTTATTAATTTGCTTATCTTTGTTACCTAATATGGCAAACATAGAATAAAAAGTTTATGGTTATACTACGTAAAAGGCAAAGTCCGGGAGCTGTCGCAGGCTGCTTTTTTCTTTTCTTTTTTCTCTTTTGCGGCTGTCAGTCGGAAGAAACCCCTGTCCCCGAACCCGATCCGGACCCCGAACCCGGCGAAGAGCAGATTGCCAATCAGTGGATAGAAGAAACTATGCGCAGATACTATTTGTGGGAAGAGGACATACCTCAAAAAGAAAATCTGGATTTTACACAAGACGCAACCTCTTTCTTCTTCTCGCTATTAACGGATAAAGACGGGAAAACACGAACGAATGGACACTATTATTATTCATCCATAAATCCCAAAAGCAATACCTCCACCCGGTCGTATATGGGTAATGGCTATTCTTTCGGGTTTGAATTTCAGTATTATTATATCTCCAGCCTGAGAAAATACGCCTTGCTGGTACTCTACGTCTTACCCGGATCGCCGGCAGAGAACGCGGGAATGAAACGGGGAGACTGGGTTATGGAAATCAATCAGGCTCCCGTACCCGGCGATACAGAGGCTCTGCTGAAGCTGTTGGATACAACCTCGCCGGTAACGCAGACATTTGGTATCGCCTCCAGGCCGGGACTCCCGGTAAGCAACACCATACAACTGACGGCCGCCACAGTGGAAGACAATCCGGTATTCCTGCATAAAATCATTCCATACGGAGGGCGGCGGATTGCCTACCTGGTGTATAACCATTTCACCGCCGGGCCGACCGATACGACGGACGACGAGCTGTTTAACAATACCCTGCGCGAAGTCTTCCGCTGGTTCAAAACAGAAAAACCGGATGAGTTCATCCTCGACCTGCGGTACAACGGAGGCGGACTGGTCTCCTCCGCTCAGCTGCTGGCTACCATGCTGGCGCCCGCTTCGGCATTAGACGATGTCTTCTGCCGTTTAACCTATAACAAACGGAATAACAGCTATTCAGACCGGACGTTGAATTTAGACTCAAAATATATGAAACAAGGAGCAGCAGGCGAAAACCTGGACTTGAGCCGTCTCTACGTCATTACCAGCAGCCGGACAGCTTCTGCCTCCGAAGCTGTCATCAACGGGCTTGACCCCTATATGGATGTTATCCTGACAGGGGAACAAACCGAAGGAAAGAACGTAGGCTCGGTGACGTTCGACGACGAGCGTTTCGAGTGGGAACTACATCCTATCGTCAGCCGCCTGAGCAATAAAAACGGATTCTCGGATTATGAAAACGGATTCCCTCCGGATATTCCGTGTGAAGAACCTGATACTGTGACGTATTACGAATTGGGAGATGAGCGGGAATTTATGCTGAACACCGTATTGAAACATCTGGCTGGCGAGACCCGGGGAGTGACTCTCCGCCCGACAGACAATAAATTAACACTGCTCCCTCTCGGCCATTCATTAGACAGGAGAAAAACAAATGCCGTGATATTAGACCATTAACACCCTGATTATCCAATGAAAAACACCTACACTAAACTGTTCAACGGAGCTGTCATTACTCCCGGAGGCATCCTGCGCGACGCACATATCCTTTTTTCAGAAGGGAAGATAGTAGAAATCAGCCGGCAGAACACAGAAATAGAAGGGGCGCAGCTAATCGACGCCCGGGGCGCTTATATAGCACCGGGCTGTATCGACATACATGTACACGGCGGAGGTGGGCGCGACTTTATCGAAGCGACCCCCGAAGCCTTCTACGCCGTGACAGGCGCCCATGCCCGGTATGGAACGACAGCTATCTATCCTACACTGGCCGCCTCGCCGCGCGCCGTTTTTGATCGGGCGATACAAACCTGCGAAACGATCATGAACGAGCCGGGAGAAGGGGCAAGGATCATGGGGCTGCACTTAGAAGGCAATTACCTGAACCCTCTCATGCGGGGCGGCCAGGACCCTGCCTCCATTTATCCGCCCTGGCCGGAAGAATATCGCGAGATACTGGAGCACAGCCGCTGCGTCAGGCGATGGAGCGCCTCCCCGGAACTGGATGGAGCGCTTACCTTCGGACGTTATGCCAGCCAACGGGGCGTCTTGGTATCCATCGCACATACCACCGCCACTTATCCACAGGTGAAAGCCGCCCTGGAAGCCGGCTATCGCCACGTTACCCATTTCTATAACGCCATGACAGGCGTACACCGGGCAGGCGGGTTTAAACACGAAGGAACGATTGAAAGCGTCTATCTGATGAACGACGATCTGACAGTGGAACTGGTAGGCGACGGCATCCACGTCCCCCCTACCCTCCTCCAATTGGTTTATAAAATCATGGGAGCCGCACGCATCGCCTTGGTGACCGACTCCATGCTGGCGGCAGCCTGCCCGGAGGTAGGCGAAATGTACGGCGGACGGGTAATCATCGAAGACGGCGTATGCAAACTGGCCGACCGCTCCGCCATCGCCGGGAGCATCGCCACCATGAACCGCACCATCTGCACCATGACCCAACAAGCCGGACTCCCCCTGACCGAGGCCGTCAGGATGGCTTCGGAAACCCCCGCTACAATCATGGGCATCAACGACCGGAAAGGCTCTCTCGCTCCGGGAAAAGACGCCGATATCATCCTCTTCGACCCGGATATAAACGTCCTGGCCACCATCATAGAAGGCAAAATAGTCTATAAAGCCTTGTAAGGTAGCAAATTGCCATACATACAGATGCTTTTTTTTACTATTCACTATACACTATACACTATACTCAGTAGGCGTTCTTGTCACCTTGAAACATACTGACAATAGTTTTCAGTATCATAGACAGAGCAGATTATTTTGTGGCGGAAAAATATGTGGCGCAGAGGCTATTTATTTAACATTAGCAGTGATTAGCGATTTTAAGTAGCTTAAAATAATGAATAATAATCTACTTTTGGAAAGATTTGTAATTTCCCATCAATACTAGCATCATATATTTTCCTATTGTCCTTTTCAAATGCTTTTAAAGCCATACGATATGCAAGTTCTTCTCCTTTATAATCAGGAATACGCCAGCCCATTCCCTTTTTATAGTAGCTGCTCATGAAATGATTTTTTTCACCCCCTGTTGAAATCATTAACTTGCCTGGTGTGCCGGTTTGTTCATAATTATGATCTTTTCCAATCAGATAAACTTCACTAAATCCCATCCAATAAGCTAACTGAATACAGATGTAGGTCACACTGTGTCCTCCCCAACTTCCTTTTGTAAGATCAGTAGAAAAATGAGGATGATAGATAGATCGGATGTAAGTCAAATTTTCTTTATATGTAAAATGTTTACGGGAATTCCAGTTAAAAAACTTAGGCAATTCTAATGCTTCCAAATCATCTCTGAATTGAAGTAGTTGGACGTCTTTATCATGAACGACTATATAGGCAGGAGTAAAATTATTTTGATTACAGGAAAGGTACATCCGATTCATACAAATTATTATTTCATTTTTCAATAACGTTAAATCCATTTTTTTTAAACCAGGCCCATTAGCCATAATAAAACAGCGTAAACCTTTATGGATATTATAGTATTTTTTCAATTTCTCTTTATTTTGTTTGGCAGAATCGAGATTACAGTTCCATGCCACTGCATGAGGAATATCTACAATTCTCCTTAGAATTACATCTTTTATTCTTTCAAAAGATAATTCTTTAAA
>JAISZA010000200.1 GCA_031269535.1 Tannerellaceae bacterium
CTCTCCGGAAGTAGCCGACAGCGCTGAAAAAGCAATTCATAAGGTGTTCCCCGACTGTGAAGTAGTGAAAATACCGGTTGCAGATGGGGGCGAAGGGACAAAGGAAGCCCTGGTCTTCGCTCTGAACGGCAGCATGATCGCTTGTGAAGTACACGACCCTTGCATGAATCTCATGACTGCCGGATATGGTATCTCAGGAGATTCGCGGACGGCTGTGATAGAAATGGCGTCGGCAAGCGGACTGACACTCGTGCCGGAAGATAAGCGCAATCCTTTGCTGACTACGACCTACGGGACGGGTGAGCTGATAAAAGACGCTCTGTTGCGCGGTTGCAGGAATTTCCTGATCGGCATCGGAGGAAGTGCAACCAATGATGCCGGAACAGGAATGTTGCAGGCGCTGGGCTTCCGTTTTTCAGATAAGAACGGCACCGAGCTGGGAACAGGCGGAAAGATACTGGGGGATATCTCTTCCATCGACTGCGCAGCTGTAATGCCCCAGTTGGAGGAGGCCCGTTTCACAATAGCCTGCGACGTAAACAATCCGTTCGCAGGGGAAAACGGGGCCGCCTATGTGTATGCCCGTCAGAAAGGAGCCGACGATGAAATGATCCGGCAGCTGGATGAAGGCTTAAAGAATTTTGAAGCTGTTATCCGAAAGTCCGGAAAAAAAGACATCGAAGCTATCCCGGGAGCAGGTGCGGCAGGAGGACTGGGCGGCGGATTCCTGGCTTTTCTCCATGCGGAACTTCAATCCGGTATCCGGATGGTTCTGGAAGCCCTGCATTTCGACGAACGGATCAAAGGAGCCGATCTGATCATTACCGGAGAAGGCAGACTGGACAGACAAACAGGAATGGGTAAAGCCCCCTCAGGCATACTTCAGGCCGCACAAAAACAACACATACCGGTAATCGCCATCGGCGGCTCTGTCGAAGAAACAGAAGCACTGAACGGGCAAGGTTTTCTCGCCGTTTTTTCCATACTTCCCGGGATCGTCAGCCTGGAAAAAGCCATGAATAAGGAATTTGCCATGGCAAATATTGAACGTACGCTGGAACAATTATTCCGCACAATTAACCAGTTTGCTCATCATATTTAAAACGTTTGTACCTGCCGCAAATATGAAAATAAACCGGTATCCGGGCAATCTATATAACGGAGCAATAAGGCCCTTCGGGGAAAATAGCTATTGTTTTGTTCCGGGCAACTGCTTGGTTGATATGTTCCTGAATCGAATCAGCCAGGTTTTCTTCTGAAACAGCATGGGCATTTACGGATAATAATTGCAATGTATCCCGGGGGATATTTGTTGTATAAAAATGCAGGTTTTCCACTCCGATTTTTTTCAATACCCGTATATGCATCTGGAATTGCCACTGGTCTTTTATGAAAAAGCGACCGTTCTTTATGTCGTCTGAAAAATCATCCGGCCTGCCGGAATATTGTTTCATCAGCGATTCGTATTCCCTGCTGCCTATACCTTCCGCACACCCTCCGAAAGAGAGAATCTCCCCTCCTCTTTTTAATGCCGGAAGGCAATTGACGAATCCTTTCACGCATTGATAGAACGTATCATCCAATGGATACCCGCCGGATGAGGTTATAACCAGGTCAACCGGATGCTCTACTCTTTTACAACATCTTTCCTTCAGATAAGCAACGGTAGATTCATGTGATATCAATTGTTCGCCCGAAATTATCTTATTGACTTTTTTGTTCTGATCGAGCACAATATTTACGGAAAAATCAGCCGGACATAAACGGGCTATCGAAGTATTCTCGAGATGACACGGATTATCTTTCAGCACAGCATTGGCAGCATGGGGATCGTTCAGGAACTGATATCCATGAAACATCTGAATGGTCTGTAAAGCTGCCAGACCGGGACAAACAGATTTTCTTCCACCCGAAAAGCCGGCCATAAAATGTGGTTCCACCAGCCCCGTCAGTATCCGGAATCCGGCTTCGACATACGCCCGGTTCAGCCGGATCTCCGTCTCCGACCAGCTTTTCCCTTCCAGGGCGACTAAAGAGGTATCGTCTTCTGCATCATGGTCTATGATTGTATAATTCTCAGTAACCGCTTCTCCAAACATACTGATTTTCTCTTCGCGGGTAGATGGCCGGTGCATTCCTGTGGCAATGAGCAGGAGGATTTCTTCTTTAGGTATTCCTTCGTTTGTAATATAATTGAGCAAGGCAGGCAGGAACGAATAATAAGGTATAGGTCGCGTGATATCGGATACGACAATCACGACCTTTCCTTTCCGTCTTTTTTTCAGCTGCTCATTCAGTGGCAGGCAAGCGATCGGGTTCGTTATTGAATCAGACAATAATTCTTCTGCGCTCCGTTTTTCCGTCTGATAATCGGAAGTATATACCTTGGTATCCGCGGGCAATGTCAAGAAAAGTTCCTCTTTTCCGTATTTCAGATTAATTTCCATGGTTTCTTTTTTCTGTTTCTGCAAAATTAATCTATTATACTTTGCGCGGTCTAAAATAGTGAGATGAAAACAGAAAAAAACAATACAGGTTCCGGAGGGTGCATTTGACTACGTCGATTTTCAATTCAAATGGTCCGTCATTGCGAACCCGGAAGGGTGAAGCAATCCAGGCCGGGCACACCCTGGATTGCTTCGTTCCTCGCAATGACGATAGAAATCCATTGAATCTGCGACAATTTGAATTGCACCCTTAGTCGCAGCATATTTTTTACGCCGTCTGTACTCCATCGCTGTCTGGAGAGTTTCATCCTTTTTGGGATGACCGTACGATGCGCCGATTCTATGGCTCCGGGCTCCGAATTTCTGGCTCCGGGCTCCGAATTTCTGGCTCTGAACTCCGAATTCCTGGCTCTGAACTCCGAATTCCTGGCTCCGAGCTCCGAATTCCTGGCTCCGAGCTCCGAATTCCTGGCTCTGAACTCCAAATTCCTGGCTCTGAGCTCCGAATTCCTAGCTCTGAGCTCCGAATTCCTAGCTCTGAGCAAGAAATTCCTGGCTCTGAGCGAGAAATTCCTGGCTTTTAGTGACAAATACTTCGCTCGGAGCGACAAAATGACAGTCCGGAAGAAAATGTCCGGAGCTTCAGCTTCCCGCCGGATGAAGCAGGAGGCGTCTTTGCGAGGCACGAAGCAATCCAGGGGTGTACCCGGCCCGGATTGCTTCGTACCTCGCAAGGACGGAAATCTGCGACAATTTGAAATACACCCCGCAAGGTGTGTTATTTCTTTTTCCCTTCACGGATTTCCTTATAGATAATGCCTTCGTTCCATTTGGGGAAGTAGCTCTCATTGGCCAGCCGGAGGCCGATGCCGTAATAGAGGTAGATATCCTCCAGCGATCCGGCCACGTTCCACCACGGTTTGTATTCGTCGCTGGGCTGGTGGTAGGTACGTCGTTCGCCGTAGGTTGCTTTCTCATCTTCTATGGCTTTCGGGTCGAGGTAATCCCGTCCGCCGCCGGCCAGTACCACCGGTACACCTACTTTGGCAAAGTTGAAGTGGTCGGAGCGGAAATAGCCCCCGCCGGTCTGGTTGGCTGCCGGTTTTACGATGCGTCCTTGTGTAGCCGCCGCTTCGAGCACGTATTTGTCGGTTTCCGCATCGCCGGCTCCTCCCAGGGTGATGTCGCGCGTGCGATGTTTGGGCGCATAGCCGTCCATATTGAGATTGGCTACGGTTTTATCCAGGGCGAAAAGCGGATGAGTGGCATAATACTCAGAGCCCAGCAGGCCGGACTCTTCGGCCGTTACAGCGAGGAAGAGGATGGAGCGTCGCGGGCGCTGGGGCAGCTGGTTGAGGCGGTTGGCGATGACGAAGAGCGCCGCTACACCGGAAGCATTGTCGCTGGCCCCGTTGTAGATACTGTCTCCGTCGATGGGTATCCCGATGCCGAAGTGATCCCAGTGTGCGGAATAGATGATGTATTCATCCTTCAGATCGGTACCTTCGAAGACACCTGCCACATTGGCCGAGTTCTCTATCTGCGCATCGTTGATGAGCTCGATCGTGCTTTTCACTCCAAGCGTATAGCTTTTGAATCCTTTCTTTTGGGCAGCGGCGAGCGCTTCGTCGTAGGAGCCGCCTGCTTTTTCAAACAGGAGTTTAGCCGAGGCGTTGGTCACCCATCCTTTGAAGTTCAGCACTTCGTTTTCGGAGTACAGGGAGAGGTTCTTGCCCGTCCACGAGTTCTGCACCACGCTCCAGTCGTAAGAAGCCGGTGCGGTATCGTGGATGACGAAGGCTCCGGCAGCTCCCTGGCGGTTGGCTTCTTCAAACTTATAAGTCCATCGTCCGTAATACGTCATGTTTTTGCCCCGGAAGAGGTTGTCGTTGTAAAAACCGGGGTCGTTCACCAGAATGACGACGATTTTACCTTTCACGTCTATTCCTTCGTAATCATTCCATCCGTATTCGGGTGCATGGATACCGAAGCCCACGAAGACGTAATCGGCCTTCGAGAGTTTGAGGTTTTTCTCGCTCCGTTGCGACCAGAGGACGAAATCGGTGAAGGGTTTGAGCGTCAGGTTTCCCTTTTTGCCGTTCACGACGATGTCGTTTTTCCTGATTTGCGTTTTCACGCTCAGCAGGGGCACAGGCTGGAAGTAGCTGTTCCCGTTTGCAGGTTTCACTCCCAGCGCTTTGAACTGGTCGGCGATGTAATTAATCGTCAGCGGTTCGTGTGGCGAGAGCGGTTTTCTTCCTCCGAACTCATCGGAAGCAAGCGTCTGGATAGCTTCTCTGAACAAAGCTTCGTCTGTTTTTTCCTGCGCCATGCTTACGGCGCATATTCCCCAAAGGAGAAAAAGTGTCCATTTCAGTTTTTTCATTTTCAATCTTTAATTTAGTTTTCAATCTACTATTAGTTTATTGTTTGCTCTTTCGAATTGCGGGATAGGCCAGATGTATCCGTTGATACCATCTTCCGGTCCGATCACCAGTTCGTAGTCGGTACCTGGTTGTTTGACGAAGGTTTCTCCCCTTCGGAGGATATCCAGTCCGCGTATGCCTTCACCCAGGAACTCCAGCCGGCGCTCGTTGATGATAGCCGTTTTGAGGGCATTTCCGGAGAGGTTGTCGAGGCTCAGTTCGTCGTCTGCCGGAGCGAGGGAGCGTGTTCTCACCTGTTTGAGCAGGGCCAGGGCCTGGGCTTCGTTCCCTTTGTTGAAATGGGCTTCGGCCAGGTTCAGCAGTACTTCTGCATACCGGAAGATGGGCAGCCAGTCCACGTAGGTGCTGCTGGTGTATTTCGTCAGGAGTCTGCCTCCGCCGTTGATATTGGTAAATCCGGCGATGCGTGCATCCTTGGGATTCCCGTATCCGTTGATGCTCACGATACCGGTATTAACGTCTATCTCGTTCGAGCGTCCGCCGATATAGTAGTATCCGGTAGCATATTGCTGTCCGGGGCGGTTGGTCGCATCGAAGGGGAGTGAGAAGATATTCTCGGAAGTGATATAAGGCGTTTTGAAAACCGAGGTGATATCGTCGGCCAGTGTATAACCGGTTATTTTCTCACCGGCAGCGATGGCATTATCCCATTCGCCTTTCACTAAGTAGATACGTTGTTTCAGAGCTTCGGCGGCGCCCTGTGTCGCCCGCACTACGTAGGCTTCCGTTCCCGAACCGGTAGGCAGCGCACTTGCTGCCGAGAGGTCCTGCAGTATCTGGCTCAGCACCTCTTCAGACGAAGAGCGGGCCAGGTCGTTATTCGCCAGGTCTTCTTCGGCCAGCAGGCGGAGCACCACCGATTTGGCACTGGGGTTGATCACATAAGGCAACGTATAAATCTGGTGCAGATAGTAATACCCCAAGGCGCGGACAAACTTGGCCTCGGCCACGTAGCGGTCGTAGTTGGCCCCGGCCGCTTCCTTGTGTGCTTCGATGTTTTTCAGGAAGACATTGCAGCGGTTGATGGCCAGGTAGGTATAGCGCCAGAGTTCGTAGCTTTCCTGCCGGTCTAAGGTCACTTTCATTTCGTAGGTGAAGGTGAGTTCGTATCCGTTGCTGGCCACATTGATAAAGTCGTCTCCGATATTATCTACAATCACAAACACCTTGCCTCCCAGTGCATACTGGCTTTTAAGCCCCAGGTAGAGGCCGTTTACCGCCAGTTCCAGGCGTTCGGGGTCTGAGAAGACCTCTTCTTCGGTAAAATACAAAGGCGGTTCCTTTTCCAGAAAATCTTCGCACGAAGGGAAAAGCGTCAGGCCGAACAGGAACAAGCCGTAAAGAAATATCTTTTTCATAATCCTTAATTTTAATAGTTGGTACAACAATTTAGAAAGTAACATTCACACCGAACGTAAACACCTTGGCCTGCGGGAGGGAGTTTTTATCCACACCGCCCTGGAGCGCCGCCTGGTCGTTGGAGGAGATGAGTGATTCCGGGTCTAAGCCCGAATATCCTGTCAGGCAGAACAGGTTTTGAGCTGCCGCATAGAGTCTCAGGGCGCTGATACCGGCTTTCGCCCAGTTGCGCGTATGGAAGGTATAGCCCAGGGTAAGCGTTTTCAGGCGGAGGTAATCTCCTTTTTCCACCCAGTCGGAGATAGGGAAGACCGAGCCGTTGGAGGCATTATCGCCGTAGATAGGCTTGGCGTATTTCGCCTGGTCGCCCGGATTCTTCCAGTACGAATTATACACATCCAACGCATTGTTCCAGTAGCGCATATCGCTCAGGGTAGCGGTCGATCCATTGTATATATAATTACCGCCCGAGTACTGGAGCAGGATGGAAAGGTCGAAGCTCTTGTATTTAAAGTCGTTTGTCCATCCGCCGTAATAAGTCGGCATGGTACCGCCTGAGATGACCTGCTTCAGGTCTGCCTGCGGATAGGGATTCGTGGGATTGTCTTTGTGGTAGTAGGTAGCGCCTCCTTCGAATATAACCACCGCCTGGGTACCATCCTTGCCGATAAGGACGCGTCGTCCGGTTTCCGGATCGATACCGGCAGACGGGCGGATATAAAGTTGTCCGATAGAATAGCCGGGCAGGGTGATGTTATAATCGTTGGCTCCGATGATTTCGGTGATTCCTTCGGCCAGTTTCACTACTTCGTTTTTCTGGGTCGTGATATTGAAGGACGTATTCCAGCTGAAATCTTTTGTTTTGACAGGTTGAGCCGATATGGATAATTCAATCCCTGTATTGGTCATGGCGCCCGCATTGGTGGTGATTTTGTTGCCTGGGATTCCTTTGGAGTAAGCCACGGGGACATCCAGAATCAGGTCGGAGGCGTAGTTGCGGTAGAAGTCAAATTCCACCTGCACATTATTTTTGATCTGGGCGGCGAAGCCGATGTCTAATTTGGTGCTCGATTCCCATTTCAGGTTTTCCGTATCGGCGATACTCGACAGGTAATAAGCGCCTCCGTTTCCGTAGAAACCGCTTTGATAATACGATTTGGAGGCATAGGGCAGGATGTTGGTATTCCCCACGATCCCCCAGCTCCCTTTCAGCTTGAGGTCTGTAAACAACTGGCTCAAGGGTTCGAAGAAGCCTTCATTGGAGATACGCCAGGCAGCCGAAGCGCCCCCGAAGTTCCCCCAGCGGTTGTTCTTACTCAGGGCGGAGAAGCCGTCGCGGCGTAAGTTGACCGAGAGCATGTACCGGGCCTGATAATCGTAGTTCAGACGTCCGAGATACGAGAAGAGGCTGCTTTCTTCCAGGGTATTGGCGTAGGGATAGATATTATTGTAATCGGCCTGAAAGACCCGGAATTTTTCATCCAGGATATCGGTACGATAAGCGCCCCAGCGTTCTAATTTCTTTTCGTATAATTCTTGTCCCACCAGGATGTCGAAATTATGATCGTCCAGACTGAAAGTGTACTGTGCCGTATTGGTCCAGGTGGTGGTGGTCGTATTCACGGAGGCCTTGTAATCACTTCCGTGCGAGGCGTAGGAATCTCCGTTGAAGGGGTTGCTGAACTGTTCGTCGGATACTTGCTGGAAATCTACCCCCAGCTGTGTTTTCAGCCTGAGTCCTTTCAGCGGTGTGATTTCGGCGAAGTAGCTGGAGATGATACGTGCGATATCTGACTGCTGTTTATCTCCATACTCCAGCATAGCCACAGGGTTATAGTATCCGTTATAGACCGTATTGGGTCCATAGCCCAGCCCGCCGTTCGGTTCATAATAAGGTTCCCCAGAGCCGGGGTTATACGCCGGCGTATTCGGGGGCAGGATCATCGCCATGCGTGAGAAGTTGGCGGTGGCATATTGGGAGCCTTTTCTGCCGCGGTCGGTATAAGACGTGGTCGAGGTGGTCGCATTCAGGTTGATGCCTACTTTCAGCCAGTCGGTTGCCTGGGCCGATACGTTGGCCGTGCCGCCCAGCCGGTCGTAGTGGTCGTTCACCACCATCCCTTTCTGGTCGGTATAATTAGCCGAGAGATAGTATTGCACCTTCTGTGTTCCTCCGCTTATGGCTACGGTATGGTTGTGCTGCAAGCCGGTTTGGTAAAGCAGATCGCTCCATTTGGTATTTACATATTCGCCGTTGCCGAGCTGCCAGAGGTTGTGCGCTTTGTTTCCGTGCGGCGAGGTATATCCTGACGTTAGCGAGCGTTCGTCCGTCCCATAGCGGTTGGCTACCGAGATATTCTTAAACTCCACATACTGTGCGGCATCCATCACGGGGATCAGTTTACTGGGTGTTGTGACGCCTACCCAGCCGCTATACGAGACCTGCGCCTTGTCTTGCCGTCCCTTGCGTGTCGTAATCAACACGACACCATTGGCAGCGCGCGAGCCGTAAAGGGCAGCGGCAGCAGCATCTTTCAGCACGTCAATCGAGAGAATATCGGAAGGATTGATATCCGACAAGGCATTGGTATTCCCGATATAGGCTGCATTACCCGACTGAACGGGAATCCCATCCACCACGTAAAGCGGCTCGGTGCCAGACGTAATAGAGGATACGCCCCGGATCCGGACAACCGGTGCCTGTCCCACGGCACCCGAAGGTGTGATGATACTAACGCCGGAGGCTCGTCCCTGCAAGGCCGATTCTGCGTTTGGACTCGGGATATCTTTGATACTTTCTCCACTGAGCGAAGCAATGGAAGCCGTTACGGTGCGTCTGGACTGTGTGCCGTATCCGATGACCACCACTTCATCTACGGCGATGGAGCTGCTGATCAGTTCCACATTGATACGGGTGCGCCCTTCGATAGGCACCACCTGGGTTTCCAGTCCGATATAACGAAATTCCAGCACACCGTTTCTGGGTGCGTTAATAGAATAAGTCCCATCTGCTCCGGTAATCGTACCGGTAGATGTGCCTTGTAGAATAATTGTACCTCCGATGATAGGTTCTCCACCCGTTTCGGTCACGACACCGGTTATATTTATCGTCTGAGCCAACGATAAAATTGTGCTTAATGGCAACATAACCGCAAACATAAGTAGTGTTCTTTTTGTCATTTTTTCTCATTTAAAAGTTTAACCTGCGATTAAAACAAAGTATATAAAATGTAATATGTTTATCTTCCCGCAAAGATAAAATAGCTTAATTTTTATCAAAATACCACATACAAGGTATTTTTGCTCATAAATCAACATCTTTTGAAATGGAAAATAATGCGATAACCTGCAATCTTCTTCCAAAACAGTGCAAACATAATCAAAATAATTATAAATAGCAAAACAAAATAGCATTTTGTCGGAAAATATTTAATATACATACCATTGTGAAATGAAGAAGATGAGCGAAGATACAGACTTGCCCTAAGGTATGATACCTCGTTGCAGGTGGAGTAATCCATCCGGATTATTGACATTCAATGGATTGCTCCGGATTGATGCCTGTGCCATGAAAGGAACGGATCGACTCCGGACAGCCGTTTTTACTGTTTCCTTTCGGCCTGCGCCTGCGTCTGCCCTTGCAAATGTGAGGAACGGAAAAATAAATGCAGGATTATTTCGTTAAAGTAATACATTAAAAAAACTGATGCATGAAAAATAACTATTGTGTAATTATGGGAGGAGGGATCGGTAGCCGGTTCTGGCCCTTTAGCCGGGCAACGTACCCCAAACAGTTTCTTGACTTTTTTGGTTCGGGGCGTTCTTTACTCCAAATGACGTTTGATCGTTTTGCTAAAATAATTCCGGCAGAGAATATTTACGTTGTCACAAATGAATTGTACTTCTCTCTTGTAAAAGAGCAGCTGCCTGATATTCAGGACAAGCAGATATTGCTGGAACCTTCGCGGCGGAATACGGCACCTTGTATTGCTTATGCGGCCTATCATATAAAGGCCTGCAATCCGGATGCGAACATTGTAGTAGCCCCTTCCGACCATCTGATATTGAAAGAGGATGTTTTTTTGCACGATGTACAAAGGGGCCTGCAGTTTGTGAAAGAGAACAAGGCACTGGTTACCTTGGGCATCAAACCCTCCCGCCCGGAAACCGGATATGGATATATCCAAAGCGATGATACGCTCCTGGGAGAGTTTTCGAAAGTGAAGACTTTTACGGAAAAACCCGATCAGAGGCTGGCACAGATATTCTACGAAAGCGGGGAGTTTTTCTGGAACTCAGGACTCTTTTTGTGGAATGTAAATACGATAATTGCTGCATTTGCCAGGTATCTTCCCGACGTCAGCAGCCGGTTTGATTTAGGTAAAGACTTCTTTAATACACCTGCAGAAAAGTCTTTTATCCAGGAACATTTCCCCTATTGTCCCAATATCTCCATCGATTACGGCATTATGGAAAAGGCGGATAATGTGTATATGATGTGTGTGGATTTTGGCTGGGCCGACCTGGGCACCTGGGGGTCTTTATACGACATCGCCGGAAAAGACGAGCAAAACAATGCCAAACTAAAGAAAAGCAATGTGATACTGTATGAAAGCAGCGGAAATATTATTGCTATGGACGACCCGGACCGCCTGGTCGTGATAGAGGGCTTAGACGATTATATCGTTGCCGAATCGGGCAATGTATTGCTTATTTGCAAGAAGGACGACGAACAGCGGATCAAACAATTCGTTGCCGATGTACAACTGAAGTTTGGGCAGCAGTTCAATTAGAAGAAAGAAACAGACCGACCCGTATGAGAATTGTACCGATACTGATCATGTTAGCCCTTGTGCTGGGCGCTCATTATTATGTGTTTTCCAGACTTTGGTTGATGATACCACATCCGGCAGGCAGGGTGATAATGCTTGCGTTAGGCATTCTTGCCCTGTTGTGCCCTATTCTCAGCATGCTTATTGGCGACTATCTGCCGCAGGCTGTCGCTTCATTCATGTACAGAACAGGTTCTTCCTGGATTATCATCTTTTTATACTTGCTTCTTGCTGTTGCCTTGATTGATATCATTCGTCTGACCCATCTGTTCCCTTTCGCGAAGATATTTTCGGGAAGTTGGATTGGTTTTATCGCCCTGTCGTCTCTGGTTGTTTTGTGCTGTACGTTCGGGTATATTAATTATCGGAATAAGAAGAAGGTCGAACTTGCTCTGACCCTGGATAAAAAGGCCGGAGAAGGAGTCAACTCCCTGAAGATTGTGGCCATAAGTGATCTTCATCTGGGCTATGGAATAGGGAAGAAGGAATTTGAAAGCTGGCTGCCTCTGATTAACGATGAAAATCCCGATATTGTCCTCATTGCCGGTGATTTGGTTGACAGCAATACCCATCCTTTATTTGCGTATAATTTTGCAGAGTCGGTTAAGAAAATCCGGGCCAGATACGGCATCTATGCTGTCCTGGGTAATCACGAGTATATCGGAAATGCTGTGAAAAGCGCAGCGTTCTTTCGCCAGGCAGGGATCACCCTCTTACAGGATTCGGTAAGCCTGATCGATGACTCGTTTTATCTCATAGGGCGCGATGACCGGTCGAACCCGAAAAGAAAATCCATAGAAGAATTGATTGCCCGGGCAGATAAGACCAAGCCGCTTATTATGCTTGATCATCAGCCGGTCAACCTGGAAGAAACAGAGAGAAACCACATCGACCTGCAACTCTCAGGGCATACGCATAAAGGACAAGTATGGCCGCTTTCCTGGGTGGTGAACAGTCTTTTTGAGCACGCATACGGGTATTTGAAAAAAGGAGATACGCATATCTATGTCACTTCCGGTCTGGGAATCTGGGGAGGGAAATTCCGTATCGGGAGCCGGTCGGAATATGTCGTTATCCATCTGACTTTTGCCGGGGGAAACTAAATTCGCATCCGCAGTACAACTGATTATAGAACGCATGTTCCTTTAAAAGTATCCGCCGGCGTTCGCTCAGTCCGTCTTTACGCCAGTTCTTTTCGTAAAAACTAACGTTATCGAATTGAGAGGCTGCCCAGTGGCCTGCTTCTGTAATTTGCCGGAGGTTTTTCCAGCGCGAGGATGCCAGAGTCGTGGCAAAATGCCCAAAGCCTTGCTCAGAGGCCTGCCGGGCCGTAGCCAGCAATCGTATTTTAAAGCATTGCAGGCAGCGTTTGCCCCGTTCGGGTTCTGTCTCCAGACCGGCTATACCGCTCAGCCATTGGGCATGGTCGTAATCGGCGTCGATTATATCAAGCCCTTGCGAATGAGCATACCGGCTACACTCCGTTTTCCGGATTTCATATTCTTTACGCGGGAAAATATTCGGATTAAAATAAAATAAGGCAGGACGTATTCCATTCGCAAGCAGCCATTCGATAACCGCGGCAGAACAGGGAGCACAACACGTATGGAGCAGAAGCGACTGCATCATGAACACCTGATGGGGCGCCCCAGTCGCAGAACGGTAGTCTTCGTAATCGCATTCAGTTCACATAATTTACCTACGGTCGTCCCATACTTTTTCGCGATGCCACTCAGCGTATCACCCGATTTTATCCGGTGGTATATAGGAGATAAGCTGCTTGTTTCCGGTGTGTTTTCAGCCGGAAGGGTAGGGGCGGCGCTTGCGGTCGGGGGGGTGAAAGCAAGGGTAGAGGGCTGTTGGGTATTTGTCTTGCTGATACTACAGCGCAAAGACTGTCCGACTCTGAGCCTTGAAGTCGTTTTCAGACCGTTTAAGCGGCATAATTCATCAATGGTCGTTCCGTAGCGGCGGGCGATGGCCCCCAGTGTCTCTCCTGATTTCACCTGATGGTAAACCACCTGTTGCTCAGAGGAAGTATATAGATTGCTGTTGCGCTGGTTTATCCTGACATTATGAAAAACGAATAAGTCTTTGTGTGGAACCCCGTTTTCAAAATCAATGATTTCCATTGGGTCGAACGCTTGTCCTAAGAGGCGGGTTTCAAAATGCAGATGCGATCCGGTAGAGCGTCCTGTATTTCCCCCTAAAGCGATAGGTTCGCCGGCCCGTACGATATCGTTTACTTCCACAAGCCAATCCGAAAGATGTCCATATACCGTTTCCAGCCCATTGGGGTGTCTGATGACCAGATATTTCCCGTATCCCCTGCGCTCGGTATTACGGATACGCACTTTTCCGGAGAATGCCGCACAGACCGTATCTCCTATTTGCAGTTTCAGGTCGATCCCCCGGTGCATCCGCCGCCGGCGAGGCCCATACGGAGAGGTAATTTTCAGTGTCTTATTTATAGGAATGACGAATGATGAACAGTCTATTTTGCAGGAATCAGGAAAAACGATACGCGACGTATCACTGCGGAAGGGGTCAACCCAGCGTGTATCCCAGTTAGAGCCATATAATTCGTCGGCGGGGTAAAAGTAATCTTCTTCTTCTTCGAGTAAGAGTTCTTCCATTTCGGCTATTTTTTCCAGTGCCATGCTTTTAGTAACTCCTCTGTCGGCCATTATCACTGAAACGTGCTTATCCAAAGCATTTACCTTCGTCTGAAAAACTTCTTTATGCTGCCCTTTCATATTCAATATAGAATTGAAAATCAGACAGCAAAATAATAGCGGTCGTCTATCCATTTTATTTTTATCCTTGTCTTTTGTGTGTGTTCTATTATGAATATAAGAAAAGGATGTAACTCCGTTCCTTAACTCATCGTGGCAAATGTCGTAAAATATGTTCAGGCAAACAAAAACAATATCGTGAAAATTTCACAAAAGAGTATAATTTATGATGGAAAATGCCTTATTTTGCCTTTTAAATTATTACCAAACAATTAAAACAAAATGTAAAATGAAACTATCATTAGTAAAAAAACTAACTTCAGGCTTTACAGCCTTGTGTGCGGTGGCCCTGTTGGCTTCTTGCGGAGAAGGGAAACAAAACACGCTTACCGCTGAAGAAATAGCGGAGGGCTGGCAATTGTTGTTTGATGGAGAAACACTTACCGGCTGGAAAGATTACAATGGGACGACTCTGACACAGCCCTGGCATGTGATCGATGGATGTATCCAGGCGAAAGGAGACGGCAGCGACGCAAGTGGCTACATCGTAACGGAAAAACAATTTGAAAACTTTGAATTATCCTGGGATTGGAAACTCTCGAAAGGAGGCAATAGCGGCATGCTCTATCATGTAGTAGAGCGTCCGCAATATGCAGTGCCTTATGTTACAGGCCCTGAATACCAATTGATCGACGAGCCTAACTTCCCCGAACCGCTGGAAGAATGGCAGAAATTAGGTGTTGATTATGCGATGTATCTCCCCGATAAATCGCTGATGAAAGTCAACCCCCAGGGCGAATGGAACAATTCAAAGATAGTCTTCGACAACGGCCATGCAGAGCATTGGCTCAATGGCGTGAAGATTCTGGAATTTGAAGCCTGGACAGACGACTGGTACGCCCGGAAAAACAGCGGGAAATGGACCAATGCTCCTGAATACGGACTGGCAAAGAAAGGCGTCCTTTGCCTGCAGGATCATGGCTATCCGGCTTCGTTCCGTAATATAAAGATAAAGGAACTCCCGCGGAAGAGCAAAGAAGTCGCACTTTTCAACGGACTCGATTTAACCGGCTGGGAAGCATACGGCACGGAGTTATGGTACGTAAAAGCCGGCCTTTTGTATTGCGAAAGCGGCCCTGACAAACAATACGGCTATTTAGCTACGCGCGAGTATTACGATGATTTCGACCTCTCGGTCGAATTTAAGCAGGATGCCGATGGTAATTCCGGCGTATTTATCCGCTCATTCATCGAAGAAGGGGTGAAAGTAAACGGCTGGCAGGTTGAAGTAGCCCCCAAAGGACATGATACCGGAGGCATCTATGAGTCTTACGGAAGGGGATGGCTGATTCAGATACCCGATGAGAAGGAAGAAATACTGAAAACCGGCGACTGGAACACGCTCCGCATAAAAGTGCAGGGAGATAATGTGACCACCTGGCTGAATGGCGAAGAAATGGTGAACTTTACCGATGAGAAAATCGGTGCCGGACAAGGCCGTATCGCCCTCCAGATACACGATGGAGGCGGCATCAAAGTAGCCTGGCGTAACTTAACATTAAAGACATTGTAGTAGTAGCTGATATCATCCCTGAGTGCAGGATCGTTACTTTTCTCCTCCGTTCCTATATACTTTCGCTTCAGAACCTATATACTTTCATCCCAAAGTATATAGGGGCTTCCCCCCAAAACCTATATATAGTTCATTCCCGTCCGGTTTATTCCCGGACGGGATCAGATTTATTCCGGACGGGATCGAATTTATTCCGGACGGGAGCAGGAGGATGACACATTCCCCATAGACTTTTGACTAAAAATCCTTCACTCCTTCACGAGGGGTATAAACATTTGAATGACAAAAAATTAAGGTGTGAAGGACGGGAGGGTCATCCTTCACCTTTCTCCCGGCCCTTTCCCTGTGGAACGGGCACCTTTCCTCCCCTGCCTTGCGGGAGAGGCCGGGGGAGAAGGACGTCCCAACTATACGAGTGAGACTTCCGGATATAAACCCGGACAGCTGTTTCATACAAAAAACCTCAGCTGATTTCGGAACGGATCACGTGTAGGAGTGTGAAGGATAAGAACCCCATCTTTCACGCTTTAATCCAATGTCATTCAGATTCTTATACTCCTTGTGAAGGAGTGAAGGATTTTTCGTCAAAAGTCTATGGGGTAATTCCGGAAAATCATTTATCTTCGTAACTTAGAAACATAAAAGATATGGCTATGTTAACTATAAGAAAATTGCCTGTCGGCATACAGGATTTTGAAAAATTGCGTAAGGAAGAATATATTTATGTTGACAAAACAGAATATGTGTACCGGTTGACACGAGTGAGTAGTCCTTATTTTCTCGGACGTCCGCGTCGTTTTGGGAAAAGTCTTTTTTTGTCCACGCTTAAAGCCTATTTCCTCGGGAAAAAAGAACTTTTCGAGGGTTTGGCGATTGCCGGACCGGAAAAGGACTGGATAAAATATCCGGTGTTTCATATTGATTTTAACGTAGAAGGTTATACAGACCTTACTTCACTGTATGTTGCTCTGGACACTAATCTGAGAAATCTGGAGCAGCAATGGGGAAAAAATGAAGCCGACATAACACCGGCATCGCGTTTACTCGGACTGATTAACCGCGCTTATAAACAAACCGGCCGTAAAGTAGTCGTTTTAATAGACGAATACGACAAACCGTTGGTAAATACATTGGATAATGAAAACCTCAATAAATCCATACGCGACACGCTGAAAGGTTTTTATGGCGTATTAAAAAGCGCCGACGCTCATTTGCGGTTTGTCTTTCTCACCGGCGTAACCAAATTTTCGAAAGTCAGCGTTTTCAGCGACCTGAACCATCTGACGGATATCAGCTTAGATAATGAATTCGC
>JAISZA010000209.1 GCA_031269535.1 Tannerellaceae bacterium
TGTAAGCATTCGGTGAAGTGCGTCTTTTCCTACCCTTTTCCAGTTCTTACCTTTGTATTCGTCCGTTAGCTTCAGGTAGAAAAAACTACCTCTTTTGTGGCAACCACGATGCGACAGAAGATGCAGCTGCCATGTATTCCTTGCTGGGATGTTGCAAAGCTGTCGATGCAAACTTCCGTAACTGGATGATCTACGTTCTGAGCCACATCCATGACTATTACACAGATTACTCCAAAGACTTAGCCGAATTCTTTGCTCTTGCACGGGGGCAAATGAAAGTCTTTAGGGCTGGTTAATCTTTCTTAATTTACAGGTTTGGATGCCGGTTTTTTACAAATCAATTACTACGTTTGTTTTTTATTACAGTCTCAGTAAACTGTCTTATCTTATGAAATTAAAATTATGAACTGTTTATCCAAAAACCGCCTGTTGCAGGTAGTTATCGTTTTTTTCTGCCTGCCGATAGTCGCAATGAATGCTTCAGAAAAAAAATGCTCCAGACCTTATTGGCAGGATGTAGAGGTTGTTGCCGTAAATAAAGAGCCGGCGCGTTCGTCGTTTATGACTTATGCCGACCGCCGGACGGCCTTGAGCTTCCGTTACGAAAACAGCGCTTATTACTCCCTGCTGAATGGCGTATGGAAATTCTATTATGCCGATGCCTATACGAAATTACCGGAAAATATCACCGATCCCTCTGTCTCTACGGACAGCTGGCACGATATTAAGGTGCCGGGGAACTGGGAAGTGCAGGGACATGGCGTCGCCATTTATACAAACCACGGATATGAATTTAAACCACGCAATCCTCAGCCGCCGCTGCTGCCCGAAGACAATCCGGTGGGCGTGTATCGCCGCGAGATTGAAATCCCCGCCGGCTGGGAAGGGCGTGATGTCTATCTGCATATCGGAGGAGCCAAATCAGGCCTTTATGTCTATCTGAATGGCGAAGAAGTGGGCTATAGCGAAGACTCCAAAAACCCGGCAGAATTTCTGATTAATTCGTATCTGAAACCAGGGAAAAATGTATTGACATTGAAAATATTTCGCTGGAGTACGGGCTCCTATCTGGAATGTCAGGATTTCTGGCGCATCAGTGGTATCGAACGCGATGTCTTCCTTTACTCGCAACCCAGGCTGGCTATTCATGATTTTCGTGTGGTCTCGACCTTAGACAATCACTATAAAGACGGAATCTTTAAGCTGGCGATTGATCTGAAAAACCGTACAAACAGCGCAAAGGAAGCACTCATCGCTTACGAACTGATCGACGCCCGGGGCACGACTGTGGCTATGGAGGAGCGGAAGATACGGATAGACACGGCGGAGGTACAGACAGCCGGCTTTGAAAAAATACTCCCTGCTGTCGCCCGCTGGTCGTCGGAACAACCCAACTTATTCAAACTCCTGATGACAGTGAAGGAAGAAGGGCGGATAACCGAAGTCGTTCCCTTTCATGTGGGTTTCCGCCGTATCGAAATAAAAGAAACAGAGCAGAAGGCAGAGAGCGGAAAACCATATACCCTGCTCTTTATTAACGGACAGCCGATCAAACTAAAAGGCGTAAATATACACGAACATCATCCGGAAACAGGGCATTATGTCGCGGAAGAGACCATGCGCAAAGACTTCGCACTCATGAAGCAGCATAATCTGAATACCGTACGCCTGAGCCATTACCCGCAAAGCCGCAGGTTCTACGAATTATGTGATGAGCTGGGGCTCTATGTGTATGATGAAGCCAATATCGAATCGCATGGAATGTATTATAATCTGAGCAAAGGAGGGACTTTAGGGAATAATCCGGAATGGCTCACAGCTCATCTGGATCGTATCCGGAATATGTATGAACGCAATAAAAACTATCCGTCGCTGACCTTCTGGTCCTTAGGCAATGAAGCAGGCAACGGCTATAACTTCTATCAGGCTTATTTATGGATAAAGAATAAGGATAAAGACCTGATGAACAGACCGGTCAATTACGAACGCGCGCTCTGGGAATGGAATACGGATATGTATGTCCCCCAATACCCCGGAGCCCGGCGGCTGGAAGAAATAGGAATAGCGGGAAGCGACCGGCCGGTTGTCCCTTCCGAATATTCCCATGCCATGGGTAATTCGAATGGCAATTTGTGGGATCAGTGGAAGGTTATTTATACCTATCCGAATTTACAGGGTGGGTATATCTGGGATTGGGTAGATCAAGGACTCCTGGCTGTCGATAAAGACGGACGCTCCTATTGGGCGTATGGAGGTGATTATGGCGTAAATGCCCCAAGCGACGGAAACTTCCTGTGTAACGGACTGGTGAATCCCGACCGTCGCCCGCATCCGGCCATGGCTGAAGTAAAGTATGTGCATCAGAACTTTGGCTTTGAGATGACGGATGCCGCCCGGGGCCGGTTCCGCATAACCAACCGCTTTTATTTTACGCATAGCGATGAGTATGCTGTCCGATATACCTTATACGCAAACGAAAAACCCCTGGGCAGCGGCAGGCTGCCTCTGAATCTTGCGCCTCAGACATCCGGAGAGGTGAGTATCCCGATGGTCGCTACATTGAAACCCCAGGCGGGCGTTGAATATTTTGTGAACTTCAGCGTGACAACTACGCAGGCGGACGAATCGGTTCCTGCCGGATATGAGATTGCATACGAACAATTCCTTCTTCCCCTCAAAGCGGAAAAGAGAGTTTACAAAGCCGGCGGACCTGCGTTAAGTGTTTCTTCTGAGGGAGATATACTAAGCGTTTCCTCTTCCGGGCTGAACTTTGTTTTTGATAAAAGAACAGGGGTAGTCACCTCGTATAAAGTAGATGGCATCGAGTACTTCAACGAAGGATTCGGACTGCAACCCAACTTCTGGCGTCCACCCAATGACAATGATTACGGCAGTGGCGCTCCCCGTCACTTGCAGCTATGGAAACAAAGCAGTAAAAACTTTCGTGTAGCCGATGCAAGCCTTCTGCCGACCGACGACGGAAAAGCTGAACTGCTGGTAAGCTATCAGTTGCCGGCAGGAAACCACTATATCGTGAAATACAAAATATATCCGGATGGCGTAGTGCATGCTTCCGTACATTTTACTCCCGCCCGGACCGGCAAACCGGAAAAAGGATGGAACGTTGTACCCCGTATAGGCCTGCGTTTCCGTCTGCCGGCAACCATGGACAACATACAGTATCTGGGGCGCGGGCCGGAAGAAAACTACATCGACCGGAATGTCGGAACGCTTGTGGGATTGTATAAAAGCACAGCAGAAGAAATGTACTATCCCTACGTTCGCCCACAGGAAAACGGCCATCATACCGATACACGCTGGCTGGCGCTGACAGGAACGAACAGCCCTGGCCTGCTGATCGAGGCCGATGAAGTGATGGGCTTCAATGCATTGCGTAATTCCATAGAAGATTTTGATTCGGAAGAAGCGCTGCCCCATCCCCGCCAATGGCCTAACCTCAGCCCGGAAGAAGTGGCCAATCACGACGAAGAAGCGGCCCGGAACGTGCTGAGGCGAATGCAGCACATAAATGATATCAGTCCACGCGACTATGTGGAAGTATGCATCGATATGAAACAACAAGGCGTAGCCGGCTACAACAGCTGGGGCGCCCGCCCGGAAGCCGGCTATACGATCCCTGCAGACCAGGAATACCATTGGGGATTCACATTGATCCCGCTAAAGAACGGAAAGACAGTCCGGCAGAAAACAGGCTATGCGTATAAATAACTATTAACGAGTTACGAGTTACAAGTTACAAGTTACGAGTTACAAGTTGATATCCTATATACTCCGGACGGGAGCAGGACGACACAATCCCCCATAGATTTAACGAAAAATCCTTCACTCGATTATTTCACTTCAAACCGGATGCGGGCCTGTCCGCCCTGGCTGTCTATGATGGTCAGGAGGTGGTGGCCTGCGTTTAGGCGGCAGGCTATCTGGTGATTCTCGTGGGTCTCGCCTAAGTAGGAGTCGTCGATATGCCAGTAGATAGTGGCTTCGGGGTGGGCATGGGCGGCTTTGAAGATGAATTGTTCGTACTCGCCGGTGAACCCTTTGGGAAGGTGGAGGATACTTCCCTGTCCGGGATAGATAAACTCCAGCTGATGGCCCGCCTCCTGTTCGCAGCCGGGTTTGAAAGGAGGGAGGGGAGCATAGTCGATATGGTGATTCCTGTAGTAATACGCCTGCGAAGGAGGCAATACAAACCAGGGGCGTGTGAGGATGCGCTCTGCCGGCTCGCAGGAAGTATTCACCCGGAAACGTTCGTCGGCCGACAAATGTACCCACTGATGGTAAGGACAAAGGGAAGTGCTGATGCCCGAACGGGGGATGTAGAGCGTATCTGCCTGTGTGCAGATAGGGGAGGCCTTATGCCCGCTCGCACGGCATACGGCTGCCTCGGTCAGTTCGTCGTACGGCATATCAAACCAATCACTTCCGGGAAGCAGGGAAAAAAGGTCGAATAATACGGGGGCAGCATATCCTACACCGGTAAGCCCCGGACGCCCTTCGCCCGAAGTATTACCGGCCCATACGCCTGCCAGATAACGGGGAGTAAGGCCTATCGCCCAGGCGTCGCGGCCTCCGTAGCTGGTTCCGGTCTTCCATGCGATCCGTTTCATCGAGGCGAATTGTTGCCATTCGGCTTCTTCTTCGGGGCGGTTCAGTGCCGACATGGCTTCGAAGGTGAACCAGAGAGAGGCGGCAGACAATACGGGGCGGTCGCTCAGCCGCTTGTCGGTGACGGAGCGGATAGGCGACTCTGCTTCTCTGGCCGGGAAAGGTATCAGCGGCCGGATATCTGCCGGGTGATAACGGCCGTTGTATGTTCTGTAATGCGACAAGGTGCGCGCCATCGAAGCATACATGCCCGACAAATCCCATAGTGTGGCTTCTGCCCCGCCCAGGATGAGCGAAACGCCGTAATGTTCTTCCGGGAAGCGGAGCGTAGTCATTCCCAACTGCTTGAGCAGTCTCATGAAGCGGCCGGTATTGTAATGCGCGAGCATCCTGACGAGCGGTACGTTCAGTGACTGCTCAATCGTCCGGTGTGCCGGTACTGCCCCGTAAAAGGTGTGCGAATAGTTTTGCGGCATGAAGCCATTGATATTGAGTGGTGCATCGGATACCAGCGTAGCGGGAAGGAGTTCCCCTTCGTGCAGCATGGCGGCGTAGAGGAAGGGCTTCAGTATGCTCCCTGTGCTTCGCGTCGCAGTGATGACATCGACCTCGTTTCCGTACCGCTCGTCTGCCCGGAAGCTCACATTCCCGACATAGGCCAGCACTTCGCCCGTTTCCACATCGGCTATAAGGGCGGCGAGGTTATGGATATGATTGGAGGCATACGTCCGGGCATAGCGGTTTACGATCTCCTGTGCGCGTTGCTGGAGTGAGGCCTTAATAGAAGAGGTGATGCGCTGTCCCGGTTTCTCCTTTGCCAGGCGCGTGATCAGGTGAGGCGCCTGGTCGGGCAGGGGGAGAGGCGCTTCGGGGAGAGGCTCCAGGCAGGCTAATTCGTAGCTGAGGCTGTCGAGCGTACCTTGGTTACGGAGGGAGAGCAGGAGGCGGTCGCGCTTGAGTTTCAGGGATTCCCGGTTCCGTCCCGGATGGATCAGGGCGGGCGCATTGGGCAGAACGGCCAGCATGGCGCACTCAGCCCATGACAGAGCCGGGAGGCTCCTCCCGAAATACCTCCAGGCCGCCGTCTCCACGCCTACCACATTGCCTCCGAAAGGGGCATGCGAGGCATACAGACGGAGTATCTCCCGCTTCGTATGAGTGGCCTCTAAAGCAACCGCCCCCAAGACTTCCACCGCTTTCTCATAGCTGTTACGCGGACGGTTTCCCCTCGCCAGACGAGCCAGCTGCATGCTGAGCGTGCTTCCTCCACTCACCACCCTGCCGGCTTTCAGGTTCGTACGGATGGCGCGAAGCACAGCCACCGGGTCAATCCCCGGATGGTAAAAGAAGCGTTTGTCTTCATACGTCGTCAGACAGGTGGTGAAACGGGGAGGCAGGGAATCGACTACCGGAAAACGCCACTGACCATCGGCAGCGATACGCGCGCCCAGCAACTCGCCTCCCGACGCATATAAAAGCGTGGAATAAGGCGCCCGGAACAAGGTACGGGGATACGAGACATACAAGCATAACCCACACAGCAACAAGCCGCATAAAACCGTTACCCGGCATTTGCCACGGATAATCTTGCAGCAGACTTTTTTCCATCGTGAATGAAGTTTCATCATTGAATCCGAATCGGATACAAAGATACTATAATTCAATTCCGTATTTTCCATAAAGATTTTTTATATCTCAGATATAAAATTTATGTACATTTGCAACAAAATAATAAAATAAAGAACAGCATGAAATCAATATCGATACCGTTCCGGATAGTTCCGCTCGTAGTGTTTTTTATGTTAACCTCATGTAAGGACTCGGATTTTACAGTAGAAGGAGTAGTTTCCGGCGCTGACGGGCAGGTCATGTATTTTGAGAATGTAGGCATAGCCTCGGTGCAGACGCTGGATTCGGTCAGACTGACAGCGGCAGGGAAGTTCAGCTTCAGGCATCCGCGTCCGTCGTACCCTGAGTTTTATCGCTTCCGGCTGAACAACCAATGGATCAATTTTGCCATTGATTCGACAGAGACCCTCACCTTTGCTGCCGATGCCGGTACCTTCGCCACCTCCTATACTGTGGAAGGTTCGGAGAACGCCAAGGCAATCAAAGCCATTACCCTGGCACAGCTGGACGCCAATCAGGCTATAGGCAAACTGAGGAAAGAACGCGAAGGGCATCTGATCCCTGATACGATCTACCAGGCGCAGGTATCGGAAGTAGCCGGGGAGTATAAAGACTTTGCCCGCCGGTATATTTATACCGTGCCCATGTCAACCGCTGCCTACTTCGCTTTGTTCCAGCAAATAGACGGATTGCTCTTTTTCGACCTTTACGATAAAGACGATTCAAAGGCGTATGGAGCCGTAGCAACCAGCTTCGACCATTACTATCCGGAGAGCGCACGCAGCAAGCACCTGCATAACCTGGCCCTGCAGTCGATTAAGGTCATTCGCCAGCAGCGTGCCTCTCAGGAAGAAAAGATAAATATCGAAGAAATCAACTACCTGGATATTTCGCTACCCAATCTCAGAGGAGAGAAAATCTCCTTGTCTTCCATTGCTCCGGGCAAAATTGTTTTGATAAATTTCACCGCCTATCAGGCCGAATGGTCTCCCGAACTGAATATGGAGCTGGCCTCTTTATATACGACCTATAACGAACGGGGCTTCGTTATCTATCAGGTCTCTTTGGATGCCGATGCGCATTACTGGAAAAATATATCGTCGAACCTTCCCTGGCTTTGCGTCCGCGACCCCGAATCGGTCTATTCCCAGATAGCCGCTCTGTACAATGTGCGACAACTCCCCGCTCTTTTTCTTTTAGACAGGCAGGGCAACCTTGTCAAACGCGTCGAAGAGCTGACTACTCTGGAGACAGATATTAAAAAGATACTCTAAAGACGTTTCTATACATACGTATCCGCATCCCAGCCGAGCTTCACCAGCTCTATCCGGGAAGGCTCGGAAGTGCCGAGGTGGTAACGGGTGTCGGCCAGGGCGATATGCTTGGCGGGAGGGTTCAGCGGGCGTTCTTCCCGGAAGTATTCCCGCCGTTTGGCTTCGATGATGCGTAAGCCTACGGAATCGACGGCTACCGGATCGAATCCTACGGCCAGACCACTGTACTTCCACGTAAATTCTTCTGAGAACGTACTTGCCGCCAGGTGATGAAACTGCGGAGTGAACAATACCAATACATGCAGGCGACTCTTCCCCTTCACGGCAGGCAGTTCGTACAGCGTAGCCAGCGGGGCGCACGAATCGTCGTGGTAGTCCGAAGGTTTGGCTGCAAACATGATGTAATTCTTTATCAGCGAACCGACTCCCGACCAGGCATGTGTGCGCATGGGGCGGATATTGATCAGCGCCGTCGAACGCTGGAATACGGGATTTGTTTTCACGCCCCGGTCATCTACGCTTACGTCTTCTTCTTTCACGCCTGCGTTTTGCACGCGGGCTTTCAGTATGTCGTTCAGTTCGGGCGGAGTGGGCAGGCTGTTCCAGGCGTTGGTTTTGATACCAACCACATCATTGGGTTTGATGATAGACGCCCAGGCTGCTGCCGTATCTTCTTTACCGGTCAGGGTGCGGACGGCTTCATCGAGCATTTGTTCACAGATAGCCAGGTCGGGCGAACTGCCGTTGGCAAACAGCTTCTGGTTGCGGATCAATACGACTTTGCTGGTCGCTTCTTTTTCGTTGGCCCATGCCGTAACAGGGCGGTTCAACAGCAGCGAACTTCCGACTGCCAGAGCGGCTGTCCGCTTGAGTAATTCACGGCGGGTGATAGATTCCATAAATCAGGTGTGTGTTTAATTATTATTTATAAATGGATTGATATAGGTTCTCTACTTGTTCGCGGCTATTCCCGTTGAAGACGGCGCTCAGCTTGTTCTCTTTGACCCGGAGGGTGAACCAGGTATTGTCTTCGAGCCTGATAACCGGATTGGCAGGGGATAGTTCGGGTGCGAATTTACTTTTCAGCTTTTCTCCTGCGGCTTCGGCTCCGGCCTTGTCGGGATATTGCACGAGGAGGAGGTAGCAACGCGCATCCGCATCACCGTATTTGGCCAGAAGAGCATCCGTCTGGTCGCTGATATCGGCGATGTTGTAGTCGGCGATAAACAGATAGGCATTGAGCCAGATATAATGGTGGAAATACAGGTATCCGCCGGGCACCCGGTTTTCCTCCGGCAGTTCGCCTACGAGGGCAGGTATTTCTCCTTCTCCGGGGATGGCTTTCTCTACCAGCGAGGCCAGATAGCGGAGGGCGTCGCGGCTTTCGGGCGTCGCCTTTTGGGTGGTGACGATGACAAAATACCGGTCTTTCCAGAACAGGATAAAATCATCATAAGTCTGCGAGCCTTGCCCGTAGTCGGATTCTTCCTTGTCCCGGCTCTGCGTATAAACGCCGAAAGCATTCTTCGGAGCAGTCATTTCATATACTTCCACCGTGATCTGAGGCAATCCCTCTCCATTGTATTTGCATCCCGTCATCCCATTAAGGCCGTAAGAGAGATATAATTCCGCCCCTCCGTTGATATAATCATAAAGGGCTTCTCCAGTAAAGTCGAGCCACTCGGTGGCTTTATACGACTGATATTGTTCCGGTAACTGATTCATCAGATTCACTTTTTGGGCATGAATATACACAGATGGACAGGAGTAACAGAAAAGAAGAATAACGAACAAACAGATATTATCACGCATAGTAGTTGTACGATAAGGGTTTTCACTAAATAATCCGACAGGCAAATGTAATACATTATATAATACATTCGTCATTATCCGGTGGAAATAACCGTTTATTCGTTCTCATCGTATTCCTGGAAAATCCCGCCCGACTCTGCTTCAATGGTCTCTCCCAGTATGGCGATGCTTTCTTCTTCGGATAGTTTATCAATTGTTTTCAGTTTACTCATCATCACATTGGTTCGGGTTCCCACGGCATCGTCTATATTTTTGATTCCTCCTTCCAGGTTCTTCTTCACACTGAGCAGTACTTTGTTGAATTTGCCAAATTCTGTTTTAACCGCGCCCAGAATCTTCCAGACCTCGCTGGAGCGTTTTTCTATTGCCAGAGTCCGGAATCCCATTTGAAGGCTATTGAGCAGGGCGACCAGATTAGTCGGGCCGACAATGATAACCCTGTATTCCTGTTGCAGTATTTCAATAAAGCCCGGGCGCCGCAGTATTTCTGCATATAAACCTTCCGTCGGGACAAACAGGATAGCGAAGTCTGTTGTTCTCGGAGGTTTGATATACTTCTCACAAATATCTTTTGCACATTTCTTCACAGCGTTTTCAAAAATCTTTCTGAAGGTTTCAATCTTTTCAATCTCATTATCGTAAGCCTCTGTCAGCCGTTGATAGTCTTCCATCGGGAATTTGGAGTCTATGGGTAGCAGCACAGGTTCTCCATCTCCGTTTCTTCCAGGTAATTTGATGGCATACTCTACTACTTTGCGGTCGTCGTCCGGGTGGTCGTTTCTGATATATTGTTCCGGTGATAAGAATTGTTCCAGGATGATGCCGAGTTGTACTTCTCCGAAAGTGCCCCGTGTTTTTACATTTGTGAGCACTTTCTTCAGATCGCCGACGCCTGTTGCCAGGTTCTGCATTTCCCCCAGCCCTTTATGTACGGCTTCGAGTCGTTCGTTTATCAGCCTGAACGATTCGTTGAAGCGTTTTTCTACGCTTTCCTGTAATTTCTCATCGACAGTCTTTCTCATTTCTTCAAGTTTCCTGTTCGTATCCTCCTGAATATTGGAAAGTTTTCTTTCTACTGTTTCTCTTATTTCCCTTAGTTTAGCCTCT
Organism: Tannerellaceae bacterium; assembly: GCA_031269535.1. GTDB lineage: Bacteria > Bacteroidota > Bacteroidia > Bacteroidales > Tannerellaceae > DFXE01. The sequence continues at coordinate 10,449 of JAISZA010000209.1, forward strand.
GTTTCTTTTTTGATAGTATCCTGTTTGCTTACGAGGTCGTCGAATTTCTGTTTCTGAAGTTCGTTGAAGTCCTTTACATTCTGCGTAAATTTATCTTCGAAAGACTTCAGAGAAAGGCTTTGTTCGCTTCGGCCTTCTTTTGCTGATTTTCCGAGTTGTTCCTGCAGGCTTTTTGTTTTATCGTCAAAAGATTTGCTTAATTCCGAGAGCCTGTTGGAGTATGATTCAAACTGGTTTCTCTGCGCATTGGCAAGTTCGGCTACTGTCTGTGTCAGGGTTTCGCCCAGTAATTTGAAGGATTTACTGAGTTCTTCCCGGTTATCTTTGAACGCTGTCTGGTTTTCGTTTCTGCTTCTGCCGAATTCATCACGGATCAGCGGGTCGATCCGGGCCATATCAGCATCCACCTGCGCCAACCTTTTCAGTACTTCCGCCCTGTTGTCGTCTTTTTTCCTGAGAGCGAGACAAATATTGGCGATCGAAAGAATGATCAGCAGAATAAGTAAAATTGTTGTTGTCATATTGTTTTATCTTTGTTGTTATGAGTTCTGCTCCTGAAAACACAGTCTCTTTAATTAAAAATTTCGCAGAGTAAAATTATAACTTTATCTTCAGGTAGTACCTATGATGTCCCGGATATTTTTCGTGAAGTTTTATCTGCGATTGTTTTCAGGGAATAAAAGAAAAGGCGCAGTCTCTGACGACTGCGCCTTTTCTTGTCATAATTGTTTATTAAGAACAACTCTCAATGAAAAATTTCCTCATAGCGATCTTCGGATAAAACAATCGTTTGTGTATTCAAGCTATAATCATTTGTATTTTTATTCCACATCGCATATACGGATCGGATATTTCCTTCTTCCTGCCCGTATTGGTAAGAGATCAGGTAAAAAGGTTCCCATTCGTTTTGGCTGTTATTCCAGCGACAGGCTTTTTTTTCGATTACTTTGCCGTTTTCATTGTACACAAAGTCATACTTTAGCTGCTTGTCCAGAAGGCCTTCTTTTTGTAAGAAAATGGTTTTTGAAACGATCTTGCCATTTTCTTCTTTAGTGTCGTACATATAATCTTTAGGAGGGATAGCCGACAGGGTCAGACTACACACGAAAAGACATACAATTCCACAGATACTTTTGCTTAATACTGACGTTTTCATATTATTATATATTTAGATGTTTTGTATCATTTTGCTGCAAAGTAATAGTGTATTTTCGGAATAAAAAAATATTTCTGACATTTTGTTAGACAAACAATGCTATTTAACAAATATAAAGAATCCTGTCGCCCCATTTTGTCATCTGTAAGTTACAATCTGTAAGTTGTAGCCCGTAACTTGAAACATAATCCGGACCGGGGCCACCCCGGATCGCTTTTAATCTCCCCATAAGCACCCGTTCCGCAGGGAAAGAGCCGGGAGAGAGGTGAAGGATGAAACCCCCGTCCTTCACACCTTAATTTTATATCACTCAAAGGTTTATACCCCTTTTGAAGGAGTGAAGGATTTTTCGTCAAAAGTCTATGGGGAATTGTGTCTGAAACTATTATACTCTATTTATTTCGCATCTCTAACACTTTTTTTTGTATGTTTGCGGATATTGAACCCGAATCATTATATGGAGGCATTTTATGCAGAAGGAGGACGAAAGCAGAAGGATGTGGATCCGGTTTCTATCCGGAGACAACGGGGCTTACGAGTGGCTTTATACCGAACATGTAGGGCCGCTCTATCGCTACGGACTACACTTTGGGGTGGGGGCCGAGGGAGTGGAGGATTGTATTCAGGAGGTCTTCGCCGGTATTTACCGGAACAGGAAACGGCAGGCAGTGCCGGAGCATGTGGCTACCTACCTGATGGTCTCGCTCAAGAACTGCCTCCTGCGTAGCCGGCAACGCATAGACCGTACGCGAGAGGCCGAAACAGACGGGGCGCTGGATTTCCTGCTGGAGCCTACGGTAGAAGATACCTTCATCGATAACGAGCAGGAAGAGAATCGCCGGAAGGCCATCGAACAGATACTCGACCTACTGACTCCAAGACAAAAGGAAATACTCTACTATCGCTACATCCGGGAGCTGGAAATGGAGGATGTATGCCGGCTGATGGAACTCAGCTACCAATCTGCCCAGAACCTGATACAACGCTCGCTGAAGAAAATCCGTGAAAACTTTAAAAAAACACCTTCCGACTGGGTATAAAAACGCCCCGCGCGTATCCTTATATTAAAACACTCATCGTATATAATGGATACGGAAGAAAAGTTGAAATTTTTCGACTACATAAAGAAGGATACCGATATGCCCGACTTGCCGAAGGAGGAGGAACGGGAGCTGTGGGAGCGAATCGGGCACCTCAACAGGCAATCAGACCGGCGCCGACTTCGCCGGCTACCAACGATTGTCGCCGCCGCCGCAGTATGTCTGCTGCTGGTCGCCGGTCGGTACGCTTTCTACGACAAGGCCGACGATGAGGTGGACTATGTTGCACTGATGCAGGAGACGGAACAACACGATGAGAGAACCGCAGACAAGATACAACTAATACTATCCGACAACAAAAAAATATCCATCGACGGGAAAGAAGCCAAAGTGATTTACGGGAAGACCGGACGGGTGAGCATCAACGACCATATCGATCTGGAGGAGCTGGCCGGAAAGGAGAAGGAAGTCTACAACCGGTTGGTAGTGCCGGAGAACAAACGCTCGCTGATTACGCTGGGCGACGGGACGAAATTGTGGGTGAACTCCTCAACCCGTGTCCTCTACCCCGTTGCTTTCCGGCCCGACAGGCGGGAAATCTACGTGGAAGGAGAAATCTATCTGGAGGTAAGCCGAGACGAGGCACGCCCCTTCATCGTGAAGACGGGGCAGGTGGATATCCGTGTGCTGGGAACGAGCTTCAATGTCTCGGCCCCGGCAGACGAACCCGACCTGCAGGTCGTACTGGTGGACGGGCGCGTGGAGATAGTGCGGGAGGGGAAGGAGGCCGACGTCTTGTCGCCCAACCAGTTGTTCTCCTACAACCGGCAGACGGAGCGCCGTCTCATCTCATCAGTGGACGTAATGGATTATATCGCCTGGAAGGACGGCTATTATACCTTCAGCCGCCAGTTCCTGAGCGTCGTGCTCGGCAAGCTGGGTAAATACTATGGCGTCCGCTTCACGTGGGACGATCGGATAAAACTGATGACCTGCAGCGGCAAACTGGACTTGAAGGACGACCTGAGCGAGGTGCTGAAGACACTGGAGAGGACCGCCCCGATAATAATCGGGCGAACGGAGGAGAATGTATATACAATTCATGTCAAACCCTGAAATAAAACCTACGCTTATGGGACCATAGAAAAGCAAACAACAAAGAAAGGCCGGCTAATACTCCTAATATTCTCCGGCCTCTAATCGAAATTAGTATTTACAGAGTTACTAACTTAAATCAGTGCAAAAATATGAAAAATATTAATTGGTTTGGCTATAAAGGAGCCAGGCAAGAAAGACTAATGCGTATTATGAAAAATAGCCTACTTCTGATTTACCTGGGAATAGGCACTTGTTTTGCAAATGGGACGTACTTACAGAGCACTTTTTTTACCTTCGAGTATAACAATCGAACCGTAAAAGAAATTATTCGTGAAATAGAACAAAGTAGCGAATACATCTTTTTTTATATGGATAATTCGGTGGATTTGAACCGCAAGGTTTCGGTTAAAGCCAATAACGAACGGGTAGAGAAAATACTGGATCAACTCTTTACAGGGACTCCGAACCAATATTACATTTCGGACCGGCAGATTGTTATTTCAAAGGCAAAAAAATCCGAATCTCCTGGTCTGGCTCCGGTTCAGCAGCAACAACTCCGGACAATTACCGGTGTGGTTCGCGATGCAGCAGGCCCGGTTATCGGCGCCAATGTGGTAGTGAAAGGAACGACAAACGGCTCCGTTACAGATATAGACGGGCAGTTTACAATACAGAATGTTCAATCCGGCGCCGTTTTACAGGTTTCTTTCATCGGATATGTAACACAGGAAATAAATGTAACGAATCAAACAAACCTGGAGATTACTATTTTTGAAGATGTCGGAGCGTTGGAAGAAATAATCGTGATTGGCTACGGTACGGCGACCAAAAAGGATGTGACTACAGCGGTGTCTGTCGTTTCGACCAAAGACCTCGACGAACGTCCTATTACTGAGGCAGTACAAGCTATACAGGGTAAAGCTGCCGGTGTGCACGTTTATCGGCCGGATGGTTCTCCGGGAGCTGAAATGGTAATTCGTGTGCGTGGTACCACATCAATCACGGGTAGTAACGAACCATTATACGTAGTTGACGGGGTTCCTGTAGATAATCTTAGTTTTCTGTCGCCTAATGATATTGCCAGTATGCAGATATTAAAAGATGCTTCGTCGGCAGCTATTTATGGTTCGCGTGCAGCTAACGGTGTGGTGATTATCTCTACAAGACAGGCAGATGGCGGAGCTAAAATACGGGCAAGTGCACAATACGGTTTCAATCAGATATCGAACCGGATTGAATCACTCAATGCAGTACAGTTCAAAGAATTGATGGATGAAATAGCTCCGGGACGCATACCTGCCGACGCAACCAGAGACCTGACCGACTGGTTTGATGAGGTATATACAACCGGCTTTACCCAGAACTATCAAGTGCAAGTGTCTGATGGTAATGAAAAACTTCGTTATTTCGTCTCAGGAGGGCTCACTAATGAAAGAGGTATAATCAATTCGACTTTCGCCAAGCGCTACAATTTTCGCGCTAATCTGGAAAACCAGATACGGAAATGGCTGAAATTTGGAGTAAACCTGTCGTATGCAGATAGAAACCTGAATGGGACCAGTACCGGCGCAGGATCAAACCGTGGCGGTGTGATATTAGCCGTTGTAAACTTACCTACGTCCGTACCCGTCAAAAATGAAGAAGGCTTTTATAACAGAAGTTTCTACGGAGAAACCCTTACCAATCCGCTTGAATCCATGGATGACGGTAAGAACAACCATAATCGCAACCACAGATTAATTGCGACAGGAAGTACAACTGTCACCTTTATGCCCGGATTGGATTTAAAGACGATGTTCACAATGGACAGAAATAACGGACTCAGCACCCGGTTCACACCACCCAAACATGGTTTCGACCGTACGGAATGGGGGGAGGCAACGGATAATCGCACCCAAAGTACGGTTATTACTTTTGAGAATGTTTTGAACTACAAAAAAAGTTTTGCCAACCATAATGTCGAAACAATGCTTGGTACCTCGTGGACGGATTCTGAGTACTCAAGACTCCAGGCTCAAGGTTCGCATTTTAAGGATGCTTCCATTCAATCTCTTCGGGTAGCCAATCAGATTGGCTTGAATGGTGTAACCGCTAATGCGAATGAATGGGCCATCATGTCTTACTTCGGGCGTCTTTCCTATAATTTCGATAGTAAATATCTCTTTACAGCAAACATCCGCCGGGACGGTTCCTCAAGACTACATCCCGACTATCGTTGGGGGGCTTTCCCTTCGTTCTCAGCCGCATGGCGCCTCTCTTCGGAAAATTTCATGCAGGGTTTCACCTGGTTGAATGATTTGAAACTCCGTGCCGGCTGGGGGCAAACGGGTAACCAGTCGGGCATAAACGAGTATGCTTATCTGCAACGCTATGATGTTTCCCGCCAGGAATGGTATCGGGAAGGACAAGAAAATAGTCTGGTCATTCTTTCGCCCTCCAACATCAGAAATTCCGAGCTTACATGGGAGACAACAACTCAGACCAACATCGGTCTGGACCTTACATTATTCAGCAATCGTCTCACGGTTACAGCAGACTGGTATTACAAATATACTACCGATATGCTGATGGATGTTTCACTTCCGCAGGGCGCATCTTTTGCAACCAGTATTATCCGGAATGAAGGTGAAATGAGCAACCGGGGGTGGGAATTATCGGTTAGTTCCCGGAATTTAACCAGCGCGTTACAATGGAATACGGAGTTCGTGATTTCCGGCAACAAAAACAAGTTGGAATACCTCGAACTGCAACAGGTGTATTATGAAGCAGAAACAACCGACGCTTTCCATCTGACCCGTGTGATACGCAATGCACCCGGAGGGCCGCTAAGCAGATTCTGGGGCTATTTTTATGATGGCGTTGATCCTCAAACGGGTGATGCGATATATCGCGACCTCAATGGAGACGGTAAAATAACGGCATCAGACAAAACCTATATCGGTGACCCGAATCCTGATTTCAATTTTGGGCTAACAAATACCTTTTCGTATAAAGGCCTTAATCTGAGCATATTTATACAGGGTTCATACGGCAACGATATTTTCAATTCGTCAACAGGTGATCTTGTTGGTATGTACGATTGCAGGAATCAATCGGTTGACGTGTTGAGACGTTGGAGAAAACCCGGAGATATTACCGATATCCCTAAATCCGGCTGGAACGTACAACCCTCGACTTTCTTTGTTGAAGATGGCAGTTATATCCGCCTGAAGGATGTTTCGCTGTCCTACAATTTCAGGAGCCCCTTACTCAGAAAATTGGGCATTACGCGCCTGCAACCTTATGTTACCGGACGTAATCTTTTGACCCTGACCAGCTACAATGGTATGGACCCCGAAGTGAATCAATACGGTAACAGAGGGGCTATACAAGGTATCGACTGGGGAACTTACCCTCACAGTAAAGTATATGTAATCGGGGTAAATGTCGAATTTTAAAATAAAAAAGAAATGAAAATCAATTATTGTTTAGTATCAATATCAATATTGTTCGCTTGTTTTTGGATTGAATCCTGTTCATTGGATTATGACCCAGTGAGTCAGTATTCGGATGTTACTGAAGAAATAAACAGTGAAGGCGAAAAGCCCATATTCGTTGACAGGCAAGCGGCGATAGATGCACGAACATCTTTACATCGCAGGTTCAGAAGCGGCCAGGAACATTGGTATCTCGATATGTTGCTGCTGAACGAAACACATTCGGACAATGCCTACGCAGGTACGTATGGTAATGAGACTACTCCGTTTGCAGCTAACTCCATCGAGGGATCGAATATCAACCTTGCCCGCGACTGGACCGGTCACATGGGTAATATAGCAAGGGCCAATAATTTTATCTGGGGTGTGGATGCATTGCCGGACCTTACCAGTGAGGAAAAACGGCAATTTATAGCTGAAGGAAAAATAATCAGAGCAATGATTTATTTTGATATGGTAAGGATTTGGGGAAATGTACCATTGATAACGACTATAGCGGGTGAAATTACATCCGAGTCTATTGTTGATGTTTATCCCCTTTATTATCCTCCGCAATCGGATGAACTTACTTTGTACAAACAAATTGAGGAAGATCTTCTCGAAGGATTGCAGTATGCGCCTGATGACAAACCAAACGACAAGGACAAGTCATTGTATGCAACGTTGCCGTCAAAGCAGGTCGCCCGTGCATTGCTGGCAAAGGTGTATGCCGAAAAGCCCTTGCAGGATTACGACAAGGTAATCAAATATGCCGATGAATTAGCGGCAGACGGATTTGATCTGGTGGAAGATTTCGAAGACCTCTGGGGCGTTGCACTGACCGATCCCAACGAACCGGTATCGAATGAAAACAGAGCCATTAGCGCGAAAGTGCGGCATACCGTGGAAAGCATCTACGAGGCAGCTTATTTTACGGGAGCAACCAGTTGGGTATCCTTTATGTTCGGACGTCTGCTCGATAATTGGAATAATAATTTCACATGGGCAAAATGGATTACCCCCAGCCGCGATATTATCCGGGAATACCTCAGCGAAGAAGGCGATAAACGCTATGCTCAGGCAGTGGTATGGTATAGCTGCGGATGGAGTAATCATTATCCGATGGATAATTACGCTTTTATGTTCAAATACCGTAGTTCATTCAACAGCATCATCAAAATCAGGTATGCCGATATCCTCCTGCTCAAGGCCGAAGCCCTGATTGCTAAAAACGACTTTGCCGGCGCTGCGTCTATTATCAACCGGACGCGCAATCGCGCAGGGTTAGGTAATTTACCTCCTTCTGCAACCGCAGACAAAGAAGCCATCCTGAATGCTTATCTGAAGGAACGCCGTCTTGAACTGGCTTTCGAAGGTGAACGCTGGTTTGACCTGGTGCGTCATGACAAGGTAGAAGAGGTGATGAATTCAGTGTATGAAAGAGACCCGGATCGGATTCCTTTGGTGTATCCTTTCGATCAATATTCCTACAAACTTCCTATTCCCGCGACTGCAATCGATGCAAATCCAAATCTTGTTCAAAATCCGGGATATTAATATGAGACGAATAATCAACAATCAAATCAGAATCGTGTTTTGCCTGGCATTAGCATCTGGTATTTTGCCGCTTGCAGCACAGCAAGGACAAAGGCAACGACAGTCGGCACAGCAAGCGGTACAACTATCATCACGACAGATTGAGGCATGGGTCACCCTTCCCGATCGCTCTGCACTTTTCGACCGGCAACCCGAAAAAATACCCTTCACCTTCGGGTTACCGGCTCGTGGGGGAGGCATACCGATTGTCATCGACGAACAGCAACCTAAGCAAACCATCGACGGATTCGGATTCGCACTTACTGGCGGAAGCGCCGAAAATATGATGAAGATGAGTGCACCGGAACGCACCCGGCTTTTAAGAAATCTGTTTGCCACCGATGGAGATGCCATTGGAGTCAGCTATATCCGGCTTTCCATCGGGGCTTCGGATTTGAATAGCTTTGTCTTTTCATATAACGATCTGCCGGAGGGTGAAACGGATTTCCCATTAGCTAAATTTGATCTGGGACAAGATAAACGGGACGTGATCCCTGTCATGAAGGAAATATTGACTATCAACCCTGATATCAAAATATTGGGTTCACCTTGGTCTGCACCTGTATGGATGAAAACCAACGGCAAGGTAAAGGGTGGTTCGCTCAAAAAAGAGTGTTACGATGTGTATGCCCGCTATTTTGTGAAATACATCCTGGAAATGAAGAAGGAAGGCATCGCGATAGATGCCATTACTATCCAGAACGAGCCGATTCATGGAGGAAATACACCCAGTCTGATGATGAACGCATATGAACAGACCGGGTTTATCAGAGACCATCTCGGGCCGGCGCTGAAGGCAGCCGATTTATCAACCAAAATTGTGCTTTATGATCATAATCTGGACCGTCCTGATTATGCCCTCACCGTGTTGCGTGATCCCGAAGCAGCGAAATATGTTGACGGTACGGGATTCCACCATTATGGAGGAGAGATGAGTGCCATGACGGTGGTGCATAATGCCCGTCCGGATAAGCATATTTACTTTACTGAGCAGATGATTACGGAAAGACCCGGCATCCATACGATTGCCATTGCGACTGCTGTGAAACGCATGATCATTAACGTGACTCAGAATTGGAGCCGGAATGTCATCCTTTGGAATTTTGCCGCCGACCCCAATAACGACCCGCATACCGACGATGGTGGGTGCGCCTCGTGTCAGGGTGCGGTGACAATTGATGGCGACAGGGTCAGTCGTAACCTCGCTTATTATGTCATTGCACATGCCTCGAAATTTGTGCGTCCCGGCTCGGTACGTCTTACCTCTACCAACAAAGGAGAACAGTCGGTATTGCTCACTTCTAACCTCCAGGACATGCCGGATCATGTTTTTGTAGCCACTGTCAATAATAACGATGCATTGCCCAACGTAGCTTTTCGCACACCCGACGGTAAAATCGTTCTCATTGTGGCCAATGATACCTTTGCGACAGGGTCTTTCAGAGTGCAGTATCAGGGAGAATATACCGGCATTCAGTTGCCGCCGGGTGCGGTGGGAACTTATGTGTGGAATGTTGAATAATTTTAAAATCACAATTAAAATGAAGATTTATATGAAACAAAAATTATGGCTAACCATCGTTTCGGTTGTTTTTTCAATGTCGCTTTGGGCTCAGACAGACGGCAAAAAGGTGAAGGTTTTTCTGAGTGCGGCAAGTCAGAATGAAATGCTTGTCGAGCAACAGGATATTGTTTTCAAACAGGATTTGGAAACCGAAAATCAGTTGATTTGCATCTATCCTGAGTTTAAATATCAGAAAGTGTTAGGCTTTGGTGCTGCATTTACCGAATCATCTGCGGTCAATTTTATGCTCTTAAGTCCTACTCAACAGCAACAGGTTATTGAATTGTATTTCGGCAAAAGCGGTATCGGTCTGAATTTTTGCCGCACGCACATTAATTCCTGCGATTATTCGGTGGAAGACTATACGTATGTAGCAGACGGCGATGTTGAGTTAAAGACATTCAGCATCGACAGAGAGCGAAAGAATATCGTGCCGATGATTAAGGCGGCGCTTAATACGAATCCCGATTTGTGGCTTTATGCTTCGCCATGGTCGCCACCCGCCTGGATGAAAGATAATAAGATTGTAATTCAAGGCGGTCGTCTTTTACCGGAATATTATCCGACCTGGGCCAACTATTTCTCGCGTTATCTGGAAGAGTATAAAAAAGAAGGCATTGATTTCTTCGGAGTAACCATTCAGAATGAGGCTAAAGCAGTGCAAACCTGGGAAAGCTGCGTCTGGACGGGCAAAGAAGAGGGCGAATTTGCCGCCGGTTTTCTTCGTCCTACCCTTGACGCAAAGGGCTTTGGCGAAACAAAGATTATGATTTGGGATCACAACAAAGAGCGCGTCATGGAACGGGCAAGAGAATCAATGTCGGTGCCGGGAGCTAAAGAAGCCATCTGGGGTATCGCTCATCATTGGTATTCGGGCGACCATTTTGATAACCTGAGAATGGCGCACGAACTTTATCCGGATAAACCGCTGATAGCTTCTGAAAACAGCAGTGGCGGACCAATGGTGGGGGCAGAGAATTACTGGAATTCAGTAGAACGATATGCCAAAGAAACAATTCTGAATTTCAATAATTTTTCGTCTGCCATAGTTGCATGGAATATGATACTTGATCAATACGGCAGACCGGTTCATAACGTACGACGCGCCACACAGCCGGTCAGCCCGGTACCAGCCGGCGGCGGAGGTGGAGCGCCCATTGTTTTTCATACAGACAATAAAGAACTTGAGATTAGAACAACCTATTATACGATCGGACATTTCAGTAAATACATCAAACGCGGCGCAGTCAGAATCGGAAGCAGCACTTACAACGATGGCGTTAAAGCGGCGGCTTTTTGCAACCCTGACGGCGAACTGATCGTAGTTGTTCTCAATACAAACGGAAGGGATGCAACACCGAAAATTCGTCTGAACAACTGTACGGCAGATTTTAATATGCCTGCCAAATCGTTGCTGACACTGGTAATTCCTCCGCTTGGCAGTAGCTGGTGATTCTGCATTCATCATGCAGAAGCCCCGGTTGGTAGCGGGTGCGTGTTTTGCAGACAGAAAATGCGTATCTTTGCCTCAATTAGTTGAATGTATATGAAGCGAATTGTATTCCCGGCCGAATGGCATCCGCAAAGCTGGTGCGCCGCTCTCTGGGGCAGATGGACGATAGCCGGATCATCTTCCGTAGGATAAACACCAACGACTCCTGGGCGCGTGACCATGGGGGGATATCCGTATAAGGACGGACGCCCCCTGGTTTACGATTTTGTCTTTAGCGGCTGAGGTATGAAGTATGCAGCGAACC
>JAISZA010000090.1 GCA_031269535.1 Tannerellaceae bacterium
AAAAATCCTTCACTCCTTCACAGAGGGTATAAATCTCTGAGTGATATAAAATTAAGGTGTGAAGGACGGGCTTTTCATCCTTCACCTCTCCCCCGGCCCTTTCCCTGCGGAGCGGGCACCTTTCCTCCCCTGCCTTGCAGGAGAGGCCGGAGGAGAAGTACGTCCCAACTATACGAGTGAGACTTCCGGATATAAACCCGGACAGCTGTTTCAGGCAAAAACCGTCAGCTGATTTCCTGATGGATCACACAGTAAGATGTGAAGGATGCGACCCCCATCTTTCACACTTTAACAGAGTGTTGTTCAAATGTTTATACCCTCTGTGAAGGAGTGAAGGATTTTTAATCAAAAGTCTATGGGGAATTTTCTGAAAAACTATTATACTTTATTTATTTCGCATCCCTTAACGGGAAAATACAACGACTCATAACTAACAACTACGGACTCAGGGACAAAGACTTCTTCCTCGTTCCGTGTGGCCGGTTATTTTTCCTGATAGCACCTCAAAAAAAGATTTAGCCATAAAAAAGGCTATTTTTCTCCTTTTATCCAACGGCTTAGTCCGCGTTCTTTTTCGCTGAACTCGGCACCGATTTTCACTAATTTTCGGCCGTCAATGGTGTATGGGATAAGATAGTCTTTAGAGTCGATTTGTTTCAAAGCGTCTTCGGCCGTACCGTTACCGGTCATTTTGAATTCGAAGACATAAATCGTGTCCGCCGTTTTTATTACGGCGTCGGCGCGACCGGCCGCTGTTTTCACTTCGGTCTGCACAAATTGCCCCATCAACGTCGCCAGGAGATAAAAAATGAATTGATAATACTGCTCATCCTTCTGTTCGTTTTTCATCAGGTCGTAGGAAATACTTGCGTAAAAGGCTTTTAGATTGTTCATGAAGCCGCCGATGTCACCGGCACGGAGCGCTCTGACAAAAGATGCTGCCGAAAAATTTTGCCGAACCGCATACTGAGGCGCATAAGCCGGGAGCAATTCTTTCAGAAAGCCGTATTTGACTTCTTCATTCGGAAAACCGAGTATGTATTCGTCGTATTCCCGGCTATAATTTTTGATTGTCAGGTATCCGCTCTGGTAAAGGATGGGTACCGGATTATTCCATCCGACTCTGTAATCCGTAATATCACTGGCATAAATATGCACATTGTTTTCCAGATCCGGAATTTCGAAGTTGCCTTCTTTGAGCATTTTTACAAGGAAAGTGGGCGTGCCGGTTTCATACCAGTAGCCTTTGAAATATCTTTTCTGAAAGGTATTCAGTAAACTGAACGGATTGTATATGCCTTCGCTTTTTCTGGAAAAATGATAGCCGTTGTAATATTTTTTCAGTCCGGCAAGCGTTTCTTCGTAAGAGAGTTCATTTTCTTTAGCTAATGCGTTGATTTCTGGTTGAAAATATTGAATCAGCTCTGCTTCGGATATGCCGCAGATACCTGCAAATTCATTATCCATGCTAATATCCGTCAGATGGTTCAGGTCGCTGAAAACGCTCACTTTCGAAAATCTGGTTACGCCGGTGAGAAAGACAAACTGCAGATAGGCGTCGGCGCTTTTCAGTGCGCCGTAAAAACCCTTCAATGTCTTGCGGATGGCGTCGCTCGCGTTCAAGTCGTCCATATTGTCCAGCAGAGGTTTGTCGTACTCGTCTACCAAAACGACCACTTTCTGTCCCGTTTGCCTGTATGCCTGACGGATCACGGCCGCCAGGCGGATAGCAGGATTATTACTTTCGACCGTCCTGCCCCATTGGTTCTCAAAATCAGTCATAACAGCATCCAACTGGTCGATCAGCGAATCGTTCCCGGTAATAATACCGACACTCATGTCTATATGAACTACCGGATATTCCACCCAGTCCTTCTCCAGAGTGGCAATCGCCAAGCCTTCAAACAGCTCTTTCTTCCCCTGGAAATAAGCCTTGATGGTAGAAAGCAACAAACTCTTGCCGAAACGTCGTGGACGGCCCAGAAAGTAAGGTACCCCCTGCATCGCCAGGTCATGTATATATTGCGTCTTATCCACGTACAGAAAACCTTCTTTACGCAATTTCTCAAAATCCTGTACCCCGATAGGTAATTTTCTTATATTTAACATAGCTATATCTTTTATGCTTTTAAGTTACGAAGATAAATGAATTTCCGTAATTAGGTACCCTACAACGAAAAACAATTCCTGAGTCTGTGGAATCCATAGAAGCAATCCGGAGCGGACACCCCGGCTTGCAAGGACGATAGAAATCCATTGAATCTGCGACTGTACCCCCATCAATGCCAATTTAGATGTGTTAATCCTGATCTGAATCGGTCGGCATAGGGAATATTGGCAAAAAATAGATATTTTTGTGGGCAAAACTTCTTTAAAATTGAGCTATATGGTTATGGATGATATAAAGCAAATACTTCGGCAAGAGGCGGAAGCGGTGATAAATATCCCCGTTACAGAGGATTACGAGAAAGCGGTCGAGCTGATTGTGGAATATGTGCATAAGAGAGCAGGCAAACTGATCACCAGCGGGATGGGGAAGGCCGGACAGATTGCTATGAATGTGGCGACTACCTTCAGCTCGACCGGGACGCCGGCTTTTTTTCTGCACCCCAGCGAGGCACAGCATGGCGACCTGGGCATTGTGAGAGAGAATGATGTCATGCTTCTGATTTCTAATTCGGGACGGACACGCGAATTGCTCGAACTGGTTGAACTGATACCCGGACTGGCGCCGGAGATGAAGTTTATCGTCATAACGGGTAATCCGGACAGCGATCTGGCCAAAAAAGCTACCGTATGCCTCCTGACCGGAGCGCCCCGGGAAGTCTGCACCCTGGGGCTGACACCTACTACTTCGACTACCGTGATGACCGTTATCGGAGATATATTGGTAGTCAATACCATGCGACGGATACAGTTCAGCAGCAAAGATTACGCCCGGAGGCACCACGGTGGGTATTTAGGCTCGAAAAGCCGCGAACAGAGTGAAAAAGATTAATACAGGGAGAGATATATAATGAGAAAGATTATAGGAGTAGGGGAGACGATTCTGGATATCCTCTTTAAGAACGGGCAGCCGCAGCTGGCGCTTCCGGGAGGCTCTGTCTTCAATGGGTTTGTTTCGCTGGGGCGTCTGGGAGTCCCCCTGGCATTTATCAGTGAGCTGGGGAACGATAAAGTGGGAGCTATCATCCGCTCCTTTATGGAAGAGAATCACATCCCTGCCGACTATGTCGATTGCTTCCCCGACGGGAAAAGCCCTGTATCCCTGGCTTTCCTCAACGACAAAAACGATGCCGAGTACATTTTCTACAAAGACTATCCCCGCCAGCGGCTGGAAATGCCCTTTCCCTGTATAGCGGAAGACGACATTTTTATTTTCGGCTCTTACTATGCCCTGAACCCGGCGTTGCGGGAACGGATGCTTGAACTTCTGGAGTATGCCCGCGAGCGGAAAGCGATTATCTATTACGATCTGAACTTCCGGAGCGCCCATGCGCATGAGCTTGTCCGCCTGCGACCGACGATTTTTGAGAACTTTGAATATGCCGATATCGTACGCGGTTCGGATGAAGACTTCTTCAACCTCTTCGGAATCCGGGATATGGAGCGTATCTACAAGGAGCATATCCGGTTTTATTGTCCGCGCTTCGTCGGCACGCAGGGGGGGGGTGAGGTTGCGCTTTTCACGAATACTTTTTCTGCCCGCTTCGGAGTGCCCTCCATCGTTCCCGTAAGTACCATCGGTGCGGGTGATAATTTCAATGCAGGCCTACTCTACGGTCTGCTGAAATATAATGTAGGGCGCAACGACTTGCCGGCTCTCGCCCGGGAGACCTGGGAGAAAATTATCGGTTGCGGCATCGACCTGGCTACGGAGTCTTGTTTGAGCAGCAGCAACTATATATCGGAAGCATTTGCCGCTATTTACGGGAAACAGTCTTAAATATCATTAACTGCGGACGACCGGAAATGAGTTTTTGCTAATTTTGCCGAAACTAACTCTTATCTATAATGCAGAGATGATTGCAAAAATACGGGTTATAGTAGGCGGTTTTCTTGTTCTGACAGGATGCACTTCCCAGGAGCCGGAGATTCAGTTGCTTTGTCAGCGCGACGGAATAGGTAATTATATTATTAAATGGGAAATGAATCCGGAGGCAGAGGGGCTGGTGAAGCTTTATGTCTCCGATAATCCCGATATGAGCCAATCCTCTCCTGCCGGCTATGCCGATATTCACGATGGGGTGATGAGGTATATCACCAATGATAATATCTCGCGCAAGTATTTCCGCCTTTCGTTTGATGGCACCTACGAACGGGACGTCGCTTCGCGTTCGCTCCTGATGGACAGCGTGCAGAACTTCCGCGATATGGGAGGGTATCTTTCGCGGCGCGGCCGGTCCACACGCTGGGGCGTGGTCTATCGCTCAGGCGAGATCAACCGGCTGAGCGAACGGGATACACTCCGCCTGAACCGATTGAAAATCAAAACCATTATCGACCTGCGTACGGCGCACGAAATAGCGCTCTCGCCTGTGAACTATTCCGGGGCGCGGATTGTCCATCTCCCCGTTTTCTCTGATGTGGACGACATTATCCGGCGAATCGGGGAAGGGCGGGTACGCAAGGGCGACGGCTTTTTGTCCATGCAGGATGTGTATCTCCAGTATATGGAGCCGGAGAATGGGCGGGCTTTTGCCCGGGCGCTGCACGTCTTCCTGGATGAGAGCAATTATCCGATCCTCTTCTATTGCTCGCTGGGGAAAGACCGTGCCGGTTTCCTTGCTTCCCTCCTGCTCTCGGCCCTGGATGTGCCTGAAGAAACGATCTTCAGCGATTATGTGGCAACAAATGATTTCATCGACTTGAAACCTTATGCCGGCCTGGTAAACGATATGGATACCGACGCCCAGGAAGCAATGACGGTCATCCTTTCGGCTAATGAAACGTTTCTCGATCTGGTATTCCGGAAAATAAAGAAAGAATACGGCTCCCTCTCCCAATACCTCAGCGAAGAAATGCAACTGACGGACAAACAAAAGGAAAAATTAAAAGATATATTGCTTTTTTGAATTGATTCCAAATAATTTATCTACCTTTGCACCTCTGAAATATTTTACACGAAATTACATTGAAAACATTTGAAGAATTAGGAGTTGCTTTACCGATTATCAAAGCAATCCGCGAGATGGGTTTTGAATCACCCATGCCAGTACAAGAGGAAGTGATTCCTTTTTTACTGGGCGAAGACAACGACGTAATAGCCCTGGCGCAGACAGGCACAGGGAAGACAGCTGCATTCGGACTGCCTGTTCTGCAGAAAACAGATGTATCTATTGCACAGCCACAAACGCTTATTTTATGTCCTACCCGTGAGCTCTGCCTGCAGATTGCCGACGACCTGAACGACTACTCCAAGTATATGCAGCAGCTGAAAATACTGCCTGTATATGGAGGCTCAAGTATTGAAAGCCAGATAAAAACGCTCAAAAGAGGTGTGCATGTGGTCGTGGCTACACCGGGACGTTTACTGGACCTGATGAACCGGAAAACGGTCAATTTAAGCCTTATTAAAAACGTTATCCTCGACGAGGCAGACGAAATGCTTAATATGGGATTTTCAGACAGTATCAATGCGATCCTGGCCGAAGTGCCGCCGGCTCGTAATATGCTGCTCTTCTCGGCTACCATGCCGCAGGAAATAGCCCTGATTACCCGTAAGTACATGCGCGACCCGAAAGAAATTGTTATCGGGAAAAAGAACGAAGGCAATAAGAATATCCGGCATATCTACTATATGGTCAGGGCACAGGATAAATATCTCGCACTGAAACGTATCGCTGATTATTACCCGAATATCTACGGAATCGTCTTCTGCCGGACACGCAAAGAAACGCAGGAGATAGCCGATAAACTTATACAGGATGGCTATAACGCTGATTCATTGCATGGCGAACTCAGCCAGAGCCAGCGCGACTACGTCATGCAGAAGTTCCGTATCAAAAATATCCAGTTGCTGGTCGCTACCGATGTGGCTGCCAGAGGCCTGGATGTGGACGACCTGACGCATGTAATCAATTACGGACTGCCCGACGATACCGAATCCTACACCCACCGCAGCGGACGCACCGGACGCGCCGGAAAGACCGGAATCTCTATCTCCATATGCCACGTGAAAGAAAAAGGAAAAATACGGGATATAGAACGTTCGATCAATAAAAAATTCGAAAAAGAAAAAATACCCGCCGGAAAAGATATCTGCGAAAAACAAATCGTAAACCTCATCGACCAGGTGGAAAAAGTAAAAGTGGACGAGGAAGAGATCGCCGCTCTCATGCCTTCCATCTTCCGCAAACTGGAATGGCTCGACAAGGAAGACATCATCAAACGGATGGTATCCCTCGAATTTAACCGCATGATCGATTACTATAAGGATGCCGGAGAAATACAATCGGTGGATGAACATACGGAAAAAAACAAACAGGCACCCGGCGAACGCACCAACCGTCATGCGCCGGAAGCGGGTTTCACACGTTTCTTTATTAACTTCGGCAAGGCAGACGGTCTGTATCCCAATCAATTGATTGAATTGATAAACAAATGCGTGCCGGGCAAAGTGCGTGTGGGTAAAATCGACCTGCGCGACAGTTTCTCTTTCTTTGAGATAGAGGAAAAAGAAGCCATCCGCCTGATGAATCGGATGAACAGCTTTGAAGTGGATGGACGACGCATTTCGGTAGAACCGGCCCAGGGAAAAAAAGGAGAAAGCACCGGCGGGAACCGGAAAAGCAGCCGCGAACGGGATAAAACTCCCCGCTTTTACGACCGCTTCGACAAACAAGAAAAAAAACAGGATAAACCCTGGCGCAAAAACAAAAAAAGATAAGGCGGAATTAAGGGATGCGAAATAAATAAGGTGTCATCAGGAAATAAACGTTACATTTTTTCATTACCGGCATTACTGGATTGCTTCGCTCCGCTCGCAATGACGACCTTCCCGTCATTGCGAGTGAAGCGAAGCAATCCAGGTTTTGTAGCGTTTATTTCCTGACAACGCCTAAGGTGTCGTCCTGCTCCCGTCCGGAATAAATCCGCTCCCGTCCGGGAATAAACCGGACGGGAGTGAAATATTATAGGTCCCGGGAGAAGATCCTATATACTCCGGAGTGAAAGTATATTAGATCCGGGAGTAAAAGTATATTGCTTCTGAAGCGAAAATCTATAGGATACCAACTTGTAACTCGTAACCCGTTTAGGGATGACGGAGCTATTATACTTTATTTATTTCGCATCCCTAAATATCCGGAGGCTATGAGCAGGATGCGTGACATTTTTATTTGTGCATCCTGTTTTCTTTCTGTTATATTTGGAAAATCTTTGTATCTTTAAGCGCTAATCTCGTAGCAGATAATACGAAGCCCTTGTCAGGTATCTGATAGATTATTGAATAGGAGAGATATTGTTATGGATGTGAAGGAATTAAAGCAGATTATTAATAAAGGGGAAAGCCCTTTTGTTGATTTCAGTAAATGTACGACGGAACTGACGGAGTCTGTATTTCAGTCAATCTGTTCTTTTCTTAATAAGGAAGGAGGAACTTTAATCGTAGGAGTGCACGATTACGGAAAAATTGTAGGCGTAGCGGAAATCTTTATTGATAATATGCTCAGAAAGTTTGCCAATACCCTGGCAGAAGACTTCACTCCCTCACTTGATTTAAAGCCTGAAATGGTCGAAATCAACGGGAAGAAATTGCTTTATATAGCCGTTCCGGAAGGCGAGGAGATTTACCGCTACAAAAATAAGGTGTACGACAGGATAGGAAGCGAAGTCTGCGATATTACGTATAGCTATAATCTGGTAGAGAATGTTTTTTTGAGAAAACAGAATGAATCTTCCGAAAAGATCATTTGCCCTTTCCTGCGGATGTCGGAATTAGATGAAACGGCGTTTCGTACCATGCGTAAGCATATTGCCGATCTGAACCCCGGACATCCCTGGCTGAGTCTCACCAATGAGGAGTTTCTCCATCTGAACGGCTTCTGGGGGAAAGACCCGCTAAGTAAAAAAGAAGGATTTGTGCTGGCAACCGTCCTCCTCTTCGGGAAAGAAGAAACCCTGCAGAACTACACCCCGGTCACTTACCGGACGGATGCTGTTTTCAGAAAGCTGAGTTACGATGAGTTTTCAAGCCCCGCTTCCGAGTATCCGGAAGGCCGTTACGACGACAGAGACCTCATCTTCTCCAACCTGATAGATGCCTACGCCCGCCTGATGAAGTTCGTCCAGCGCAATCTCCCCGTCAGGGTATTGAGCCGGGGCAATACTTCCGTGGATATCCGTGAAAAACTGTTCGGCGAAATCATTACAAACCTGCTCATACATAGAGAATATGCCCATAAATATCCTTGCCGGCTGCTTATCTTCTCCGACAGAGTGATCACGGAAAACGGGATACGTTTCTCCTCCGGTGAAAAGAAAACCTTCGCCGGCCTCGGCATTCAACGAAGCAATCCGCTCATTGCCGGCGTTTTTCAGGAGATGGGATGGATTGATGAACCGGGTTCGGGGAAGAACAACATCCTCCGCTATGCTCCTTTCTATGATAAGAGCTATGAAGTAAAAGTGGAGGTGCAACATGCCGAGAGATTCGTTTTCTCCCTCTCTTACGGAAATGAGCAAGGGCTCGACGACCTGAGCCTGCTTTCTTCCGGAGCTGCCCCCCGTACCCCTCCTGCCGCCCTCAGAACGCCCGGAGAATGGCCGGTTTATGCCTCCCGCCTCGCGGATGCCTGCCCTTCTATTGATATCTCGTATGTAGAAAAGGCCGAAAGCGTCTTGGAAGCTTGTGTGAAACCACTTCCTATACAGGATATGATGCGGATAGCCAAACAATCGAACCGCACCCGCTTCCGGAAAAACATCATAC
Source organism: Tannerellaceae bacterium (assembly GCA_031269535.1). Taxonomy (GTDB): domain Bacteria; phylum Bacteroidota; class Bacteroidia; order Bacteroidales; family Tannerellaceae; genus DFXE01. The sequence continues at coordinate 8,933 of JAISZA010000090.1, forward strand.
ACCCACTCCTGGAAGAAGGACTCTTAGCCATGCGCATACCGACCAAACCTTCCAGCCCTCTGCAGAAATATTTTACTACCGAAAAAGGGAAAACCCTGTTGTAAGCATACCCCCTGCGGATAGGGGGAGGTATAGAATAAGCCATGAAAAAGTCCATCTGTATGCTGACATGCTTTGCCGTCATCCTTGCCATACAGGCACAAAAGGCAGACTCATTGATCCACGTCCTGAATACCTCGGTATTGACGGCTGCCGGACAAATCCGTCTTTACAAAGAAATATGTAACCATATCGGAGACGATACGGAGCAACTCATCCTGTATGCGGAAAAAGGTCTGGCGCTCGCCCAAAAGGAAAAGAATAAAATCATGGAGGCGGAGTTTTATCAGTATCTGGGTCTTGCCGCCGATGAGAAGGCGGATTTTCAGAAGGCTTTTGCCTGTTTCGGGAAAATGCTCGACCTGGCCGCAGAGACCAATGCCGGGGAACTGCAGGCAGCCGCTTATATCTCCTTTGGCGTTTCTTACTGCAAACAGAATAATTATACGCTGGGAGTCGAATATTTCCTGAAAGCCCTGGCTATCCATGAGCGCCTGGGCGATAAAAAAATGTATTCAACGGTTTTGAACAACATAGCAGCTGTCTATCGCACCCTGAATAATAATAAACGGGCTGTCTATTATCTGGAAAAAGGAAGAGCAATCGTGGAAGAGATGAATGACCCGGCCGGGAAATGCGGCATTTACTACAATCTCGGAGCCATCTGCTACGAAGAGGGCAGATACGAAGAAGCTGTGGAGTATGAGCTGAAGGTGGTTGAGATTTGCCGCAGCCTCGGCTCCAGAGGATACGAATTTGCCGCCATGCAGGCTTTGGCGCAGATTTATTCCGAAGGCCTGAAGGTATATGATAAGGCAGAGGAGTATGCCCGCGCATGTTTGCAGCTGGCCGGAGAGTTCGACTCGCCGGATAAATGGGTCGTCGCCTGGAAAACCCTCGCAAATATCTACCGCGTACAGGAGCGCTACGAAGCATGTGACAGGGCAGCCTCCAAGGCCTGGGAAATCGATTCTCTCTCAATCGATTCGGGCCTCGACCTGACATTTGATATCGCTTTGTCGAATATCTTCCTGGGAAATAAAGAGAAAGCAGCCGCGTTCTTCCGTAAGTATTACGAAATGAGTAAACAGTTGAACGATAAAAGCCTGCATGATTCCCTGACTGAGATGGAAGTCAGATACGAAACCGAAAAAAAGGAAATGCGCATTACCTTGCTGGAAAAGGAACGGGCACTCTATACCGGCCTGAGCAGCGCCCTGCTTCTTATCATACTCCTGGCTTTCGGACTTTTGTTTTTCCGCCACCGGCTGAACGTTCAGAAGAGACGCCTGGCCGAGCAACAGGTGGAAAAACTGGAACAGGAAAAACAACTCATTGCCGCCCGGGCTGTGCTCGACGGTGAAAATGCCGAACGCTCCCGCCTGGCCCGCGACCTCCACGATGGACTGGGAGGGATGTTGTTTCTTATTAAATTGAATCTGAAAGAGATAAAGTCGTATTCCATGATGGAGGCTTCCGATGTGGAACACTTGGGAAGAGCTTTAGGGATACTCAACGAATCGATCGGTGAACTGCGGCGCATCGCCCACCACATCATGCCCGAATCGCTGGTGCGCGAGGGCCTTAAATCGTCGGTAGGAGATTTCTGCCGGGCCGTTCCGGGCGCTCATTTCCGCTATGCAGGCAGCGATGCCCGTTTAGACTCCAGCCTGGAGATTCTCCTTTATCGCTGTACCTACGAATTGGTGAACAATGCCCTGAAACATGCCGGAGCTTCAAATATCGACATCCAGCTGATCGTTGACAAAGAACTGATAGCCCTGACGGTCTGCGACGATGGCATCGGCTTCGACCCCTGCAAAACCAGAGTCTCCGGCTCCGGATTAGATAATATCTACACCCGCGTAACTGCTGCCAGGGGGAAACTGAACATCTGTTCCTCCCCCGGCCAGGGCACGGAAGTGAGTATTGAAATAGAAGGCGGACAACCATGATACAGGTGCATATTACAGACGACCATAAACTGGTGGCCGGAGGCATATCCCTCCTGATCGAAAACTCCGATGTGGCAACGGTATCGGGCATCTCGTATTCGCTTGCCGAATGCAGGAAAGCCCTGGCGTTCGGAGCACCCGACGTCCTGCTGCTCGACCTGAAACTGCCTGACGGCGACGGGATAAGTTTTTGTGCTGAGATACTGAACCATTATCCTGAGCTGAAAGTGCTGATCCTTACTTCGCACGAAGAATATTCGTTCACACGGAGGGCGATGGCCAACGGAGCCGCGGGTTATATGCTGAAAGCCGATTTGGCCGAAGAGCTGATTACAGGACTCGAAACCGTGATGAAAGGCCGGCGGTTTGTGAGTTTCGAGATTGAAACGAGGATGAAAAAAACAGAAGAACACTCCGTACGACTCACCCTGCGCGAACGACAGGTGCTCGAAGGAGTGGCGGATGGATATACCAACCAGGAAATAGCCGATCGGCTCGGACTGAGCATCCAGACCGTCAAAAGCTATCACAAAAGCCTTAACCAGAAAATAAATGCAAATAATCCCACGGAATTGGTGAGGAAAGCGATTGATATGGGAGAGATTAAAAGAACAGTCTACCCCTGAAATCCTGCCATACAAAATCCGGGAATACAAATGGAATAACATCTTTACTTATTCGTATCTTTGCACTTAAAATAACCGAGTGTATTATTTAAACTCATATCTCAATGAAAAAGCTGTTTTGGGTACTTATATTTGCTGTTTGTACGATTTCATCGGTTGTTCGTGCACAATCCGACACACTGACCGTTACTGAAATGCCCTCTCCTGTCGCTGTCGTAGTAGAAGGAGATACTTTGTTTCATCTCTATTCCGGACAGGGAGGACTCACTGCCGGACGCCGGGCAGAAAATGCTCAGGAAGCAATTCTGCAGACAGGGAAAAGCCTGCACTTCAGAAACGATACCCTCCATATCGAAAAAGGAACCTATATCACGGATATTATGTACGGCGAAGAGGTCATCCTCAGTATTACTGACCGGGACGCAGCATGGCTGGGAATCACCCGGGAGGAATTGGCACAACTGTATTATACCCCTATTTCGGAAAAGATCGGGAAACTGAAAAAAACCTACGGGATACAACAGATGGTCAAAAGGGCCGGGCTTTCCATTCTGGTCGTCGCCATACAGATACTGCTGATTAAACTGACCAATTATGCGTTCTGTAAATTGAGGCGCCGGATCATCCGCCTGAAACGAACGCGGCTGAAACCGATCATTGTCCGCGATTACGAGTTTCTGGATACCCGCCGGCAGTGCCTCATCCTGCTTTTCTTCTCACAGGTGCTGAAATGGATTCTTATCCTTGTCCAGCTGCTGTTCAGCGTTCCGATGTTGTTCTCTATCTTCCCGCAGACGAAGTCTATTGCCGTCACCTTGTTTTCGTATGTTTTCGAGCCGGTAAAGATGATCTTCTGGTCGGTGGTGAGCTATATCCCCAATTTGTTTATTATCACAATCATCTACCTGTGTATTCGCTATACGATTAAAGGAGTGCGCTACATCTCCCAGGAGATAGAAAGCGGGAAGCTCAGGCTCAATGGTTTCTACCCCGACTGGGCGCAGCCTACCTTCAATATCATCCGCTTCCTTCTCTATGCCTTTATGGTAGCGATGATATACCAGTATCTGCCCGGTTCGCAGTCGGATGTGTTCAAAGGTATTTCCGTGTTTGTCGGTTTGATTGTCTCCCTCGGCTCTACGACGGTGATCGGGAATATCATTGCCGGTTTCGTGATTACCTATATGCGTCCGTTCAAAATAGGCGATCGTATCAAACTGAATGAGACCGAAGGAAACGTGATCGAAAAAACACCTTTCGTCACCCGCCTGCGCACTCCCAAGAACGAGATTGTCACGATCCCCAACGCATTCATCATGTCGTCTCATACGACTAATTACAGTGCTTCGGCCAGGGAATACGGCCTGATTATTCATACGAATGTAGGCTTCGGGTACGAAGTCCCCTGGCAGCAGGTGCATCAGTTGCTGATACGGGCTGCCACGGAAACACCGGGCGTGGAAAGCCAGCCCAAACCGTTTGTCCTCGAAACGGCTTTAGCGGATTCGTACCCCATTTACCAGATCAATGCCTACGTGAAGGAAGCCGATCGCCTGTCCCAGATTTATTCAGACCTGAATCAGCGCATACACGACCTCTCTCACGAAGCCGGACTCGAGCTCCTCCTCCCTCACTATTATGCCCAGCGCGACGGCAATCCGCTTGCCATGCCGCCGGAATACCTGAAAAAGAAGCCCGGGGGAAACAGATAATACGACACCATAGTTCATGATTAATAGATAACGGAATGAAAAATAAACTGAGAAGCGCCGGCAGCACACAAGGGCGGCGCATGGCGGGAGCACGCGCGCTCTGGAGAGCCAACGGAATGAAAGAAGAGCAGATGGGCAAACCCATTATTGCAATTGTTAATTCGTTTACGCAGTTCGTACCGGGACATGTACACCTCCATGGGATCGGCCAGGTGGTAAAAGCTGAAATTGAGAAACAGGGCTGTTTTGCCGCCGAGTTCAATACCATCGCCATCGACGACGGCATCGCTATGGGCCACGAAGGCATGCTTTATTCGCTGCCTTCGAGAGACCTGATTGCCGACAGCGTAGAATATATGGTGAATGCGCATAAAGCGGATGCCATGGTCTGTATCAGTAATTGCGACAAGATCACGCCGGGGATGCTGATGGCTTCCATGAGGCTGAACATACCCGCCGTCTTTGTCTCCGGAGGGCCGATGGAAGCGGGCGAACTGGGTACACGGCGTCTGGATTTGATCGATGCCATGATAGAGGCGGCCGATGATTCCGTGGCCGACGAAACGGTCGAACAGATCGAACGGGCGGCCTGCCCGGGCTGCGGGAGCTGCTCCGGCATGTTCACGGCCAATTCGATGAACTGCCTGACCGAAGCCATTGGTCTCTCCTTACCGGGTAACGGGACCATCCTGGCTACGCACGTCAACCGCACAGCCCTTTTCCTGAAAGCGGCCCGTTTAATCGTAGAGAACACTTATAAGTACTATCGCGACGGCGATGAGTCCGTCTTACCCCGGCAGATTGCCGGCCGCGAAGCCTTCCTCAATGCCATGACGCTGGATATCGCAATGGGAGGTTCGACCAATACCGTCCTTCATCTGCTGGCGGTGGCCCGGGAGGCGGAAGTTGATTTCACGATGCACGACATCGACCTCCTTTCGCGCACGACGCCTGTCCTGTGTAAAGTGGCTCCCAATACCCCCCTTTATCATATCCAGGATGTGAATCGCGCCGGAGGGGTGCTGGCTATTCTGAATGAGCTCCTGACTGCCGGCCTGATAAACGGCTCGGTGCAGCGTGTGGACGGACTCACCCTGGCCGAAGCCATCGAACAATATGCAATCACCTCGCCCCGGGTAAGCGAGGAAGCCCTTCGTCTCTACCGGAGCGCTCCGGCAGGGGGGGGCTTTATGCTGTCGATGGGTGCGCAGGAAGTTTATTTTGAAAAAACGGATACCGACCGTTCCTGCGGCTGTATTCGGGACCTGGCGCATGCCTACGCGAAAGACGGCGGGTTGGCCGTTTTGTATGGGAATATAGCCCGGGATGGCTGTGTGGTAAAGACGGCGGGTGTGGATGAGAGTATCTTCCGTTTCTCAGGCCCTGCCCGGGTCTTCCATTCGCAGGAAGCGGCCTGCGAAGGAATATTGAGCGGTGAGGTCTCCTCCGGCGATGTCGTAGTGATTCTCTATGAAGGGCCGAAAGGAGGGCCGGGTATGCAGGAGATGCTTTATCCTACCTCCTATATCAAGAGCCGGCACCTGGGGAAAGCCTGCGCACTGATCACCGACGGACGCTTCAGCGGAGGTACATCCGGCCTTTCCATCGGACATGTCTCACCTGAAGCAGCGGCAGGTGGCGCCATCGGACTCGTACGCAACGGCGACCTCATTGAGATAGATATCCCTTCGCGCACCATAAACCTGAAACGAAGCGAGGCCGAACTGGAGGAGCGCCGCCGCGAAGAAGAGAGCCGCGGGAGCGAAGCCTTTACCCCCCTCCGCCAAAGGACCGTCAGCAAAGCGCTCAGAGCCTATGCCCGGATGGTCTCCTCCGCCGATAAAGGAGCCGTACGGATCGTGGATTGAAGCCCTCCGACGCGAGTTATATGAAAAAGATTATTTTCTGCTCACTCTTTTCATTTTCCCGTGCTCATGACTCCTGCATCTTCGTCGGCATTGTTCAGTCGTCGTTCTCCGGCTTTGTAGGTGCGTCCGAAGGAGAAGTTGTAGCTGAATCTCAGCAGCAACATACGGGAACTTTCGTTGATATAGTTTGTCTTTTTGTAAGAGGCGTATTGCGAGCGGTTTTCCGTTTCCTGCTTATAGTTATCTGCGAAAGGATTGAACATTCCCAGCATGAACGACAATTCCTTGTATTTATATCCCAGCATGGCATAATGAATGTTCTCTCCTCCTTCCATCGTTTCGCCGTAGAACCAGTTCCAGGCTGTTTCCAGGCCGAGGGATGCCATGAATCCTTTGTAAGTAGCCGAGCCTTCCAGATAAGTGAACCAGTTGGTATAGCGATGCCGGTACGTATTTCCGTGGCTGAGGTAATGATTCATACCTCCCGTCAAACCCAGCTGGAAGATATCTTTCACAGGGCCTATGCGTAGCGTCAGGCGGCTGCTCAGGCGTTGCCAGCTTTTCTGATTGTTCCAGGTCTGTACGATCTTATCGCCTTCCAGGTATTTTTCGTCCATGATGGCATTCGGGCGGTATTCATAGGTTCCCCTCAGGTCAGTGTAGAAGATACCTTTCTGAAACTCATAGGTGAGTTCGGAAAAAGAGCGCACGAAGGGTTTCAGCGAGGGATTCCCACGCTGGAGCTGCAGCGAATCCACGATCTGGCTCACGGCGCTCAGGTTCGACAGCGAAGGAGAGGAATTGTTGAGCTCTGTTCGCAGCCGGACCGACGAACGTCCGGGAAGCGTATAGTGCAGAACGAGGCGCGGATTGAAAGTATAGTAGTCGTAATCCTCATCCCCTGCCTGCCCGAAATAAGAGCGGGTCAGTCCTGCTCCGATGGTATAATCCAGCTTCGCGGCTTTGCCTTTAAACTCGCTGTACAGGAAAGTCTCTCCCTGATTCATTTTCGTCGTATAACGATGCCCGTTCAGGTAGGTATTGTCCGAGTAGGCCTGGGTATGGCGCAGGCCTGCACTGATGCGGCTTTCGCCCAGTTTCTTTTCGTAAATGCCTTCGCCTATCCACGAATATTTCCGTCCGCTTACCTGGTTGTTGACGTCGGTGAGCAGGATGCCGTCGCGGCTTTCCCGGTAGATGCGGTTGTTGTCGGTATGATTCGATGTGCCTACCAGGTTAATCACCAGTGTCTGGTTGTTTTTCAGGTTTCGCTGGTAATACAGGTCGAGGGCAGGGCGGTAGGTTTCTGAGACCGCCTGGTCGGTCATACGGACAGCATCCGCCGGGTCGGCCACATTATAAAGGATGCCCGTATAGTCGAAATGCGGCTGGTTATGTATATAATAGCGGAAGGTCGCATGAAACATGCTGTTGTCGTTCTGAAAGCTGTAAGCCGTGTTCAGGTTCTGCCAGTACATCTCTCCATGGCCGGGTTCGCCTGCCTCTTTACGGTGCAGGCTCGAGCCGTCGGCAAAGGCGAACCGCTCTTCGTTATCCCGCCACATCTGGTAGAAATCGCGGTGACTGATACCGTAGTTGAGCGAGAACTCCGATTTCTTGTGATTTATTCTTCCGTTGATGTAGTTGTTTCCCCAGGCGGTATAGATGCCGTCGCTCAGGTTCAGCCCCAGGTTGCCGCCGGTTTCGGGCCGGCGTACGATGTAGTCGAGCACGACTTCGGCATTTCCGTACCTCAGGCCCGGATTATCATGAAACTCAATGCGTATGATATCTGCCGGCAGCAAAGCCACGATATCCTGAATTTCGACCTTGACCCCATTGATGCGGTATTGCAGTTCGCCTCCGCCGGGCAGGGAGACCTCATTGAAAAGCGGGTTTACCATGAGTTTAGGGAGCATGAGTTGTTGCAGCAGGTCTAATCCGTTCGTCGAGGCTTTCAGCTGTCGTTCGGAGGGATAGATCAGTTTTTTGTCGATGCGGCTGCTCAGGTTCGAGGCGCTGACGGTCACATTTCCCAGCGCGATGGATTCGTCTTCCAGCAGGATGTCGGCCAGGTCTGTATCTTCTTTTATCTCTTTCAGGAAGAAGGATTGCGGGGCATATCCCAGGTTGGATACGCTGAGCCGGTAATTGCCCGGCGCTACAGCAGTGAATATGAAACGCCCTTCCGAGCCGGAGCTTACACCTGCTACAAAAGCGGAATCGGCTGTTTGCAGGACGAGGTTGGCAAACTCCAGCGCTTCCTTGTTTTTCGCATCTTTTACGATGCCTTGTATCCTTATATTCTGGGAAAAGACTCCCTCTATCATACTGGTAAACAGTATGAATACGATCAATACTGGTTTCATAAGTTTCTTGTTTTTTTTTAATGTCAGTTTCAGGGTGGCCTTGCCTGTTTTCTGTTAAGACGTACGAAGCCCGGATTCCGTTACATAAATGGAATAAAAAAAATGTTAAGGGATAAAGGGTGCATTTGACTACGTCGATTTTCAATTCAAATGGTCGCAGATTCAATGGATTTCCACCGTCATTGCGAGGTACGAAGCAATCCAGGCTGCCCGGTCTGGATTGCTTCACCCTCCCTTTCGCAAGGACGACCCGTAATGACGATTTTGACATGCACCCGCATTCATCACGGAACCCAGGGTATAAAACAGAATAATCCGGTAGGCGCCCTGAAAGGGCAGCCTAATGATGTCCGCAGATAATATCCGGCAGGGTAGTTGGCGGAGTGAGCAGCTGATGGAGGTAAAACAACTGAGTTAGAGCCGGAGTGAGCAGCTGATGGAGGTAAAACAACTGAGTCGGAGCCGGAGTGAGCAACTGATGGAGGTAAAA
>JAISZA010000030.1 GCA_031269535.1 Tannerellaceae bacterium
CATTCTTTTTTCCCGTATTAATTCTGTTTGGGAACAATTCGGGAACAATTTTTTAAACAAAAAAACCTAACTGATTCATTATCAATTAGGCTTTTATAATAAAGGTACCCAGAGCCGGGGCCGGCGTCTTTTAATTTAAAGATTTTTATATATTTGCCGGTGATGAAGACAAATACGAAGGGATGAACTTGTAAAGTACAAGGAATATAGAACTAACACTTAAAAAATAGCCTGTATGAGATGTGAAAATTGTGGATGGGGGGATAATCCCGAGGAAAATACCAGATGCGAGAAATGCAATGTTCCTTTAAACAATCCGATGGAGGCCCCAAGGGAAGGAGGCGCTTATAATTACACGGCCCTGGATGCTTCCGGTAAATCTGCCGATATGAGTAATAACTTAGGAAAAACAAGGCGAGACGGCGAAGAACTGAGGGATGAAGCTCCTCCGGTAAGCTGTCCGAAATGTGATTATCGCGTACGGGCTAATGAAAAATCCTGCCCTAACTGCGGGTATCTCTTAGAGACCGGACAGGCTGACGACATACCCGGAAAGGAGATAAAAGAGCATGAAGACAAACGTCCGCTTGCCTGGGCTGATAAGCGTACGACGGTGAACCCCTGGGCAATACCTCCTCAAAGCAATGTCTGCACCTGTTCGCTGACGCCGCTGGCAGCGGAAAATGAAAAAACAAATGTAACTCCTATTGATTTCACCGGAAAGGAAGTCATACTAAAGCGGGATAATACGGAACCGGGTAATCTGACCATCACTTCCAAAGAACAGGCTGCCTTACTGTATGAAGATAATAAGTGGTTTATCGAAGACAGAAGCGAAATGAAAACAACTTTTATTCACGTGGGTGAAAAGAAAGAACTGAAGAACGGAGATATCATTATACTTGGGAATCGCCGGTTTATATTTTCTATCTGAAAACAGAGAAATGAAAGACGTAGCTGCAAGATGCAATTATCAACCGGGGGATCATATTAATGGCAGATACTCTGTGATTAAAGTCCTGGGAGAAGGATCTTTCGGAAAAGTATTTAAAGTCAGAAATACGGAGGGGAGTGTATATGCCTTAAAATTACTCAAACTCTGGGAGGTACATCCGGAAATCCGACAGCAGCTTGTCAATCGTTTTGATATGGAATTTGAAACGGGACAAATCAAAAGCCGTTATTTAGTACAATCTATTGCACATGGCTTTACGGAAGGGAACCCGTTTATTGTAATGGAGTTTTGTTCAAAGGGCGACCTGATGCAATTAGTAAAAAGCTCAAATCCCGATTTAGTGAAAATCGGACATCAAATCCTCCTGGGGCTAAAAGATTTGCATAAATGCGGAAAAGTACACCGCGACCTGAAACCTGAAAATGTACTGATAAAAGAAACGGGTGAAGCTGCTTTAACCGATTTCGGGATATCGGGCGACAGGAATAAACGTATGACGGAAAAAAATATACTGGGCAAACCTACGCAGATATTCGGCACCTACGCCTATATGCCTCCCGAACAAGTCACTCCCAAGCGTGGCGAGTCAACCGTACTTCCTACTACAGATATATTCTCTTTCGGAGTAATGATGTATCAATTACTTACAGGTGAGTTACCTTTTGGTAAGTTAGAAAACGAAAACGATCTGGCGCTTTACATCAAAAGAGGGCGCGAAAACAACTGGAACAGGGAAACGCTGATAAAAACAAAAAGAGCGTCCGGTTTCAATAACGTTATTGAAGGCTGTTTAATCGCTGATTTCAAATTAAGGTTACAAACCGTAGAGGAAGTGCTGAGAGTTTTCCCGGGGAATATGCATCCTGATACACCACCCGACGAATCTGCCGGACAATTGGGGCTACCCGACTTTCAGCGGAAAGTGGTTCATGGCGTTTTGCTGCGTATTATGCAGGGGGAAGAATACGGCCAGGTATATAAACTGAATGATTTCTTAAAAGAAGGAAGCCGGATTCTCCTTATGGGACGCAAAGAGATGGGAGTATTCAATGCCGTTCCCATTACGGAAAGACAAAGCAGTCTGATTTCGCGTAAACATTGTACGCTGGAATGGGACGAATATTCGGCCGTTTGGTATATCAGGGACGGCCAATGGGATAAATCGGCTCCCGGAAGATGGAAAAACTCGTTGAACGGGACGTATGTAAATTCTTCCGAAGTATCTCCCAATGGCAAACCATTCTATCCCGGAGATATTATAACCATTGGCGATACTAAATTGCGGGCAGAAGGATATTGATTAATTATATACACTAAAAAATACAAGTATGGGACACCAGACACAATCCTACAATCGTTCATTTCGAGGCTCTGTCGGAGCCGGTATCGGTTCTTTTTTCGGAGGTTCCGGCAGGAGCTATTATATTCTGGAACATAAAGTGAGTTCCAGATATCACCGGGCAGGAGAATCTCAGGAGATTATCGTCGATCAAATCGAATTAGGCAGAGACCCGAGATGTCAGGTGAGATTCGATGAATCGTTCACCACAGTAAGCCGCCGCCACGCAGCCATTGCCAGAGAGGGCGACAGATGGAAATTAATTTCCTTATCCAAAACAAATCCGACATTCCTCAACGGCAGGGAGGTACATAAGGAATGGTATTTACAGAACGGGGACGAAATACGGTTGTCGGCAAACGGACCCAAAATAGGATTTATTATACCAACCGGTAATAAAGCATCCGTTGGTAGTATCGGATTGTCGCGCCGCCTGAGCCTTTTCCGCCATCAGGCGCTGAGACCCTACAAACAAGGATTAACTATTTTATCCATTCTTCTGGTATTAGTCGTTGCCGGGGCTGTCTATTGGGGGTATTCCACCCAGGACGAAATGAAGAAAAAATCTGAAGAAATCATAGCTTTAATGTATGCCAATAAAAACAATGCATGGAAAGTAGATTCTCTGAATAATGAGCTGGCTCTGCTTGATATTAAGCAGGATGAATATGAAAAAATGATAGCCGATGTTTCAAAAGAAGTAAATAATGTGAGAATATTAGCCAGAAATAATGAGAATAGTAGTCGTGTGACTCCACAGGGCGGCAATGCGAGTTCGTCTGTAAAGAGCGAGACATCGGAAGCTAAAACAAATTCTACCGATGGCAGCGCAACAGTTGTCAATGCTGCATTAACTGAAATCAGCCATTGCAGTCAGTTTGTTTATGCTATTTTTTTAGAGAAATGGGTTATTACGAATCTTAATGGAATAGAGGAAGAGGGAGTGCCTAATCGAAGGGATCCTGTTGTAGGAACGGGATTCTTATTAAAAGATGGTAAGTTTGTTACAGCACGCCATGTTATCGAGACTTGGATGTATTACCAATATCTGTCTGATAAAAGCGAAAAAGATTATATGACAGAACTTAATATCTTAGCTCATAATGGAGGAAAAGTGGTGATGCACTATAAAGCGATTTCAGGTTCGGGTCGTACATTAACGTTTACAAATGAACAGTTTTTATGTAACAGAGGAGGCGATAAAATAACCGAAACTATCAGTAGAAATGGACGGACATTTGATTTGAGAACATCCACCATCATCCGCCATGATTGGGCTTGTTATAATACAGGTCTGAACATCGGACTGGATTATAATTTCTCCCCGGATCTTCCTGCCGGAACGGAATTGGATGTCTTAGGTTTCCCTCATGGAAGAGGTGCGGAAAATCTGAATCACATTGTCCCGATTAATTCTTCCTGCCGTGTTTCTCGTCCGGGTCTGGATGTAGATATGACCTTAATGGTTTCCAATGATAACACAGAATCAGGCAATTCCGGAGGGCCTGTTTTGTATAAAAATAATGGAGCATATCAGGTAATCGGAGTCGTTTCGGGAAACAGCTATGAAAAGGGACGCATTGTTCCGATTTCAGCCATTACAGATTAAAAGTTAAATCTTCCGCGGGAATACTACACCATAAATACGCAATGAATATGAAAAAAATAGTTTTATGTATAATTGTTTTTTTTATAAGCTTACATTTTCTGGAAGCTCAGTCTATATATCCTTCAATAAAAACGACTTCAAATGTAAATCCGGGACTCATTGAAGAAGCGGTAAAAGATGTTTTTTTTATTATCCGGCAAGGCTATCAATTAAAAGATGTAAGTGTTAAACCTCCCAAATATTATGGGCGGGACAATAATCCTTTTTTTGGTTTTACCTATTCCTTAGGGATAAAAACAACTACGGGATTTTATACAGATGAGAAGGTACTTCGTCCATGGGACTATGATTCCAATTACGATTCTTACCGGACAAATAAATCATACGAACCGGTACTTTCCGGGGCCCGATATCGTTCGTTCTACTCTGACAATCTCCAGGAAATGACGTTTGTCACCGATTCATGTGCAACCTTGTCGAAGCCATTCGTGCATGTAAAAAACACTAAAATTTTCAACGGGAAAGGATTTTCGACAGAGGTCAGAAATGGCATTCAGAATGGATGGCTTGTCTGGGTGGTTCTTGATAAACCACTGGAAACGATAGGCTCTGTTGGTTCCTTTTTAGTTCTTAATCCACACGAACTTCAATTGGAAAGCAGTCAGAAAACGTATGAAATGCCTGTTCCTTCCGTCGAGCGTAATAAGATCATAGCAGGAGGAATATACATCGTTCCCGTAGCATCTGCAGGACAAATCTCCTATCAGTTAGTGGGATTAATTTCCGAAAGTGATAACAAATGGTATCTGCAGAAAATAACAGGAGTACTGTCGGAAATAACTACCGCTAAAGAAAAGAAGGAAACCTCGGCGCCTACTGAAAATAAGGATGGCTTAACTCCTGTCGAAAATAATGAAAATGATGGAACAAAAAATATCTTTGAGAAAATAAAAGAGGTATTCTCTCCATCAAAGAAAGACTAAAAACAGTTTCTGATATATGACAAACGTAAAATTCAGAATAGCCGTTCGGTGTGAATCCGCCGGCCGCCCCAATAATGAAGATAATTATCAGGTAGGTGCCAACTTAAATGAAGAAGAATGGAGTTTTACTACGGATGAAGAAGTAGAATTATCCTCCAGAGGAGCCTTATTGGTAGTGGCTGACGGAATGGGAGGGATGAATGCCGGCGAAGTCGCATCCGCTCTTGCTATTGATACGATCAAAGAATGGTTTGCTCCCTCCAATCTGACAGATGATACGCTGGCGAATTCCAAATCGATAAAAAAGCATATCAGAGGGGCTATTCAGGCTGCCGACCAGGTCATAAAAAATGAAGGTGATTCCGACAAAGGCAAACGAGGGATGGGCAGTACGATTGTTCTTGCCTGGCTGGTTGATAAAAGCATTTATGTAGCTTGGTGCGGCGATAGCCGGGCTTACTGCTTCAATGCAACCGATGGGCTGGTACGACTGAGTCACGACCACTCCTATGTGCAGGAATTGGTAGATACGGGAAAATTAAACCCTGAACTGGCTTTCGATCATCCCGAAAATAATATCATTACCCGCAGTCTGGGAGATACCCGTAGCAAAGCAAATCCCGATATCCGCGAATTTCCCCTGCGAAATGAAGATATCTTTTTGCTGTGCAGTGATGGTTTATGCGGAGTATTACGTGATGCGGAAATAGAAAATGCGATAAGTGAAAACATCAGCAGCCCGGGAGCTATCCGTAATGCCTTATGGGAGCGTTCGTATCAGGCCGGGTGGGATGATAATGTAACCATTGTGCTTTGCCAGGTCGTATCGGGAGCTGAAAATGAGGAGGAGGAAGCAGAGGAAAAACTTCAGTCTGACGATCCGGGTCCGGAATTGATAAGAACCGAATCAGGTAATACAAAGAAAAAATCTAAATTCCTTTTTATTTTGTTTTTACTTTTGTTGCTGCTGGCAGGAGGTTTCTCTATCTATCAATATGGGAATGAAATCCGGGAATGGGGAATTTCTATTTATCACTGGCTATTCTCTGCTCCTGCCGGACAAGGATGAGTGAAGACAGAACCGAAAAAACAGATATGGAATTACAAGAAAATATATTATTTCACAATCGCTATCACCTGATCCGGTTACTGGGGAGAGGAGGGTATTCCGAAGTCTGGCTGGCCGAAGACTCAAAGACCGGATTGGAAATAGCGTTAAAGGTGTATGCTCCCGGTACGGGGCTGGATGAGGATGGCGTACAAATATTTACGCAGGAATTTGCTTTGGTATTTAATCTGAATCACAGTAATTTGCTGAAGCCTACCTTCTTTGACGAAGAAGAAAGGAGGCCTTACCTGATTATGCCTTATTGTAAGTTCGGCTCCGTTTCGAAAATGATTGGGCAGATGGACGAAGACATGGCCTGGCGGTTTCTGCATGACGTGGCTTCCGGCCTGAATTATCTCCATTCGCAGGAACCGGCTGTTATTCATCAGGATATTAAACCTGATAATATCATGATGGATGAGAATCATAATTTCCTGATTACAGATTTTGGCATCAGCGTAAAGGTTCGCCATACGCTGAGGAGAAGCATGAATTTGAAAGATTCTCCGACGAATAGCGGTACGCTTTCCTATATGGGGCCGGAACGTTTCAGCCGGAATCCGACGGCTGTCAAGGCCAGCGATGTATGGGCCTTAGGAGCTACTATTTACGAATTACTGGAAGGGGATACTCCCTTTGGAATGCATGGAGGCATAATTTTAAAAAGCGGAGCTGAAATACCGGATATGAAGGATAGCTGGTCGCAGGATTTGAAAACAATTGTTTCTCTATGCCTGCACATAGACCCGTGGGACAGGCCTACGGCTGCCCGGATTGTGGAATGGACTGAAGCACATAAACGCGCACAGCCTTGTGATTTCTCAGGTTTTAAGTCAGACGAAGCCGATTCGCAGAACTTGCCTCCACTCCCGGAAAAAGAAATCCCGGAAGAGGATGAGTTGAAAGCAACCCGTGCCCAACCCCGGAAAACAAATAAGAAAATAGTGACGGGCAGCATAATAACCATACTTATCGTACTCGGTATTGCCGCATTTCTGCTTATTAACGGAAAGGATTCCCTCTTAAAAAACACGCCGGTTAATGAGCAGGAAAAAGAATTTGCAGAATTAGTCGCCTTGGGCGACAGCCTCTTCCTTCTGCAGGAAGAGAGAACTTTAAAACAGGCACTCGAAACTTACCGGAGGGCAGACGATATGGCTGTAACCTATCAGATAGCCAATACCCATACCCCATATATCCGGAATCAGATAGCTGTGCTGACTCATAAAACAGATAGCCTGTTCCGGATGCATGTGGAAAATGCAGAAACATATATCGGCATGGATGATAAGGAATTATATCCCAATATTATTGACTTTCTTGAAAAGGCATTGGCTTTAAAAGACGATCCGGATACCAAAGGTTTATTAGACACGTATAAAAATAAATGATTATGAAAGCGAGTAGTATTTTTTTGAAGATAGTTTTTATTATTCTGTTAGTCGTTTTCAGTGCCCGGAACAGTAGTCTGGCACAGCAGTATCAGGCGTATGAGACGCTTCTCGGACGGGGTGACTCAAAATACAACTCCGGGGTAAGTAATTTTAATTCAAAAAAATATCAGGCAGCCCTTACAGACTTTAATGATGCCATACGATATTATGAATCATCCAAAAAAGTCAATCCCCAACCGGCGAATGCAGCTGCCGAACTCGAAAAGAAAATTGCTGCCGCCAGAGAGAAAATACGCAGTGTAAGAAAGGCGACTACGCCTGTGCCTGCTGAAGCCCCACCGGTAGAAGTTGTTCCCTCGCTGAGTATTTCCAGAGACACAGTCCGCTTTACCTTCCGCAAAGATGAGCAGAGTGTGATTGTCACTTCCAACGTAGAATGGTATATTGAGCCGTTTGCCGAGGATAACTGGTGCGAGATAACGAAAGGAAACGAGTATGTTACAATCGTATGCGACGAGAATAAGGTTCCTTTCGCGAGACAAGTGAGTTTTGAGGTGATAGCCGGAGATTCCGGTAGGGTTGTCGTCGTTGAACAATCAGGCCCCGAACCTTTCCTGAGCGTTAAGCCGGAGGAAGAGGAACGGAGATTTATGCCCTATCATGAAGGTGTTCAGTATATCGTTCCCATGACCAACGTGCAGGATTGGTCGCTGGAGACGAAGGAAACGAGCTGGTTCACTGTCTCCAAAGACAGTGTCAACGGTCGTATTTCGATTTCCTGTGCTGAATATCAAGAGGAGGTTGACCGGATTGATACATTTAAAATAAAAGCGGATAAGATAGAAATTCCCATCACAGTGTATCAGACGGGATTAAAATTTTATGTAGATCCAAGAGAGCTTCCATTCCCTCTTTCCGGAGGTTCTCAGACACTCCGGATCACTTCGACCTATATTACGGGGTGGGCAGAAGGGAATTTGCCCGATTGGTGCAAAGTAGATAACCGGACAAAAAACTCACTGATTATCTCCTGCTCCGAAAATACAGGCGCTAAACGCGAAGCAGAGCTGGAAATCAAATCCGGAGGCAAAATACAGACCATTAAAATAAGCCAGGCAGAAGCAGAAGCAACAACATCCATATCCGAAACGGTTTATTCATTTGGCTATGATGCCTCATCGAAAAAGATTATACTGCCCGGAGCTTCCGACTGGAAGATTACCCGCCTTCCGGAGTGGTGCCAGCTGACTGAAAAAAAAGAAGTGGATTTTACCATCCGGTGTCTCAAAAATACCCTTGCCATACCGAGAATGGATACGATTGAGATAACAGCTCCTTACAAAACAATCAAGGTGAAAATAACTCAGGACAGCAAAAAAATACCGGCATCAAGGTATGAATCTATCGGACGCTTTTCCGAAGAACTGGCCATCGTGAGAACGAATGGAAAATATGGCTACATCACCCGAAACGGGAAGGAAGTCATTCCGGTAGTATATGACAGCGCAAATGATTTTCAGAATGGAATGACGATTGTGGAGTTGAATAAGAAATTCGGATATATCGATAAGAAAGGGAATCACATAACTCCGTTGAAATACGACAGCGTCGGAGTCTTTCATGAAGGGTATGCCGTGGTGGAGATTGAAGGTAAATATGGATACATTAATCTGAAAGGAAAAGAAATAACTTCGATACAATATGATAGTGCGAAAGATTTTGAGGGAGGAGTAGGGTTTGTTATGTCAGCAGGTAAAGAACTGGGAGTTGACCGGAAAGGACAGGTGTACGACCCCAAAAAGGTACTTATCGAACGTATCGGTGTAAGAAAATGACGGATAACCCGAACGATAATCTTTCTCACGGAATTGCCGGGAAAGCCGGCTAAATTCGGTTAACTTGTAAAAGATATATTATCTTTGCAGCTATAATCGAATTAATATCAGACAAAACAATGGATATCTCAGGAAAAATTATTGCTGTCTTACCCGCACAGGGAGGTACAAGCA
This sequence comes from Tannerellaceae bacterium, assembly GCA_031269535.1. Taxonomy (GTDB): domain Bacteria; phylum Bacteroidota; class Bacteroidia; order Bacteroidales; family Tannerellaceae; genus DFXE01. The sequence goes on from JAISZA010000030.1 coordinate 9,398, forward strand.
AAAACGGGAATGAATGGAAAAAACAGGAGTACGTACTGGAAACACACGACCAATTCCCTAAAAAAGTATGTTTCCAGTTCTTCGGCGCCGACCGGATTGCACAGGCCAACATCCGGATGGGGGAAGAATTAACCGTATTCTTCGACATTGAGAGCCGTGAATACCAGGGACGCTGGTTTACCAACATCAATGCCTGGAAAGTAGAACATAAAACCGAAGGCGATCCTGCGGCCAATCAGGAGCTGAGCACACCGGAACACTTTGTTCCGGCCTCCGCTCCCGCCGTACCCGACTCCCCTCCCCCCAGCGACAAAGACGATCTGCCTTTTTGATACCTCAGGAGCTTATCCAAAGTAAAAAAGACATTCACCTTACAACGATTATCCGGTAAGGGTGCATTTGACTGTGTCGATTTTCAATTCAAATTGTCGCAGATTCAATGGATTTCAGTCGTCCTCCTGCTCCCGTCCGAAATAAATCCGATCCCGTCCCGGAAAAATCTGCTCCCGGACGGGAATAAACCGGACGGGAGTGAAACAGATACAGGTTCCGGGGGGAAGATCCTATATACTTCGAGGATGAAAGTATATAGGTTTTGAAACGAATGTTGTTCAACATTTCCCTGAATCCTGACAGAATGAAGCTCAAACTTTCGGAAATTCCCATGGGAGTCTGTACTTCGGTTTCAGTAAAGCATTCGCTTCGGAGTTGCCGATGAAGTTTCTCGTCGTTGGATCATAGACTACGTGGCTGCCTGTTTTATACGAAATGTTTGCTATATGGGCCAGGATGGTTGCGAAAGCTCCTTTATCGATCGGGCTGTTGGTATCTGTTGATTTCTTACGGATACATTCTCCCCAGTTTCGGGTATGGTCTATGATGCCGCGGTCTTCAAATTTCCCAAGCATTTGTGCTCTGTCTGCAAGGAGTGAACCGTCTTGTTTTTTCTCAGGTATCAGTTCATAGCCATCGCGGTTGCATATCAGTGTGGCCTTACTGCCGATCCAGACCACTCCCTGGTTCCGGTTATACAGATAAGCTACCTGTTGCGCCCATTCAATGTGAAAATTATCATATTGGAAGATCGTTGTCTGGCAGCTGGGAGTTTCATTGAATGATGCAGGGTCTTTACTGGCTGTAGAAAATACCGCTTGGGGATAGGTTCTGTTGTTCATTCCCAGGGCAGCTAAGCCGTCAAAAGCCGAATCAATCCAGTGGACGCCCCAGTCGGTCTGTTGACCACCTCCATAATCCCAGTAGCCTCTCCATCCGCGGACACGTGCCTGGTTGTATGGACGTCCGGGAGCCGGGCCTAACCACATATCATAATCGAGTGTGGCCGGCGCCTCGCTATCTTCTACTACCGGACGCGGATTGGTGCTCTGGCAAAGAAATATCTGTACTTTATAGACATCGCCCAGCACACCTGTTTTCAGTATTTCGTTAGCTCCGAGAAAGTAGCGTTGGCTCGTCTGCCATAAACCGGTGCTTACTACCTGCCGGTATTTCTTCTGTAAATCCATCATCACATTACATTCTGCGATGGAATTGGCTACCGGTTTTTCTATGTAAACCGCTTTCCCCGCCCGCAATGCTTCTGCAAAAATGTAAGTATGCCAATGGTCCGGAGTGGCAATAATCACGCCATCGACATCCTTATTGTCCAGCAATTCCCGGAAGTCTTTATACAATCTGATATTGCCTGCTTTATCCGGGAAGCGTTTTTTAAAGTCGGCCGCCTGATTCTCCAGGCGTTCCCGGTTTACGTCGCACATTCCTATACAATGTACCCAGTTGTTTGCCAGCATACCATTCATATCTGCACACCCCATGCCTGTTCCAATCACGGCAATATTCACCCGGTCGCCCGGAGCGCTCTGTCTGATAGAAGCCATTGTTTTCGGGCTAAGGACAGACGACAATCCCATACCTGCCATCCATGCGGACGAGGTTTTCAGGAAATTTCTACGTGTTGTCATAATTATAATTCTTTTCTTATATTAAAGATTTCTGATCCATATATTCCGGAAAGCCGTTTCCGTTCCATGATCCTGCAGGCTTACAGGCATACGTCCGTGCGCAATATATTTCGGCAGACCGGTATAAGGGGTCGTTCCTTTCACGATGGAGTTATTCTGTACCACGATGCCATTCAAGACAACAGTTACTATTGCCGGAGATTCCACACTCCCGTCGATAGCAAAACGAGGTGCTTTCCAGTAGATGTCATATATCTGCCACTCACCGTTCCGGGTATATGCATTTACCAGCGGAGCGCTTTGTTTGTATATACTTCCTGCCATTCCATTCACATAGGTCGGATTATCATCTCCGTCCAATATCTGTATTTCATACCTGCTCTGCATCATAATACCGCTATTCCCACGATTCTGCCCCTTATGTTCGCCCGGAGCAGGAGACCTGAACTCGATATGCAGCTGACAATCGCCAAAATATTCTCTGGTACGGATGCCTCCTTTTCCGGGGACGATGATTAGTTCACCATTTTGTACTTTCCATCCCGCAGCACTGTCACCACGCGCAGCTTTCCACCGGGAAAGGTCTTTCCCATCAAAGAGGATAATCGCGTCGGAAGGAGGTCTGGTTCCTTCTCCCGGCCTGACCTTAACCGGAACGGGATAATACCATTCCGTACTTTCGGGATCCCACTGCGGCTGTTCGCCGCCTTGCCTCCCCTGTGCCTGTAAACAAACAGGGATACACAATAAACAAACAAGAAATAAACCAACTACTTTTTTCATGGTAATTCATATAATTTAAAATAAAACACTTTCTCGATAAATACATGCAATTCAAAATTGTCCGGGTATTTAGTTTGACAAATATAGACCCTCTTTCAGGGAAAAAGCAGTCAGTATTATATCGGAATATTTTCTTTTTATCTCATAGATGCCCCCTTGGGAAGATATGACATAAGGATGAGATAATTCTGCATAAACAGTGAAAAATATTTATCGTATCTTGGCCCTTATAAAACATACGCTTATGAAAATACCGGTATATAGCCTGCTTTTCTGCCTGTTCTTTCTGACAAATATGAACGCTGAGCCTTATTATTTCAAACAATACCAGGTACAAGATGGCCTGAGCCATAATACGATTACATGTTGTACGCAAGATATACAGGGCTTTATATGGCTTGGCACACGCGACGGCTTAAATCGCTTCGACGGATATTCTTTCCGCACATTCCGCAATGAGTCCGGACAAGATTCTTCGATTGGAAACAACTGGATTACGTCTATAATTGCCGGAACCAAGGGGGCCTTATGGGTGGGAACCATCCGGGGAGCTTATAAGTATAACATCGCAGATGAGAGTTTTCACTTACTCCCTTTCACGGAAAAGATGATGGTAGGCTATTTAATGCTTGATATGAACGAGGATTTGTGGCTCATTCTGAACGGGAAGCTGATAAAATACAACGAACAGTTAGACTTTGTCTCAACCTACGCCCTTCCCGATGGTAATATTCCTACCTCACTCTGTATAACACCGCTGGGACAGATATGGGTAGGCAGCTCAAGCGGGATACTTTATGAACTTGATGAAGAAAAAGGACTGGTCGGAGCCTATGATCTGTTCACACATTCGACACAAATCTCATCCAGAAAAATAAATTGTTTGTCATCTACCACGATAGGAGACCTGATTCTGGTAGGAATGAACACGGATGGAGTAAAAGTTTTCGATATCGCCTCCGGAGAATATACCGATTGCTTCCGCTTCGATCAGAATCAATTAGATATTACCGTAGAAGACTTCCTTCAGGTTAATTCCGAAGAAGTATGGGTGGCTACCATATCCGGATTATTCATCTATAACCTTCGTACCGGACAATATACTGCGGTTAAAAGACGCTTGTTCGACCCCTATTCCCTTTCGGCAGATATGATAACCTGCCTTTACCGGGACAGAGAACAAGGCATCTGGTTAGGCTCTTATGCCGGCGGCGTTAACTACCATTCGCCTCACCAGATTTTCACCAAATACTATACTTATCCGGGAGAGAACGTGCTGAAGGGAGATATAGTGCATGATATTTGTACCGACAAATACGATAATGTATGGATTGCCACCGAAGATGCCGGAATCAATAAATATGATCCGTCGTCGAATACCTATACCAATTACCAGCCCCGGGCCGACGGAAAAGGAATTTCACACATCAATATACATGGACTGGTACCGGATAATGATAAATTATGGATAGGGAGCATTTCCGGGAAAATCGATGTGCTCGACATACCCGGAGGAACCATCGTCAAACGTTATTCCTTAAGCCCGGCAAGTTCGTCGCTGCAACGAATATCGGTAGTGAATATGAAGAAACTCGATGATGAACATCTGCTGGTGACTACCTCTCATGGAGTATTCATTTATAACCCCCTGACCGACCGCTTCGAACTGATGCCTCAGCTTCCTGCCACACGGGTACAAAGCATCTGTAAAGACCATGAAGGAGTGATCTGGATAGGAACCGTCAATCACGGATTGTATTATTACGATCCTGCCGGGGGGAAATGCCGGCGTTTCACAGATATTTTCGATGAGAACAGTACGGTCAATGATATTTACGAAGACCATCAGAACAACCTCTGGTTTGCTACATTGGAAGGCGTGAAAAAATACGACCGCCACAGCCGGAGCGTCATCCGTTATACGGTTAAGAACGGTATGCCGGGCAATATGGTCTTTCGTATCCTTTCCGACCGGCAGAACAAGCTCTGGATCACAACCACCAATGGCCTGGTATGCCTGAATCCCGCGACGGAAGAGCTTACGACTTATACCCGGGAACATGGCCTGATCACCAACCAGTTTAATTATAATTCCGGCTGGAAAGACCGGCATGGACAGTTGTATTTCGGCATGATCAGAGGCCTGATTTCCTTCGACCCGGACGAAATAAAGACAGTGAAGGATAAGGTACAGGTCTATATTACCCGGATAGCAGCTTTAGACGGTACGGAATATATGAAACAGAATGTCGTATCACCCCAATCTGTCCGTCTGAATTACGGTCAATCGACTTTCAGCATCAGTTTTTCGGCGCTGAGTTACCTGTCTCCGAGTATCATACAATATGCTTTCTGTATGGAAGGACTGAATCCCAACTGGACCTGCCTCACCGGCTCTCATACGGCTTATTATACCAAACTACCCCCGGGAGAATATACCTTTAAGGTGAAAGCGGCTAATATTTCCGGCATCTGGAACGAAGAGTTTACTGCATTAAGGATCAGCGTGGCGCATCCCTGGTGGTCTTCGCTCATCGCCCGGATTGTCTATGGCTCCCTCTTTGCCGGGAGCTGCCTCGGTGGCATTTACCTGCTTATACGGCAAAATAAAAAGAAAATATCACGAAGCATAAAAGCATTTGAAAACGAGAAAGAGAAAGAATTGTATCAGGCCAAAATCAATTTCTTTATCAATATCGCTCACGAAATACGCACGCCGCTTACCCTTATCAAAAACCCACTGGATAAAATAATGAAAAACAAACAGCTGCCGGCAGAGATACAAGGGCCTTTATCGATTATGGATAAAAACGCCAACCGCCTCCTGGCTTTAGTCAATCAGTTATTAGATTTCCGCAAAACAGAGATTGAAGGCTACAGCCTGAACTTCGTGAAAACAGACATCGTCGCGCTTATTCAGGATATAAGCGAACGTTTCCGCGATATGCAGGAAGAAAACAATCTGACGATGGATATAAAAATAAATACAACCTGCCGCTATGCCTTCATTGATGAAGAAGCCTGTACAAAAATCATCAGCAATCTGCTGTCGAATGCTTTTAAATATGCACGTACCAGCATCCTGATCAGCCTTTCTTTTCTGGAAGAGGACGAACGCTTCCTCATGGATGTGAGCAACGACGGAGAAAGCATACCGGATGACAGGAAAGAAAAAATCTTTGAACCATTTTACCGGGGAGAAAATGCAGAACATAAACCAGGAACCGGACTGGGACTGCCTTTAGCCAAATCTCTGGCAGAGATGCAGCGGGGACATCTGTCTGTAACCGCCTCCGGGACATTTACCACCTTCCGTCTGAATCTGCCGGTAAATCAACCGAATTCCATCCGTTTAACCGAAGAAGAACGTACAACAACCGGGCATCAGCCGGAAGCCTTTGAAACGGACCATTCACGGCCAACCATTCTGATTGTGGAAGACAATGCCGAAATGAAACAATATCTGGGAAACGAAATAAATTCGCTTTACAACGTCGTTACCACCCCTAACGGAAAAGAAGCCCTGTCTATCCTGCAGGGATACAGCATCCAGCTAATCATCAGCGATATTATGATGCCCCTGATGGATGGATTCACCTTCCTTAAGATAATAAAAACAAATCTCGAATACAGCCACATCCCTGTCATCCTTCTGACTGCGAAAAATACACTCCAGTCTCGCCTGGAAGGACTGGAACTGGGAGCAGATGCCTATATCGAAAAGCCTTTCCCGATGGATATCCTGATGGCACAGATCGCCAATCTGCTGACTAACCGTGAGAACATACGCCGATCGTATTCGCATTCGCCGATTGTACACATGAAAACAATGGCCTATACCAAAGCAGACGAGAATTTTCTGGAACGACTCAATGATATCATCCATTCGCATATTGCCGATATCGACCTGGATGTAAACAAGATCGCAGATATGATGAACCTGAGCCGCCCGACCTTATACCGGAAAATCAATGCACTCTCCAATCTCACCCCCAATGAACTGATACGGATAACCAGACTGAAAAAGGCTGCCGAACTTATCCGGGATAATGAATTAAAAATCTACGAAATAGCAGAAGTAGTAGGTTTTAATTCACAATCTTATTTCAGCCGCAGTTTCGTCAGACAGTTTGGGATGAGTCCTTCGCAGTACGCGAAAAACAAAAATCACACATAGCTCAGGATGATCCTGCTTCCGGTAGCCAAGGTCATAGGCTTGGGGAACAATCCGCCCCTCGCCTTCCTTTCTCCGGATAAGCCGGGAATTTTGTCGCACACCCGGCCCATTAAGGGATGCGAAATAAATAAGGTATAATAGTTTTCACACAAATCCCCATAGACTTTTGACTAAAAATCCTTCACTCCTTCACAAGGGGTATAATCCTTTGGGTGACACTCTGTTAAAGTGTGAAGGATTCGGCCTTCATCCTTCACCTCTTACTGCGTGATCCGTACGGAAATCAGCTGACGGTTTTTGTCTGAAACAGCTGTCCGGGTTTATATCCGGAAGTCTCACTCGTATAGTTGGGACGTACTTCTCCCTCGGCTCCTCCCGCAAGGCAGGGGAGGAAAGACGCCCGCTCCGCAGGGAAAGGGCCGGGGAGAGGTGAAGGATGAAAAGCCTGTCCTTCACACCTTAATTTTGTATCACTCAGATGTTTATACCCTCTGTGAAGGAGTGAAGGATTTTTCGTTAAAAGTCTATGGGGGATTGTGTCGCCCTGCTCCCGTCCGGAAAAAATTCGCTCCCGTCCGAGAAAAATCCGCTCCCGTCCGGGATAAATCTGCTCCCGTCCGGGAATAAACCGGACGGGAGTGAACTATATACAGGTTTCTTCTTTCACCAGGCACAAAGAAAAAGGACTAAAGTAGGTTATTTAGTCCCTATTTTAGTCCTTTGTTTTGTTAAATCGCTAATCATCAGCATTTATTGCGGAGAGAGTAGGATTTGACAGGGTGCTGATTATTACGCAATTATAGATAAAGTACGAAAATGGTACGATATAACAGCCAGGCGATAAACAGAGATGCTCTATTACCGCATCAGCGTGATTTGTTCTAATATCTGCATAAAATTTTATTACTGCGTCAAAATATAAATAATTCCTTAACCCGTATACCCATTGTTTCCTTTCAATCTTCGGTTCCGGCTGATTATTTTCTGTATTTTTTCTCCCTGAATTTATAATCATTTATAACTTTCATGTATTTAAGATAACTATCATGTGTAGATTCATTATAATGATACAACCCTCTATATGTTTCAGCAAGAGCGATGGTGGATTCTATTATCTTTGAATTTGTGAAATCAATTATCGGTTCTCCGTTATTAGTGCCAATATCATAATAAAAATAATTCAGATTACTTTCCAGATGATTATGCAATTTTTTAGCAATGCTATCCATTATAAAATTAGAATCTACGTTTGGGTTACCTCCTTTATATTTTATTCTAAATGTATTTCCTAACGAATATACTTCAAGGAGATAGTCTTCTTTTAACAAATCTAAATTAATATATGGGAGATCTAATGTATCTGAAAAAAAATAATCTATATTCGCTATAAGTGTGTCTTCGTATTCCGTAAAGAATCTAAATCTAATTTCTTTATGTGAAAAAATAGAATCTAAGAAATTAACCTCTAATAACAACAGACTGTCTAAGTTTCCACTTTGATAATATTCTTTGGTGTCATTAGAAATCTCTTTGCTATTATAATTATACTTAATTTTAACGAGCAGAGAATCCTTTAATGTAGTCGCATTACTATAATCAAGTTTGTTTGGTATATTATTATTGCAACTATTCAATGTGAATAATAAATAACCTAATGTTGTAATCAAAAATAGTGAATATTTGAAATCCATGATATTTATTTTTATGAATTAGTATTTCGTTCTTTATAATTGGTCTCTTATCAGCCTTCCGACGACCTTGTACATGTTAACCAGGTCGTCAGCATAAATTATTTTGTCTGGATACTTCTTTCGCCCGTCTGGATTAACTTCAATATTGTGTGCAGATAATACGATATAATCGTCTCCCTTTTCGCTTTCATAGACATATCTCAAAAATCGGTCTTCACGCGTAATAACAACATAACATTGCCCCGGTTCAAATCCTAATCTATTAAATACCGGCCGCACAAAAAGTATATCACCGGATTTATACTTGTCATACATGCTATCTCCAAACACGGTTATTCCGACACATCCTTTAAAATTTGGAATATTCACCCACTCTAACACTTTGTTTTCATCCCCTTCAAGTCCAATTCCGAGACCTGCGCAGATGCGAATGTCGATTATGGGCTGCCCCTTGGGGTTGTCGAATAGAGATGGGAAGGATTCTTC
>JAISZA010000046.1 GCA_031269535.1 Tannerellaceae bacterium
ATTACTTAAACGGGAAATACAAGCATGGGCACGGTATAGATATCCGGCTCGAAATAACCGGAGAATATAACAACTCAAAAGCTATTCTTGAGAAATATCCCCGGAATTACCAGATACTATCGGAGGCTTTTAAAAGAGCGCAGGTAACAATAAGTCCGGAAGCAAGCCGGGGTGGGTCTGATGCGAATGAAATTACATTTATGGGCATCCCTACTTATAATATCTTTGCAGGCTATGTGAATGAGCACAGCCATAAGGAATGGGTAAGTGCAATTTTCATGGAAAATTCGTATAAGGTAATCCTCAGCTACATTACGTTATATGGCGAACATGATTATTAACCCATAGAGCAGTATCTGTTTCAAAATATCAATGCGTGCGCCGGCGATGTTGTGCCTGCTCCCGTCCGGAATAAATCCGATCCCGTCCGGTTTATTCCCGGACGGGAGTGATATATATAGGTTCAGGGGGAAGAGCCTATATACTTTCCAGGGGTGAAAGTATATACTTGTACTAAATCCCGCTTAGCGTGATAGCTAAAGTGCTATTTGTGCTAAACGGGATTGTTTTTTTGCTGAACTTTGGTGCATTATTCACATTTTAAAAAAAATGAGAGACAGGGAGATCAGCAGCTATATTTATCAGTTGCAGGAAAGACATACGGATGCGTGCAGCAGTCAGTTTGTTCATCCGGCTGCGGGTCTGCGCTGTTATTACAAACCTTTAAATTATCAAATACATTCTGCTGTGTCCGTGCCGCTTAATGAACAAGCACCCGCAAAGGACGTTTCGGAGAGTTTTTACCATAGCTTCCAGCGTCTATATCTTTTGCCTTCAAAACCACTCTGAGAAAAAAACTCAGGGGAGCATAAAATTTTTCATGAAATTACTACGGAAATATTCATGGCTTATCTTTCTGGTATCATGATATTTACTCCCTTCCAATGCCTGATACCTGAAATGACAGATTGCTGCAAAATATAAAAGATTTTGATTATCTGATAGAAAAAATCGAACCGAAGATAGCGGATTATCCAAAGGTATTCAGTATATTTGTTTATTAACTATTTCATTTAATCAGTAGGATTTATGAAAAAAACGAATTATAACTTACATAATTATGGCACTTGATATTGAAATTCTGGAACGCTTTTATTCGACATTTGCAGAAAAAGTAGCTTATGTACGCAGAGGGATAGACCATCCGATGACATTGGCCGAAAAAATATTGTATGCTCATCTTTATGATGCAGCGCAATTGAAAGCGTACCGCAGGGGAGAAGATTACGTGAATTTTCGCCCCGACAGGGTAGCCATGCAGGATGCTACGGCACAAATGGCTTTACTACAGTTTATGAACGCAGGGAAAAAACATGTTGCAGTCCCTGCCAGTGTTCATTGTGACCATCTGATACAGGCTGACGCCGGTGCAGAAGCAGACCTGGCCACTGCGGCAGACAGCAACCACGAGGTCTATCGTTTCCTGAAAGCCGTATCTAATCAATATGGTATAGGTTTCTGGAAGCCGGGAGCGGGTATCATCCATCAGGTCGTATTGGAAAATTATGCCTTCCCCGGAGGTATGATGGTCGGGACAGATTCGCACACGCCCAATGCCGGAGGATTGGGCATGATCGCTATCGGCGTAGGTGGTGCAGATGCCGTGGACGTACTCAATGGCATGGAATGGGAACTGAAAATGCCTGGACTGATTGGTGTAAAGCTCACAGGACGCCTCTCCGGCTGGGCTTCTCCCAAAGACGTCATTCTGAAACTGGCAGGTATCCTGACCGTAAAAGGCGGAACCAACTCCATCATCGAATACTTCGGAGAAGGAGCCGCCTCACTCTCTGCCACCGGAAAAGCTACCATCTGTAATATGGGGGCTGAGGTAGGCGCTACCACCTCTGTCTTCCCCTTCGACGGAAACATGGCAGCTTACCTCCGGGCTACCGGACGCGAAAGAGTGGCTTCGCTGGCCGAAAAAATGGCTCCTTGCCTGCAGGCCGACGAAGAAGTGGGAAAGGATCCGGAACGCTATTACAACCAGGTGATAGAAATAGACCTCTCGGCGCTGGAACCTTATATCAACGGCCCGTTTACTCCCGACGCTGCCACACCTGTATCGGCGCTGGCAGCCAAAGTCAGGGCAAACGGCTATCCGCAGAAAATGGAAGTGGGATTGATCGGATCGTGTACCAACTCTTCGTACCAGGACCTGAGCCGGGCAGCCTCTATCGCCCGCCAGGCCTGGGATGAGCAGATAGAAGTCGCGGCGCCACTGATTATCAATCCGGGGTCGGAACAAATACGATACACGGCCGAACGGGATGGACTGATAAGCGACTTTGAGAAGGTAGGAGCTGTCGTCATGGCAAATGCCTGCGGCCCCTGCATCGGACAATGGAAGCGGCATACCGACGACAATACACGGAAGAATGCCATCGTCACCTCATTCAACCGCAATTTTGCCAAACGGGCAGACGGCAATCCGAACACCTACGCCTTCGTCGCCTCTCCCGAACTGACTATGGCGCTGACCATCGCCGGCGACCTCTGCTTCAATCCGCTGACGGATAAGCTAAAAACATCCGATGGACGTGAAGTGATGCTGAAAGAACCGCAGGGAACAGACTTCCCCCCGCAAGGCTTTGACGTAAAAGACAATGGTTTCTCGGCTCCGGGAAGCGAACAGCTGGAAGTGCATATCAATGCCGCCTCGGAACGCCTGCAATTATTGCAGCCATTCCCTGCCGCCAGGGCCGACGACTTGCTTAAAATGTCATTACTCATTAAAACAGAAGGAAAATGTACGACCGACCATATTTCGATGGCCGGCCCCTGGCTCCGTTTCCGCGGACATCTGGAGAATATCTCCGGCAATATGCTGATGGGAGCCGTAAATACATTTAATGGCAAGACTAATTCGGTTCTGAATCAGCTTACGGGAAGTTATGATGCCGTCGCGGCAGTGGCCAGGCAGTACAAGGAAAAGGGAGTATCGTCGATGGTTGTAGCAGAAGACAATTATGGGGAAGGCTCTTCCCGCGAACATGCGGCTATGGAACCCCGCTTCCTGAATGTGAAAGTGATCCTGGCCAAAAGTTTTGCCCGTATCCACGAAACTAATCTCAAAAAACAGGGAATGCTGGCGCTCAGCTTTGCCGATAAGGCCGATTACGACAAGATCAGGGAAGAAGACCGTATCTCAATCGCCGGCATAGCAGGTTTCCAACCGGGTAAAACACTCACTGTCATTCTCTATCATGCCGATGGCACAGAAGAATCCTTCCCCGTGAACCATACCTACAATGAGTTGCAAATCAAATGGTATCAGGCTGGTAGCGCATTAAACTATTTAAAAGAAGAAAAATGAAAGTAAGGAAAGAAAACGGAAAACTTATTGTCCCCGACCAGGTAACAATTCCCTTTATTGAGGGAGACGGGGTAGGAAGAGAGATTACGCCTGTTACACAAGGCGTCGTAAATGAAGCTGTGGCAAAAGCATACAAAGGGAAACGGACGATCGGATGGAAAGAAGTGTTTGCCGGAGAGAAGTCTTTTCGGGCAACCGGAAGCTGGCTCCCCGACGAAACGATGGATGCCTTCCGCGAGTATATTGTCGGTATCAAAGGGCCGCTGACAACACCCATAGGCGGAGGCATGCGTTCGCTCAACGTAGCGCTCCGGCAGGAGTTGGATTTGTATGTCTGCCTGCGTCCGGTTCGTTGGTTTAAAGGGGTCGTGTCGCCTGTGAAGGAACCACAGAAAGTGGATATGGTCATCTTCCGCGAGAATACGGAAGACATTTATGCGGGGATCGAATGGCAGCAGGGGACGCCCGAAGCACAGAAATTTCTGAAGTTCCTGACAGAAGAAATGGGTGTGAAAAAGGTACGTTTTCCCGAAACATCCTCCTTCGGTGTAAAGCCGGTTTCGATAGAAGGGACGGAGCGCCTGGTGCGCGCTGCCATCAGGTACGCGCTGGCTAATCACCGTCCGGGGCTGACGCTGGTGCATAAAGGCAATATTATGAAGTTTACCGAAGGCGGGTTCAGAAACTGGGGATACGCCTTGGCCGAACGGGAGTTCGCGGAAGAAATAAAAAGCGGCAGACTGATCATCAACGATGTGATTGCTGATGCTTTCCTCCAGAATACCTTGCTTAAGCCGGAAGCGTATTCGGTCGTCGCTACCCTGAACCTGAATGGAGACTATATCTCCGACCAGCTGGCAGCAATGGTCGGGGGGATCGGTATTGCCCCAGGCGCCAATATCAATTACGACAGTGGCCATGCCATCTTTGAAGCTACGCACGGGACGGCACCGGATATCGCAGGGAAGAATATCGTGAATCCATCCTCACTCCTGCTATCTTCTGTTATGCTGCTGGAATATATCGGATGGAATGAAGCGGCGGCGATAGTAACATCCGCCATGGAAGCAACTTTTGAATCCGGAGAAGCAACCAGCGATCTCGCCCGTTTTATGCCGGACGGGAAATCTCTTGGAACCAAAGAATTCGGAGAAAATATAATGAATAAAATGAATGTATCATGAAAAAGGAATATCTTATTTATAAGTTATCAGAATCGGTAAAGAAGACCAGCAGGATTGATAATGAATTGTTTTCAAAATATAACGTCAAACGTGGTTTGCGTAACGAAGACGGAACGGGTGTATTGGTAGGTCTTACCCAGATAGGAAATGTCGTAGGGTATGAACGTTTACCGGAAGGTGGCCTGAAGGCTATCCCCGGCAAACTTTATTACCGGGGGTATGATGTGGAAGATATCGTACATGCCCTGATGAAAGAAAAACGCTATGGCTTTGAAGAAGTAGCCTACCTGATGCTCTCAGGTGAATTGCCTGATAAAGATAATCTGTCGGGATTCAAAGAGCTGATTGCTGAAAATATGCCGCTAGAACAGAAAACAAAAATGAATATCATTGATCTGGAAGGGCAGAATATTATGAATATCCTGGCGCGTAGTGTATTGGAAATGTATAATTACGACGCTAAGCCCGATGACATCTCTCCCGATAATTTAATGCGTCAATCGATAGAGCTTATTTCCAAGTTCCCGACAATCATTGCTTATGCGTATAATATTTTCCGCCACAGTACGCACGGACGTTCGCTCCATATCCGCCATCCGAACGAGAAGCTTTCTATCGCGGAAAACTTTCTTTATATGCTGCAGAAAGACTATACCCAACTCGACGCCCGTACGCTGGATTTGCTGTTGGTACTACAGGCCGAGCATGGAGGAGGGAATAACTCGACGTTTTCCGTTCGCGTGACCAGTTCTACCGGTACGGATACCTATTCGGCTATAGCCGCAGGTATCGGCTCGCTGAAAGGCCCCTTGCACGGAGGCGCCAATATTCAGGTAGTGGATATGTTTAACCACCTGAAAGAAAATATATCAGACTGGAAAAATAACGACGAGATAGACACCTATTTCATGCGTATGCTGAACAAGGAGGCCTATAATAAAACCGGACTGATTTATGGTATCGGACATGCGGTGTACACCATCTCCGACCCACGGGCTGTCTTGCTGAAAGACCTGGCCCGCGACCTGGCAAAAGAGAAAAACCGTTCAGAAGAGTTTTCTTTCCTCGAATTGCTGGAAGAACGCGCCATTGAATGTTTCGCCAATTTCAAGGGAACGAAGAAACGTGTATCCTCTAATGTTGATTTCTATTCCGGTTTCGTATATGAAATGATTGGTCTCCCGCAGGAAATCTACACCCCCTTATTTGCCATGGCACGTATCGTAGGCTGGACTGCCCACCGCATTGAGGAGCTGAACTTCAAGAGCAAACGCATCATCCGCCCTGCCTATAGAAACATCCTGGAAGAACAGGCATATGTGTCTATTAAGGAGAGGTAGGTTTTTTTGAGTTACGAGTTACAAATTACAAGTTACGAGTTGAATTTCTTGTAACTTGTAACTTGTAACTCGTAACTCGTAACTCGTAACTAATAACTTGTAACTAATACCCACTCTAATTCCCAATCCGGTATTGCTTCAGCTTATTGTAAAGCGTTTTTCTATCTATTCCTAATATGCGGGCGGCGAGTGTTTTGTTGTTTTCTGCTTCCTGGAGTGCTTTGATTATCTGGTCGCGTTCGTGTGTTTCATTTCTCAGACTGGTAATTGCAGAGGCCGGTGAGGGAGTTTTTGTCATCTCTTCGGGTAGTTCTTTCAGGGTGAT
Organism: Tannerellaceae bacterium; assembly: GCA_031269535.1. GTDB lineage: Bacteria > Bacteroidota > Bacteroidia > Bacteroidales > Tannerellaceae > DFXE01. The sequence continues at coordinate 6,226 of JAISZA010000046.1, forward strand.
ATAGTCGCCGGTAGCCAGTAAAGTAGCATATTTGATCACATTCTTCATCTGTCTTAAATTACCCGGCCAGGGGTAGGAGAGGAATAACCGGCGCGTTTCCGGGTCAAATCCGGTCACATGTTTTTGCAATTCCTGATTGGCTATTTCCAGAAAATGAGTAGCAAAGAGAGGGATATCAGTTTGTCGTTCTTTTAAATCAGGGATACGGATCGTAAATTCGTTGATCCGGTGGTAAAGGTCCTCCCTGAAACTACCTTCTTTAATGGCTGATTGCAGGTTCTCATTCGTCGCGGAAATCAGGCGGACATCGGTTTTTATTTCCCGGTTACTCCCGATAGGTTTGACCTTGCGCTCCTGAAGCGCCCGGAGCAGTTGAATCTGTACCTCATACGTCAGGTTCCCTATTTCGTCGAGAAAGATGCTGCCTCCGTGCGCTGCTTCGAAGGCTCCGGTTTTGTTTTCAATAGCTCCTGTAAACGAACCCTTTACATGCCCGAAAAACTCGGAGGCGGCCAGTTCTTTAGGTATAGCTCCGCAATCGACAGCGATGAAGGGAGCATTTCTGCGTCCGCTCTGCTCATGCAGGCGGCGGGCTACATACTCTTTTCCCGTACCACTTGAGCCCATGATCAGAACAGACATACCCGTGGGAGCTACCAATCGTACGTGCTGAAACATTTGCTGAATGATGGGAGATTCTCCTTCGATAGACGTCCACGGAGAGATAGCAGGAGGCGGCATGCAGGACGGTGCCTGTTGAATAAGCTCGTTTATTTTCAGCCACAAATCTTCCTGATTGATTGGTTTGGCAATATAGTCGGAAGCTCCGAGTTTGATAGACTGCACGGCTGTTTGTATCTCTGCATAACTTGTCATCATAATAAATGGGATGGTCTGATTTTGCTCCCTCAGCCATCTGAGAAAATCAATACCGTCGCCATCAGGAAGGCGAAGGTCAGATAGTATCAGATCGTAGCACTCTGTTCCAACTTTTTGCCTGGCTTCTGCTACGGTCGCAACAGAACTTACATTTATGTTTTTCTTCCTAAGCCAGGTAGAAAGCATGAGAGAAAATGTAATATCATCTTCTAAAATAAGGATAAACGGCATAGTAATTATCTTATACTTAACAAAGATAATGCATCAGAAACAAATTATTATATTGTGATTATAAAATATAAAGGGAAAATAATAAAAAAAAATCTTTTTAACTTCCTGAACCCGGCGCAACTTATTCTTTATAAGTCTTGCCGGGTTGTTTTTGAATCCTGTTATTTTTGTAGGGTTAGTCAGTGCTGCAAAAATAGGAGTATATTTTCTTTTTCTCTGTCAATTATGTGTACAATACGTATAAGATTGTTCCAGATAAGCTGCTCAGTAGATTCCCAGTGAGATTTTTATCTGTTCGATTTTCTCCAGAGCGGCTTTTTCGGCTTCCGGAATTTCAGCCGTATTTTTCACTTGGGAATGAACTTCGCAATAGAACTTTATTTTCGGCTCCGTACCGGAGGGACGGATGGATATTTTTGTTTTATCTTCCATAATGTATTGAAGTACGTTTGAGGTTGTCGGCATATCCAGGGTCAGGACTTCCTTGTCCTGGCAACTGTATCCCTTCAGCCTGGCATAATCGTAGATAAAAGCGACTTTTGAACCGGCTATCTCTGTCAGGGGATTATCCCGGTAGTTCTTCATCATGGCTTCAATCTCTTCGGCGCCGCTTTTCCCCTTCTTCACGACAGAGATGCCTGTCTCTTTCGAGAAGCCGTAGGTCAGGTATATCTTTTGGAGCAACTGATAGACCGTAAGCCCCTGGTCTTTTGCCCAGGCCGCAATCTCGGCTAAGACAGCACAGGCGGATACGGCGTCTTTATCGCGTACAAAGTCTTCGCACAGAAAGCCATAGCTTTCTTCTCCTCCTCCGATATAATGTTTTTTGTTTTCATTTTTCCGCATGACATCGGCTATCCATTTGAAACCGGTATAGACATCATATATTTCCACCCCGTTGCGTTCGGCAATCGTACGGATCAATTCTGTTGTAACAATTGTTTTTACGATGTATTCCTTCCCCTGTATCCTGCCTGATTCTTTCCAGCGGGTGATGAGGTAATAGACGAAAAGCAGGGCTGTCTGATTGCCGTTCAGGAGTATCCATTCGCCTTTATCGTCTTTGACTGCTGCTCCTGCGCGGTCGCCGTCGGGGTCGGTAGCCAGTACCAGTTCGGCATCTGTCTCCTTGGCTTTTTCAACAGCCAGGGCAAGCGCGGCAGGTTCTTCCGGGTTGGGCGAGACAACTGTGGGAAAATCACCACTCACCACATCCTGTTCGGCGACATGGATAATACGGGTAAAACCAAACGCCTTGAGTGTGTCAGGGACTAAGCGGACGCCTGTCCCGTGAATGGGCGTATAGACAATCTTCAGGTCGTGATGGCGCATGATGGCTTCTTTCGAGAGCGAGATTGTGGTCAGCGCCTCAATATATTGTTTGTCAATATCTTCACCAATGATTTCTATCAATTGGCTGTTGCCTTTGAAGCGGATATCCGAGGCCGAGCGTACCTTGTTTACTTCGGCAATGGTATTTTTATCGTGCGGGGCTATCATCTGGGCGCCGTCCTCCCAGTAGGCTTTATAGCCGTTGTATTCCTTCGGGTTGTGTGAGGCAGTCAGGATGATGCCTCCCTGACATCCTAACCGGCGGATGGCGTACGACACCTCAGGCGTCGGGCGGAGGTCGTCGAAAAGATATACTTTGATGCCGTTTGCCGAAAAGATATCAGCGGATATTTCCGCGAATTTGCGGCTATTATTGCGGCAATCATGCCCGATTACTACTTTAATCTGCTCTAAATGACTGAATTCTTTCCTGAGGTAATTCGAAAAACCCTGCGTGGCAGCTCCTACAGTATAACGATTCATGCGGTTGGTTCCTACCCCCATAATACCACGAAGCCCTCCCGTGCCAAACTCCAGATCTTTATAGAAAGCTTCTATCAGATCGGTAGGGTCTGCCTTGTCAAGCAAAGATTGTACTTGTGTGCGTGTTTCTGTGTCATAGCTATCGGTAAGCCAGCCTTGGGCTTTTTTTCTTACCGTTATTAACAATTCACTATTTTCCATTGTTCTACAATATGTATTGTTTTAGATGAAGCAAAGATATTAATTTTTTTATATTATCGGAACTCTGTAACTTTTTGAGATATATCCCGTACTGCCGGATTTCTGCAAAAAACATCCTGCTAAACCCCTTGCCGTTTTTAGCAAAGGCTATATCTTTGTGCAAAAATAAGCTTTAAATTCTATATTTATGAAAACGAAAACATTTTTTTTATCCATTATGTGTATGCTGTTTGTATCCTGTAATACACAATTTAAGCCAGTCAATCCCCAGGCTACGCCTGAAGCCGGAGCATTGCTGTCGGAACTCTACCGATCGGTAGAGGAGGGGAAAATTATATCCGCTCAGCAGCATAGCGAATACCAGATGATGCAGCCCGAATGGTACGAACAAGACCGCAACCGTATCTTCGAAGCATCGGGAAAAGTGCCGCTGATATGGGGAGGCGATATGGGATGGGAGAGGCAAACCGTTATCGACCATGCTATTGAGGAATACGCGAAAGGACATATCATTACACTTATGTGGCATTCGCAACGTCCGCTGGACGAAGGAACGACCATTTTCGAAGAACAATGTCAGGGCAAATTCAGCGATGAAGAATGGCAACAACTTGTCACTCCGGGCACGGAGATGTACAAAGGATGGCTGGCCAAGGCAGACGAAGTGGCCGGATACCTCAAACAACTGAAAGATAAAAAAATACCCGTACTCTGGCGCCCGTACCACGAGATGAACGGCGAATGGTTCTGGTGGGGAGACCGCAGAGGGGAAAACGGCTTTACTCAACTCTGGAAAATGATGTACGACCGCTACGTAAATTATCACCATCTCGACAACCTGATCTGGGTGTGGAATGCCAACGGGCCGCGCGATATACCGGGCGATACGGCCTATGACTATGCGCTCTTTTTCCCCGGAATCGAATACGTGGATGTGCTGGCTACCGATATCTACAATAACGACTGGAAGCAAAGCCATCACGACCAACTGATTGAATTAGGAAAGGGCAAACTGATTGCGCTCGGAGAAATAGGCAACGTCCCTACACCCGAAATCCTGGAAACCCAGAACAAGTATGCCTGGTTTATGATATGGGCGGGCTTCACATTGCCGCAACTGAATACTCCGGAGGCAATTAAAGCACTGTACGACAGACCTAATACAGTCTGTTGGGAACCGGAACACTAAACAAAAGCGGGTGATTTATATTTGCTCCCGTCCGAAAAAATGTAGCTCCCGTCCGAAAAAAAATTGCTCCCGTCCGAAAAAAAACGGGACGGGAGCAATTTCGGATAGGATATTGGCGTTGTCAGAAAATAAACGTTACATTTTTTGTTACCGACATTACCGGATTGCTTTGCTCCGCTCGCAATGACGACCCTCCCGTCATTGTGAGTGAAGCGAAACAATCCAGGTTTTTATAATGTTTATTTCCTAACAACGCCATTGCAATGCCGGGTTTATAGTTTGTTACCCGACCCAAGCACTTCTTCTATCTTGTGCTTGTAGAGCTTTTTCGCATTGTCGCGTGCCGGGCCCAAGTATTTGCGCGGGTCGAATTCGGCCGGTTTGTTGGCAAATGTTTCGCGGATAGCGGCTGTCATGGCCAGGCGGCTGTCGGAATCGATATTGATTTTGCAGACGGCCGAGGTGGCAGCTCTGCGTAATTGATCTTCGGGGATACCGATGGCATCCTTCAGCGCACCTCCGTATTTGTTGATGGTAGCCACCTCTTCCTGCGGAACAGAGGAAGCGCCGTGCAATACGATGGGGAATCCGGGGATTCTCTTTTCTATTTCTTCCAGGATGTCGAAACGCAGGGGGGGAGGAACCAGGTTGCCGTTCGCGTCGCGCGTACATTGCGCCGGTGTGAATTTATTGGCTCCGTGCGAGGTGCCGATAGAGATGGCTAAGGAGTCGCAACCCGTTTTGGTAACGAAGTCCACCACGTCGTCGGGTTCGGTATAGGTATGATGTTCGGCGCTTACTTCGTCTTCTACGCCGGCCAACACGCCCAGTTCGCCCTCTACGGTGACATCGTACTGATGGGCATATTCCACTACTTTCTTTGTCAGCGCCACATTTTCGTCGTAAGAAAGGTGGGAACCGTCAATCATCACAGACGAAAAGCCCATATCCACGCAGCTTTTGCATAGTTCAAACGTATCGCCGTGGTCTAAGTGCAGTACAATCTGAGGATTGGCGCATCCTAATTCTTTTGCATACGCCACAGCGCCTTCGGCCAGGTAACGGAGAAGCGTTTGATTGGCATATTTACGGGCGCCGCTTGACACCTGCAGTATCACTGGCGATTGGGTTTCTGCAGCTGCCTGAACAATCGCCTGCAATTGTTCCAGGTTATTGAAGTTGAATGCCGGAATCGCGTATTTACCTTTCATCGCCTTTGCAAACATTTCCTTTGTGTTTACCAGACCTAATTCTTTGTAATTTACCATTGTTTTATATGTTCTTACGTTAATAATTAAAATCTTGCCAAAGATAGCAACAATCGTATAAATATATGCTATGGAACATCTTATATTTTCTTCAATATGCGTCGCTGATGCTTTCGCTTTTCAGTTGACGTTCGAAGGAGGCCTTATCTAAGGAGGTGCTCACATGGATGGTGACGGGTTCGCCCGGCAGGATATCGAAATAATTATCGGAAAAGAAATTATCAATTCCTTCGATGCTCAGGAAGACGCCCCGTGCGAAGACATCGCTTTCCAGGGTCACATCGAACCCATCTCCCGAAGCGACCAGGGTTTTCCGGATCGTGGCTTTCGGGAAATCGATATCCTTGTAGCGGCTCAGGAAATAATTGTTTGTGTAAGTGGTTTCCGGCACCTTGCCGTCGGCTGTCGTAAAGCGGGCATTGACCACCACTTCGTTGCGGCTCCTGCCCTTCAGGATGGTTTCCAGCGGAGCGCTGAATTGTACGTGGCTGCTGTTGGCCGGCAGGGTGACCTTCGTGTTTTTCCCGAACAGGAGGTTGCCCTTCAGGTCCATCACACGGACGTGCAAGGCGCCTTTCACCGCCTGCGTATAATCGGATACGATATGCACTTCCAGCGTATGGTCTTTGGCCAGAGGAGAAACCAGGATATTATCGTAAGCCTTCTTCGCAAAATAATGCTGCGCTTTCCAGCGTCCGTAGAAGTCGCGGCTCGACCAGGAGGCTACCGGCCAGCAGTCGTTATGCTGCCAGAACAGGGAGCCCATGCAGTAGGGCATGTCCCGCCGGTGGGCTTCGATGGCTGTCCTGATGGCGTCGCCCTGGAGCAGTTGCCCCATGTAAAGGAAGTTAGGGAAATCTTTAGGCTTGCGGTATTCATTCAGCAGGTACCATTCTATCAGGGCGTTGGCATTGCTCCCTCCCCGCTGGTGCGCCATCATGACTTCGGAGAAGATATCCTGGTCGCGCGTCTCGGGAGCGTATTGCAATACGGACTGGTATTCCGGAAACGACTGGAACCCGTATTCCGAGAAGAAACGGGCGCGGATGACGTTGAAATTGGCAATCGAATCCTTCCCGTGCCAGACGCCCCAGTAGTGTCCGTCTCCATTCGGGTTCCAGTTGGCTTTCCCGCTCTCGGCCGGAGCGTCCGGGTCGCCGGCATAAGGCGAAGAAGGCCAGTAGAAGGCCGTCGGATCGCAGGCCGTCACAACTTCGGGCAATACGCCGTGGAAGAGGTCTTTATAATCTTTCCGCATCTCGTCTAAAACACCCAGTTGCCGGTACTTCGGCATCCATCCCCAGTTGAACCAGGCGGTATGGTTTTCGTTGTTCCCGCACCAGAGGGCGATGCAGGGATGATTACGCAGGCGTCTGACGTTGTCGGTTGCTTCCTGGCGGATATTGTCGAGCATTCCGGGATTCATGGGGTAGGTGCTGCAGGCAAACATAAAGTCCTGCCATACCAGGATGCCGTATTGGTCGCAGAGGTCGTAGAAGAGGTCGTCTTCATAGATGCCGCCTCCCCATACACGTAACATATTCATGTGGGCATGGACGGCGTCGAGGATAGTCTTTTCGTGGCGTTCGGCCGTCACGCGCGGCAAGAAATTATCCTGCGGGATATAGTTGGCGCCCTTGGCAAAGACGTTTACCCCGTTCAGCTGGAAGTAGAACGTTTGTCCGGCGGCGTCTTTCTCGCGGATAAGTTTCAACTCGCGCAGCCCGATGCGGTCGGTCCGGCTATCGACCGTTTGTCCGGCGATAGAGACGGTTGCCGTGAAGGGATAGAGATGCGGTTCGCCCAATCCGTTGCTCCACCAGCGCTTGGGATTCCGGATGACGAAGTCCACTTCGATGAGATTAAGCCCTTCCTTCACCCGGGCGTTGGTTTCCCAGACGTCCTTTACGCCTCCGGCTTTGATTTGCAGCCTGGCTTCTCCTTCCTTCCCGGCGATAAGTTCCACACGTGCTTTTACTTTTGCCTGCTTAGCCGTCACGCTTTCCTGGATGTAATGCACATTTTCTATCCGTGCATCCTCCCAGGCCATCAGGTAAACGGGGCGCCAGATACCGCTGGTCACTAAGCGCGGCCCCCAGTCCCAGCCGTAGTGATAGCCGGCTTTGCGGGCGAATACACTCAGTTTCTTGTCTAAGATACCTCCGTTTTCCGACTGGTCGTTGCCGGCTTCAATCGGGTAATGGATGGCATCGAATTTAGGCAGGTCTTCCCTGACCGGCGAGCGGAAACGGACGCGCAGTGCATTGTCTCCCTGCTTCAGGAGGGATTTCACATCGACCCTCCATTCACGAAACATATTATTGGCTTTCAGGATGCAGGAGTCGTTCAGAAAGACGTCGGCATACGTATCGAGGCCTTTGAAGTCCAGCTCGATATGTTCTTTGCCGAAGAGGCCGGCCGATACGTGCAAGGTGGTCTTGTATTCCCAGTCTTCTTTGTCTATCCATTGTACGCTACGTTCATTCAGGCGGAAAAACGGGTCTTCGATGAGTTGGTTATGCATCAGGTCGGTATGTACAACCCCCGGCACGGTGGCCGGATACCAGTTGTTACCCCGGACTTGCCTGAACGTCCATCCTTGATTAATCTCTTGTTTTACCACATTCCCGGCCAAAGCTGTTATCGCCGGAAAGGTCATCATCGACAGTCCTGTGAACAGGAGTGTTCTTAGATTCATGATTGTTTTGTTTCTATGTTTATACTATAATGATTTCAGGTTCTCCGCATTCAGGGGATGCTTCCCTTCGGGTGTGAACAGGTGGGTGATGCGTCCGGCATAGGTTTTTTCCACCTTGCCGCGCACCACTTTCATGGTGCTGTTTACCATGCCGTTTTGCTCCGTCCAGGGTTCGGGCAGGATGGCGAAGGTAGTCGGCAGCCAGCGTTCGGGGAAGAGCGCCGCCATATCGCCGCCTTTGCGGAAGCGGTCTATCTGTTCCTGAATGATACGGATGCCCTCTTCTTTCCCTTTTTCCGAAGTCAGTTCCAGGGCTTTTTGAGCCAGCAGCTTCTTCAGCGCCTCTTTATTGGGCACCAGCAAGGCCACGGTATAGGGGCTCTGATTATTGTAAAGCAGCAATTGGCTGATGGCGGACGAATGTTCCATCAGCGCCTCTTCGATCCCTTCGGGGCTGTATTTTTCGCCATCGCTGCTGATCAGGAGGCTTTTGAACCGTCCGAGCACAAACAGCAGCCCGCCTTTCATATACCCCATATCGCCGGTATAGAGCCAGCCGTCCCGGAGCGTTTCGGTCGTTGACGCCGGGTTTTTCCAGTATCCGGCCATCACATTCTCTCCCCGGACTACGATTTCGCCTTTCCCGCCTTCGGGCAATTCGCTCCCTTCCATATCGCATATCTTCAGGTCGAGCGGTTGTACCAGGACGCCGCTGCTTCCGAAAAAATGGCGGCGGGGGCCGTTGGTGGAGATCACCGGTGTGGCTTCGCTCAATCCGTAGCCCTGATACATCGGTATGCCGATGGCGTAGTAAAACTTCTGAAGGTCTTTGTCCAGCAGCGCACCTCCGCCTACGAAGAACCTCAGCTCGCCTCCAAAGTTCATGCGGACTTTCGAGAACAGCAGTTTGTCGAAAAGGGCAACCAGCGGCCTGAGCAGGAAGCGTCCTCCGCGGCCTTTGTCGTCGCTCCCCTCGCCATAATAACAGTATCCGGTCTGCAGCGCCAGCCTGAAAAGGCGTACCGTCGTCTTTCCCCTGGCCTGGATGGCCTGTTCGATATTCTTCTTAAAATTCTTGGCCAGCGCCGGGACACTTAATATCAGGTAAGGCTTCACCTCTTTGATATTGACCGGGATATTCTTCAAAGTCTCCATCCCCGTACGTCCTACCTGGACGGTAGCCACCGAAGCGCCTTTGTACATAAAAATATAAAACCCCACGACGTGCGCAAAGCAATGGTCGAGGGGCAGGATGATCAGCGTGCGCCAGGTAGCGTCGATGTCCATGCACGAAAGCGACTGCTCCACGTTGGCCGTATAATTGCGGTGGGTGAGGATCACTCCTTTCGGGTCGGCCGTCGTCCCCGACGTATAGGTAATGGTGGCGTGATCATCGTTCTGAAGCGACCGGCCGATGGCGAGAAATTCCTCCAGCGGATGCGTCTGCAGATACGCTTGGCCCATTTCCTTCACTTCGCCGATGAAGAGTTCTTTCTCCCCGTATGCCGTTTGTTCGTCGAAGACGATTACTCTTTCCACCAGCGGCAGCTTCTCCAGGATTCCCCGTATCTTTTTCGACTGATTGCCCGACACCATGATATACTTCACGTCGGCATGGAGGAGGCGAAACTTCAGATCGTTCGCTTCTTCCAGCTTGATGGAAAGGGGGACGTTGGTTGCTCCGGCGTAGAACATAGCCAGTTCGCCGATAATCCAGGCATTGCGTCCTTCGCTGAGGAGGGCCATGTGGTCGCCTTTCTTTACGCCCAAAGCCACCAGCCCGGCTCCCAGCGCATAAACCTGTTCTTTCACCTGGGCATACGTTGTAGGTTCAAACTTATCCCTTGTCTTCTCCAACAAGAACGTATTGTTGGGATATTCTTTTACCGACCCTTCAAAAAGGTCAACTAATGTTTTTTTCATGAAGCGAATTTGTTTTCGGGAGACACTCTCCCTGATAAGTTACCATGCAAATAAAGGAAATTCCAGCATCTGGCGGTTTACTTTGAAACGGACAGCTGAGATTGTTTTTTCGTTTTCGGGGTCGGAGAGTACCGTATCTATCAGTTCGACGACCACACCCATAAACGGTGGTTTGGCGCCGCGGGTGGAGAGGGCAGGCGTTCCTACGCGGATACCCGATGTATGGAATGCTGAGCGGCTATCGAAAGGGACCATGTTTTTATTTACCGTGATGTCGGCGGATGCCAATGCCTTTTCAGCCATTTTACCTGTCAGATTGGGGAATTTGGGACGCAGGTCGATCAGCATACTATGATTGTCTGTACCGTCGGAAATAATCTTATATCCGCTATCAATAAAAGCTTGCGCCAAGGTTGCCGCATTTTTCTTCACCAGCGTTTGATACTCCTTATATTCAGGCTCCAGTGCTTCGCCGAAAGCTACGGCCTTCGCGGCAATGACATGCTCCAGCGGGCCTCCCTGGATGCCGGGGAATACGGCTGAATCGAGCAGTTGCGACATTGTTTTGAGTTCACCTTTTGGTGTCGTCTTGCCCCAGGGATTAATAAAGTCTTTCCCCATCAGGATGATACCGCCGCGTGGACCGCGAAGGGTTTTATGGGTTGTAGAGGTTACAATATGAGCATATTCCAGCGGATTATCGAGCAATCCGGCGGCAATCAGTCCGGCCGGATGTGCCATATCTATCATCAGCAAAGCGCCTGCCTTATCGGCAATTTCGCGCATCCGCTTATAGTCCCATTCACGGGAGTAGGCAGAGCCTCCGCCGACGATCAGCTTCGGATGTTCGCGAAGCGCTACTTCCTCCATCTGATCATAATCCACCCGCCCTGTTTCTTCTTTCACATTATATTCTGTAGCCCGGTACAGAATACCCGAACTATTTACGGGCGATCCATGAGAAAGATGCCCGCCATGCGAGAGGTTCAGGCCTAAAAAAGTATCGCCCGGATTCAGTACCGTCAGAAATACAGCAGCATTAGCCTGTGCTCCGGAATGTGGCTGAACGTTTACCCATTCGGCATTGAACAATTGTTTCAGTCGTTCGATGGCAATTGTCTCGCTTTGGTCCACTACCTCGCATCCTCCGTAATAGCGTTTCCCCGGATAGCCTTCGGCATATTTGTTGGTCAGCACACTCCCCATGGCTTCCATTACCTGGTCGCTCACAAAGTTTTCTGAAGCAATCAACTCAATTCCATCCATTTGACGTCGCCTCTCGTTCTTAATAATGTCGAAAATAATATTATCTCTTTTCATTCTTGTAAATTTGATTATTGATACCACAAAAATACAATAAATTCTTCTTCAAACAGACTTCATTTGCAATAGAGAAAATTTCAGTTATTTTGTCTTATTACCGACATTACTGGATTGCTTCGCTTCACTCGCAATGACGGGAGGGGCGTCATTGCGAGTGAAGCGAAACAATCCAGTTTTTTGTAACATTTATTTCCTGACAGCGCGTCTTACGGTAATCATATCGGACTATTTGTGTTAAATGGATGTTTTTTATAAAAAAATAAGTGATTAATTTGTACAATTCATTTTTTCCCTCTATATTAGCCGTCTGAATTAGAACTGACCCTTGCAAACACCTCCGGGTACCTCTGGAGGTAGCTTGCAAAGGTCAGTTCCCTTTTTTTATAGTAAAAAAGGGTCGAACTATGAAATCATTTCGTTTTTGTAACCTTAACTATGTTAGCGTAAGCGGGGGTGTTTCGTGGTATCACCTCCGCTTTACGCTTCCCCACTAAGCATAATAATCCTGAATATACGTTCGCGGCCGACCGGATGCGATTATTCAAACTCGTAAAGTTCAGAAGGGGTAGAACGCTTTAATGTGGTAAGTGATACATCTTTCCCCACACGTATTCCTTCACTGAAGAGGCGGATGTCAACTGTTTTGTACGCCAGTTCAGGATGGTTATTGTCGCGGCTGAGGTGGCAGAGCCAGATATTTTTCAGCCCGGAGTGGTAATGTGTTGCCAGAAATTCAGCCGCTTCACGGTTACTGAGGTGCCCGGTCGGGCTTGACACACGTTCTTTCAGGAAATGAGGGTAGGAGCCAAACTTCAGCATTTCCTCGTCGTAATTGGCTTCTATTACCAAGTGGTTCGCTTTGCTCATATAAGCGCTGACCGTTTCGGTGATATGTCCGACATCGGTTGCAAAAGTGAATGTATGGTTTCCAAACTCAACAAAATAGCCTACATTGTCGGTACTGTCGTGAGGCACTTCGAAAGCTGTGATTCTGAAATCGCGGATCAGGAAAGTTTTTTCTTTTTCTATAATCCGCCGCGAAGCGCCCAGCATTTCTTCCACATAGCGGCTATTGTCTATGCCGTTGTGTACGGCTTGTGTGGTATAAACGGGGATATTGTATTTTTCTCCCAGGCAGCCTACAGTCTTGATATGATCGGCATGGTCGTGGGTGACCAGTACGGCTATTATTTTAGAGAATTCGATTATATTATCTCTCAAGACTTTTTTGATGGTACGGATACCAATACCTGCGTCGATCAACATCCCGTATTCAGGGGTTCCCAGGTAATAGCAGTTTCCACTGCTTCCACTCGCTAAACTCAGAAAATATAACTTCATACTTGTTGTTTTCTCATTTATCAGGGATCGTGATTTCTCCGATAAGTGAACAATTCATGTGTTCTTTCACTTCTGCCGGAGTCAGCCCATGTCCGAAGAGGAACATCAGTTTGGTAACAGCGCTTTCTGTTGTGCTGTCGTATCCGCTGATGACACCTGCTTCCAGGAGTTTTTTCCCTGTTTCATAACGGTCCATTTCGACACTTCCGGCTACGCATTGGGTTACATCCACAATTACAAGCCCCCGCCCGACAGCTTCTTTAAGCATGTTCAGGAACCATTCCTCTTTCGGTGCATTTCCACTTCCGAAGGTTTCCATCACTATGCCTTTCAACCCGGGAGTATTCAGGATGTTTTCTATCACCTGGGGCGACATTCCCGGAAACAGTTTCAGTATTGCAATACTCCTGTCCAACAAATAATGTACTTTCAATGGCTTTCGCAGTATGGGATGATAAATCTGCGTTGTATCGTATTTGATATGAACACCTGCGTATGCCAGGGGAGGGTAATTATACGATCGGAAAGCGTTAAAATTATCCGCGTTGATTTTTCGTGTGCGGTTTCCCCTGAGTAAGGTACTCTCAAAGAAGATACATACTTCAGGCACAATGGGCATACCGTTTTCTTTGGCGGCGGCGATTTCAATAGCTGTTATCAGGTTTTCCTTTCCGTCTGTCCGCAATACTCCGATGGGTAGTTGCGAACCCGTAAGGATAACGGGTTTGCTCAGATTTTCGAGCATAAAACTCAGAGCGGATGCCGTGTACGACATCGTATCAGTTCCATGCAGCACCACAAACCCATCGTATAACGGATAATTACCGGCGATAATTTCTACAATTTTCTGCCAGCCTTCCGGCCCCATTTCAGCCGAATCGATGGGAGGGTCGAACTGATAAGCAGAAACGGCATATCCCAACTTCTTCAACTCAGGCATATTATCTTTCAGATGCTGAAAATTGAAAGATTCCAAAGCGCCTGTTTCAGGGTTTTCTATCATGCCGATCGTACCTCCGGTATAAATCAATAAAATGGAAGCTTTTTCCTGTTTTGTGTTTGCATTTCCTATCATAGAGGTGCAAACTTACATGAAATTCTTTTCAATTCCAAATATTTAATGGACACATACAGGTTACGAGTTACAAGTTACGAGTGCCCGGGGCAAACGCTTTTAAGAATCTCAGCTTTCTCTGGTCACTTCGGGAGCAGATATTTGTGCCACCATTGGCACAACCGTGCCAACCACATGGCACAGCATACGGATAAAGGGATATCCATATATATTAATGTAGAAAATGCCAAACCTGCCACGAACCTGCCATGAACCTGTTCATCCGGTTTTCCGGAAGGCAATCCTAAAGAACCCTCTACGGCCTTATCCTGCAGTAAAGTTTGTTACGCGCTTATAATCAAAGGAAAAAGTTCCCGTAGAGGAATAGAATGAGAGCCGGCATTTGAAGTTTTCTATTATCCGACCCGGGTCAGATAGCTGTCCGACCCAGGTCGGACACCTGTTCGACCCGGGTCAGACACCTGTTCGACCCAGGTCAGACACCTGTTCGACCCTGGTCGGACAGTTAAAAACATCCGATATCGAAAAAAGAAAGGTTAAATCCCATGGGAGCGGCATCCCACTTCCTGTAATACACTCATTTCTGATTTCGTCATCCATTCTCCGCAAATACGTCATATTCACCCTTTGCCATATTCTGCCAGAGACAACAAAAGAAATTAAAAAAATCTCACCCTGATTCTTACCCCGGAAAAAACACGCTATCTTTGCAAAAACAAAAAAACAATAGCAAGGCTATGATAAACGTACATATTTAATACTTGATATCATGAAAAAAATAATTTGTTCATTACTTTTTGTATTGCCGTCGCTCACCCTTTTGGCGCAAACAAATATTGATTCGTTGGTTCGGATGTGTGCCGTATATAAGGGCACAAATAGTGACAGCCTGAATAAATATGCCCACAAAGGTGTATTACTTGCCCAAGAGGAAAAGAACGAGGCAATGCTCACTACTTTCTATCGTTACGCAGGTATCTCGTATTTTCAGAAGCAAGAATATGATACGGCTTCTTTCTACCTTGACAAAGCACTTGAACTGGCAATAAGGCTCGGAGACAGAAGCCAGGAGGCGGATGTTTATTTGACAACAGGCTATATGTACGGCACCCGGTCTGATATTAAATCTTTGATAGAATATCTGTTGAAAGCATTACCTATATTTGAAACACTACGAGATAACGAAAAGGTGATAGAAACATTGGTAGGTGTAGGTAGCGCCTACCGAAGAACCGGAAATAAGGAAATGGCTGTTCGATACGTAAACAAAGCAAAAAATATGGTGGACGAATCAAAAAATATTTTCCTGAAAGGTTTAACCTATTTTGAACTTGGCGCTGTCGAATCTGATGTGGAAAAAATAGTGGAATATGAGTTGAAAACGATAGAATATGCCCGCGCGTCTAACAATAAAGAATTGGAGAACTTAGGCAATCAGGCACTGGCTTTGACCTATCTGTCGGATGAATTAAAAAACTATGACAAAGCATTGATGTACGCCAAAGAGTGCTACCGCATAGCCTGCGAGCAAGGAGCAAAGTATTATATTTATTCGGCATTAACTATGCTGAGTAATATTTATTACAAAACGGCAAACTATAAGGAATGTGAAAATGTTTCACTTCAGGCATGGGCAATGGATTCTACTAATTTGGCCGAAGCGAGAAATTTGGCACGTAATATTTCCTTAGCCAATATTTATTTGGGAAACGAAAAAAAGGCCGCAACATTTTTGAACAAATACGGAGAACTTACAAATGAATATACGACTGAAAGTTATCATGAAAAAATGGTTGAGATGGAAGCCAGATATGAATCTGAAAAGAAAGAGATGCGTATTGCAATTCTGGAGGGAGAACGAAAATTATACGCAGGGCTTGGAATCGCTATCGTGATTGCTTTATTATCGATAATCGGTCTTTTATTCTATCGCCACCGTTCGGCAACACAAAAACAGAAGATAGCGGAACAACAAATAAAACAATTGGAACAGGAAAAAGAACTTATTGCCGTCCGTTCGGCTTTGGATGCCGAAAAAGCGGAACGGGAAATCATTGCCCGTGATTTGCACGACGGGGTAGGCGCCATGCTGTCGGTGGTGAAAAACAACATGAATATCATGAAATCGTATTCCGTCATTGAGAACAAGGAAGCAAACTATTTTAACAAGGCATTGGACGGTCTCGACAAATCTATCGTGGAACTGCGACGGGTGGCACACCATATAATGCCTGCCGTTTTGGTGGAAAACGGACTGTTTGCTGCATTAGATGATTTCTGTCGTTCCATTCCGGAAGCGGAATTTCATTATACAAAACCCGAACGCCGGTTCGACCCCGAAAAGGAGTTGATACTGTATCGCTGCGCCTACGAATTGGTAAATAACGCACTGAAACATTCCGCATCATCCCGTATAGAAGTCCATCTCAATGTGGATGAAGAAACGGCTTACCTTTCGGTGGTGGATAACGGCTGCGGCTTCGATACGCAAGCCACTCCGCAGGGAATGGGAATAAAAAATCTGCATACCCGTCTCTCTGCTTTCGATGGTCACATGGAAATTTATTCCGGGCCGGGAAAAGGCACGGAAGCGAATGTGGAACTGAGAATATAAAGACTCTATTGAAGATTCGTAACAATGAATATTGAAGATTTCAGAAATTATTGTCTTTCAGTCAGAGGGAGTTCGGAGTCCACCCCTTTTATCGACAACAGGATACTGGTATTCAAGGTAATGGATAAAATGTTTGCCTATATTGACCTGGAGCCTGAAGATGGCAGGTTCAGCGTTTGCCTGAAGTGCCACCCTGAAAAAACGCCTGAATTGCGGGAGAAATACAATGGAGTTGTTGAAACGCCGTTTAAATCGCTGATGTGGAATGCCGTATATCTGGAAAGCGATGTGCCCGGCAAACTGATTGAAGAACTTATCAGCCATTCTGTGGAAGAAGTGATTAAGAAACTGCCCAAAAGGAAACGGGAAGCGTATAGAAGCCTGTAATCAGGGTTGCCCGGGCTGGATTGCTTCACCCTTCGGGCCGCAATGACGATGCGGCATTTTTTTTTTGAAATAAGCGGGAGAATATCTACATTTGTACGTTCTAATTCAAAAGAACGAAATAAGGATATGAATATAGCGCTTATCGGTTATGGAAAGATGGGGAAGGCGATCGGACGGATGGCTGTCGGGAGAGGACATTCCATCGTCGCGGTTATTGATGTGGAGAATAAAGACGATTTTGCTTCCGAGGCGTTCAGGACTGCGGCTGTGGCGATTGAGTTTACCACTCCTGAGACAGCTGTCGATAATTATCTGAAGTGTTTTGCTGCCGGTGTGCCGGTCGTTTCGGGTACAACCGGGTGGCTGAGCCGCTTCGCTGAGGTGCGTCAGCGATGCCTCGAAGGTAAACATACCTTCTTTTACGCTTCCAATTTCTCTATTGGGGTGAATATCTTTTTCGCCCTCAATCAATACCTGGCGAAGATTATGAATAACTTCCCCGAATATGAGGTGAGCCTGAAGGAAATACACCATATACACAAAGCAGATGCTCCCAGCGGGACTGCTATCACCCTGGCTGAAGACATCATCGGAAATATCGACCGGAAGAAACAATGGCAACTGGCAAAAGCCGGCAACCAGGCCGACGACCTGGCTATACAAGCCATACGCGAAGCGGAAGTACCCGGTACGCATGAGGTCGTGTATGAGTCGGGTATAGATTATATCCGTATCGAACACGAAGCCAGAAACCGCGATGGATTTGCCCTCGGAGCCGTGCTCGCGGCTGAGTTTACAGCCGGTAAGCAGGGGTTCTTAGGCATGAAGGATATGTTGACATTATAATTTTGCCCTTTTAAAATAAGTTGAAGTCATATGAAAAAGATTTTGAAAAAACAATGGATCAAGTTTGCTGTTGCAAGTGTGCTATATATCCTTTTTGTAATCTGGATGCGTAACGGATGGTTGCTGACGGGCTTAATCGTGTTGGCGGATATTTTCCTTACTCGGTTTGTACCCTGGGGCGCGTGGAAGAAGACGAAGAATCCTTCCGTACGTACGGCATTGGAATGGGTTGACGATATCCTGTTTGCTTTGGTAGCCGTTTATTTCATTAATCTTTTTGTCTTTCAGAACTACCAGATACCCAGTTCGTCTCTGGAAAAATCGTTGCTGGTAGGCGATTATTTGTTTGTAAGCAAACTAAGCTATGGGCCGCGTGTACCCAATACGCCGCTTTCGTTTCCTCTGGTACAGAACACCTTTCCCATTACGAACACCAAATCGTATCTGGACTGGCCGGAATGGGGATACAAGCGTGTTGCCGGATTAGGGAAGGTGAAACGCAACGATATCGTGGTATTTAATTTCCCTGCCGGAGATACCGTAGCGCTCAGGCAGCAGAATCCCGATTACTACACCCTGGTAGCCGAATATGGCCGCGACTATATCCGGCTGAACAGTGAATCTTTCGGCGAGGTGATCTACCGCCCGGTAGATAAACGGGAGAATTACGTGAAGCGATGCGTCGGAATGCCAGGAGACAGTCTGTCGGTACGCGATAACCAGGTGTATATCAATAATGAGCCGGCAGAGAACCCGGAAAATATACAGTATAATTATTACATCGAAACCGATGGCTCTCCCCTTACCGAGGAACAATTTCGTTTGCTCGACGTAAGCAAAAGCGACCGCCTGCTGGCTAACCAGAGCCTCCTCTCGTTTCTGGGTTTTGCGCCCACCGCCCGCGTCTATCGCCTGCCGCTTACACCGAAAGCCCTGCATATTGCCGGGAAATTGCCCCTGGTGAAGAAAATTGTCATCGAGCCCGAGGCCTTCGGTGGCACAACCTATCCCGTAGATTACCAGACTGGATGGACACGTGATAATTACGGCCCGATATGGATACCCAGTAAAGGAGCCACGATCCGGCTGACGGAGCAGAACCTCGCCCTCTATCACCGCTGCATCCGTAATTACGAAAACAATACCCTGGAAGTAAAAGATGGGAAGATATACATCAACGGCAAGGAAGAAACAAGCTACACCTTCCGCTACGATTATTACTTTATGATGGGCGACAACCGCCATAACAGCGCCGACAGCCGCTCGTGGGGATTTGTTCCCGAAGACCATATCGTAGGTAAACCCATCCTTGTCTGGCTATCCTTAGATAAAGACCACAGCCTGTTCAAAGGGGGTATCCGCTGGCATCGTCTGTTCCGCATGGTTCATAAATAAACATGGCAGAAGCGAACAGGTATATACAGAAAGAACGTCTGTTCCGGCTTTTAAAGAGCGGGAATGCGAAGTTTGTCTTCTGTTGCGTCGGCGTCTGTTTGACGGTCTGGTGTATCCGTTCGTTTTGCCTCAGTTCGTACCGCATCTCGACTTCTGCGATGGAAAACACACTGCATAAGGGCGATTATGTATTGGTGAACAAACTGCCGGTGAGCCATCTGAAGCATAACCAGATCATCCTGTTCACCAGCCCGCTGATAAAAGATAAGGGACAGGCGCCCCTTCTGGTGAGCCGTTGCATTGCCCTGCCGGGTGATACCATCCAGGTGAGCGACTCCGGATACAGCGTCAATGGCATATTCTATCCCCGTTCGCCCAATACCTTGTCGTCTTATCTGCTTGAGCTGGGGATAAAGGCTTACTTCCTGGAGACACTGCAAGCCCTGAACATCCCCGTGCGGGATCTGAGGGAAGGAAATACCGCCATCAGTTTAAGTCTGACCCCATTCGAGGAATACCGTGTACGGGAAGAACTGACGGAGCAGATGAACAGGAAATTTATCCGCAGAGAGACCGGGGAGTACCGCTTTATTGTCCCCCGTAAAGGACAGACCTACCGACTGGACGAATCGTTTATCACCGCCTGTCGGGAAGCCATCCGGGCAGAGACCCATGAGAAAGCGGAATTTCGTAATAAGAAGCTGTTTCTGGACGGGAAAGAGACCGACCGCTTCCGCTTCGGCCAGGATTATTACTGGGCGCTTTCAGACAATATCAACGAAGCCGTGGACTCTCGCCATCTGGGCTTTATCCCTGCCTCACATATCCTTGGCAATGCCTGGTTCTGCTGGTATAGCCGGGACAAAAAGCGCGCCTTTAAAAAAATAAACTGATGGCTCCCGTTTATCTGTCTTCCGCTTATGCAGGGCCTGTTCAGTATTATTGCAAACTTTTCTACTATGCTACTGTCTGTATAGAGACAGCCGAGAATTACCCGAAACAGACCTACCGCAACCGTTGCATCATCGCCGGGGCCAATGGCCCGCTCACCCTCTCCATCCCGGTGGAGAAACCCCTTGGCCTGAAATGCCTGACCCGCGACATCCGGATATCAGAGCATGGCAATTGGCGCCATCTGCATTGGAATGCCCTGGTCTCGTCGTATGGTACCAGCCCTTTCTTTGAGTATTATGCCGACGATTTCGTCCCTTTCTATGAAAAGGGAAAAGATTGCTTCCTGCTGGATTTCAATGAGAAACTGCGCGAACGGCTCTGCGGACTTCTGGATATGCACCCTGAGCTGAGCTATACCTCCTCTTACCTCCCCCAGGTAGCAAACGACTTCCGCGAAGGAATCCGTCCGCGGCATCCGGCAGAAGACCCCGGCTTCTGCCCCCGGCCTTATTATCAGCTTTTCAGCGGGAGGTACGGCTTCCTGCCCAACCTGAGTATCCTCGACCTCCTTTTCAATATGGGGCCTGAGGCTATCCTCGTCCTCCGGGACTCTATCTGCAAATAAATACAAATAAAATTATAGTACGCAAAAAAGCAACTTGCATATCAAGCAAATGATATATCTTTGCAAAAAGTGACTGTAAAATAAATAATGAATACATACAAACTTATCTGAAAAACCATGATTTGGAATGAAACTATTGAATGCATGGAACGCGATGAAATGCGTAAATTGCAGGAAATCCGTTTGAAACGGATTGTTGAATACACCTATCACAACACCCCTTTCTATCGCCGGAAAATGCAGGAGGCAGGCCTGACTCCCGACGATATCACTTCGCTGGAGGACATCACCAAGCTACCTTTTACCGTCAAGCAGGACTTGCGCGACAATTATCCTTTCGGACTGATGGCCGTACCCATGTCGGAAATCGTCCGTCTGCATGCTTCTTCGGGCACGACGGGTAAACCCATCGTGGTAGGATATACACGTAAAGACCTGGGAATATGGAGTGAGACCGTAGCCCGCAGTTTGTATGCCGCAGGCGTCACACGCAATGATTCCGTACAGGTTTCCTACGGATATGGCTTGTTTACCGGAGGACTGGGGCTGCATGGAGGGGTAGAAACCATCGGAGGAACCGTTATTCCCATGAGTAGCGGGAATACACAGAAACAGATACAACTCATGCACGACTTCGGGGCTGCCGCACTGGCCTGCACACCTTCGTATGCCTTGTATCTGGGAGAAACCATCCGCGAATCGGGTCTCCCGCGCGAGGAGTTCAAACTGCGAGCAGGATTGTTCGGAGCCGAACCCTGGACGGAGAATATGCGTAGGGAAATAGAAGAATCACTGGGTATTAAAGCATACGATATCTATGGACTGACGGAGATTATCGGCCCGGGAGTGGGCTGTGAATGTCAGTGCCAGCACGGGACGCACTTGTGGGAAGACCATTTCTACCCCGAAGTACTCGACCCACAGACCCTGCAGGTCGTAGAGCCGGGAGTAACGGGCGAATTGGTCTTTACTACCCTGACAAAGGAAGGGATGCCCATGATCCGCTATCGCACACGCGACCTGACGGCACTTCATTACGAGAAATGCCCCTGCGGACGCACGGCTGTACGGATGGACCGTATTTTAGGACGCAGCGACGACATGCTGATCATCCGGGGCGTGAATGTATTCCCCTCCCAGGTGGAATCCGTACTTCTGGAAATGCCTGAATTTGAACCGCACTACCTCATCGTCGTTGACCGTGTAAACAATACGGATACTTTCCAGATACAAGTAGAAGTACGCCCGGAATACTATTCCGACGAAATAAACAAAGTACTGGCGCTCAGGAATAAACTGACAGCCCGTATGCAGAGCGTTATCGGTATTCAGCCGGACATCAGACTGGTAGAACCCCGCAGCATCGAACGCAGCATGGGAAAAGCCAAACATGTAACAGACAATCGTAAATTAATTTAAGTATTCATAAATCACACGACTATGTTAATTAAACAATTATCCATCTTTCTGGAGAATAAGAAAGGACGTTTTACGGAAGTTGCCAGGATATTGGGAGAAGCAGGCATTAATATGTCGGCCTTCACCGTTTCCGAAAGTTCAGACTTTGGCATACTCCGCCTGATTGTTTCCGATACGGAGGAAGCCATCCGGATACTGCGCGAAAAACGCTACGCCGTAAGTATCACAGACGTGGTTTGCCTCTATTGCCCTAACCAGCCCGGCGCCCTGGCCGTAGCCATGGATATTATCACCCGGGCCGGCATCTTTATTGAGTATATGTATGCTTTCGCGCAGGGAGACTCGGCCCATGTCATTATCCGTCCCGATGAGATTGAGAGGTGCGTGGAAGTTTTGCAATCCAATAAATTAACCCTGATTGCCGCCAGCGATTTGTATAAGTTGTAATTATTAACGTTTTGTGTGTTATTTATTGACAAAGTTGCACTAACTTTGCGCGTTAAATACGATGTAGATGAAAAGGAGTGTGTTTGTGTGTATGATAATTTTGTTCTCTTCCTGCGGAGAGTACAATAAGATATTGAAAAGTACCGATTATGAGCTGAAGTATTCGTATGCCAAAAAGTATTTCAATGCGAAACAATATACCCGGTCGGCTACGTTGCTGGAAGAATTAATCCAGATACTGAAAGGGACTGCCAATGCAGAAGAATCGCTCTATCTGCTGGCGCAGAGCTATTACGGGCAGAAAGATTATCAGACAGCTTCGCAATATTTTAATACCTACTATACCACTTATCCCAAAGGCGAATATGTGGAATTGGCGCGTTATTATTCGGGCTATGGCCTGTATCTCGACTCGCCCGACCCGCGCCTGGACCAGGCACAGACTTATAAAGCCCTTGAAGAACTGCAATTATATATGGAGTATTATCCGCAGTCCGAACGGGCGGAAGATGCCCAGAATATTATGTTTGATCTGCAGGAAAAGCTGGCATTAAAAGAGTTGATGGCCGCCCGCCTGTATTACAATTTAGGCTCTTATCTGGGAAATAACTTCCTCTCAAGCATCATTACGGCGCAGAACGCATTGAAGAATTACCCCTTCTCCAAATACCGGGAAGAATTTATTTATTTAATGCTCCAGTCCAGATACGAACTGGCGTTGGCCAGCGTAAGCGAAAAACTACAAGGGCGATACCGGGATGTAGTAGATGAATATTATAACTATCAGAATGAATACCCGGAAGGTAAATACAGCAAACAGGCCCGGCGCCTTTTCGACTATGCCAATAAACGGATTACAGATACCTATTAAAGATTATAATCAATTAACACGAGGATGGATTACAAAAAAACAAATGCTCCGGTAAACACAATGACGCGCGACATGATGAAATTGTCGGTCGATACAGGTAATATATACGAAACAACAATGATTATCGCCAAACGGGCCAATCAGGTTGCGATGGATATGAAACAAGACCTGGGGAAAAAACTTCAGGAATTTGCATCGTACAACGACAGCCTGGAAGAAGTATTCGAGAACAGAGAACAGATTGAAATCTCCCGTTATTACGAAAAACTTCCCAAGCCGACCCTTATCGCAGCCCAGGAGTACGAGGATAAAAAATTGTATTTCAGAAACCCGGCGAAAGATAAAGGAACATTTTAACAGAAATGAACGGGAGCTGATAGGCAATGATCAGCTCTCAAATCCGGAATAGCTATGTTGCAAAGGATACAGACGCTTTATTTATTTCTCATTGTGGCATTGATGGTGGCCATGATGTTTCTGCCCCTGGCTGTATTACAGGCAGGAAATGAACTTTACTCCTTTGACATCTTTGGAGTAAGGGCGACCATTTCACCCCAGCCGGAGTTGATTTATCCTGTCTGGGGATTGTTTGTGCTGATAGCCGGTATCGCCCTGCTGGCCGCCCTGACGATTCTCCTGTATAAAAACAGGATACGGCAAATCCGTATCTGCGTATTCAATGCGATCATCATGATAGGTTTTTACGGCTTTTTTGCTTTTTTTATTTATCTGATGAAGCAGGAAACCCCTGAGCTGTCCGTAAATGTACGGATAGCCCTCTCCTTCCCGCTGATCAGTCTGATACTGGATTACCTCGCCATACGTAATATCGGCGCCGACGAAGTACTGGTTCGTTCTATCGAACGCCTGAGAAAATAAAAAGTAGTGAACACCTCTACAGTGAATAGTATATATTTAGACTTTTCATTGCCTCATTTTGCTCTACCTGTATAGGAAGATAAGATATAAACGTAAGTGTTCACTATATTTATTGTTTACTATTCACTATTCACTATTATGAGCGGTATTCCTGATTTTAAAAATCTTGTCTTCAAAGACACTTCTTTCGCCAATCTGATGAATAAGCGTATTTATAATGTATTGCTTATTGCTACCCAATATGATGCTTTTATGCTGGAAGACGATGGACGGGTGGATGAGCAGATATTCAATGAATATACTTCGCTGAGCCTTCGTTATCCTCCCCGCTTTACCCAGGTTTCTACCGAAGAGGAAGCGCTTGCCGAACTGGAGAGCCGTAACTTCGAACTGATTATCTGTATGCCGAATATGGACAAGCGCGACATCTTTGCCGCGGCAGAAGAGATCAAAAAACATTATCCGAATATCCCCATTGTCGTACTGACTCCTTTCTCGAAAGAAGTGAGCAAACGGGTTGCCGGGGAAGACCTGAGCGCGATTGATTATGTATTCAGCTGGTTAGGTAATTCGGAACTGCTTTTGGCCATTATCAAACTGATAGAAGATAAGATGAATGCTCCTTATGATACGGCAAGCGTAGGGGTGCAGATCATTCTGTTAGTAGAAGACTCCATTCGTTTCTATTCCTCGGCTCTACCGCATCTTTACCGCTTTGTGCTGGAGCAGAGCCAGGCATTTTCGAAAGAAGCGCTGAACGACCATCAGCGGACCCTGCGTATGCGCGGACGCCCCAAGATACTCCTGGCGCGTACGTATGAGGAAGCAATCCGGATATTCGAACAATACAAAGATAATATGCTGGGGATTATATCGGATATGAGTTTCATGCGTGATGGAGTGAAAGACCCGTTTGCGGGTTATATGCTGGGCCGTCATGTGAGGAAGAGCGGATTGGTTATCCCGCTGGTGCTTGAATCTTCGGAATCGGCTAATGTCATCTACGCCAGGGAACTGGGAGCTTCGTTTATTGATAAAAACTCCAAAAGCTATCCGCAGGACTTGCGGAAGAAGATCATGCGGCGCTTCGGCTTTGGCGATTTTGTTATCCTGAACCCGCATACAAGGGAGGAGATCATGCGTATCAAAGACCTGAAAGACCTGCAGACAAAGGTCTTTCAGATACCTGACGATTCGCTGGTGTATCATCTTTCGCGGAATCATTTTTCACGTTTCTTTTATTCACGCGCCATGTTCCCGCCGGCAGAGATATTGAAGCGTGTGGATGTGGGTGATTACAGGGATATGAACGAAGCCCGCCGGCTTATTTTCGATTTGATTGTCCACTACCGCCGGATGAAGAATACCGGTATAGTAGCTGTTTATCAGAAAGAACGCTTCGATGAATACAGTAATTTCGCCCGTATTGGAAATGGTTCGCTGGGAGGAAAGGGTAGGGGACTTGCCTTTATCGGCACGATGGTGAAACGCTATCCGGAATTAAACAGGGAGAATTTTGGTGTCACCATTCCCAAGACCGTGGTGATATGTACGGATATTTTCGATGAGTTTATGGAGACAAACGAACTGTATCCTATTGCTTTGGGAGAGACAGACGACGAGAATATACTGCGGTATTTTCTTCGCGCAAGCCTTCCGTCGATGTTGATAGAAGACCTGATGGCTTTCTTCGATGTAGTCGGGGGGCCGGTGGCCGTCCGTTCTTCCAGCTTATTAGAGGATTCTCATTACCAGCCTTTTGCCGGTATATATGCCACCTATATGCTACCCAAGAATGACGATAAATATGAGATGCTCCGTACGGTGAGCGACGCCATCAAATCAGTCTATGCTTCCGTCTTCTATAAAGACAGCAAGGCGTATATGACGGCTACATCCAATCTGATAGACCAGGAAAAGATGGCCATCGTCCTGCAGGAGCTTGTCGGTTCGCCTTACAACCGGCGTTTCTATCCGAGCCTCTCAGGTGTCGCCCGTTCCCTGAATTTCTATCCCATAGGGAATGAAAAGGCAGAAGATGGTATCGCCAATATCGCACTGGGGTTGGGAAAATACATAGTGGACGGTGGGATTACGCTACGTTTTTCTCCCCGTCATCCACATAATATTCTTCAGATGAGCACAATGGAGTTTGCTCTGCGGGAGACGCAAACCCGCTTTTACGCCCTTGATCTGGATAAGCTCCCGGAATCATTCTCTGTGGACGACGGCTTCAACCTGCTTCGTCTGACTGTGAAAGAGGCCGATGCCGATGGTTCGCTCAGGTACCTTGTCTCTACCTACGACCCTTACGATCAGATCATCCGCGATGGCTATTATCCCGGTGGGCGGAAGATACTTTCTTTTGCCAATATCCTGCAGCACGATGTCTTCCCTCTGTCTGAAACGCTGGATAAAATGCTGGATATCGGGCAGAAAGAGATGGGACGCCCGATCGAAATAGAGTTTGCCGTCAATATCGGTTCCCACAACCAGGAGAAGGCTACATTCTACCTCCTGCAGATTCGCCCCATCGTGGACCATAAGGAAGTCATGGATGAAGACCTCGGCAAGATAGCCGACGAGGAGACCATCCTTTCGTCGCATAGCGTCCTCGGACACGGCATCATAAGCGATGTTCAGGATATTGTCTATGTGAAGACCGGTGTATTTAACTCATCAAACAACCAACTGATTGCCTACGAGATAGAAAAGATAAACCGCCGGTTTACCGGTCAAGGAGCCGGTTATATACTGATAGGCCCCGGACGTTGGGGGAGCAGCGATCACTGGCTGGGCATCCCGGTCAAATGGCCGCATATCAGCAATGCCCGCCTAATCGTAGAGTCCGGCCTGGCCAATTACCGCATCGACCCCAGCCAGGGTACCCATTTCTTTCAGAACCTTACCTCTTTTGGCGTAGGCTATTTTACCATCAATCCATTCAGGAACGACGGCTGGTACGATGAAGCATACCTCAACTCCCAACCCGCCATAGAAGAGACCGACTACCTCCGCCACGTCAGGTTCGACACCCCCACCCTCATCAAGATGGACGGCCGGAAGAGCCGCGGCCTCGTCCTGAAACCCCCGTCGGCGAATGAGGGAGTGTGAGCAGAAAGGCTGTTTGGATTTATTATTTACCATATAATCTCATATATCAAATGAAGCATATCACATTGGAAAACAAAACTGATTTTGAACAGCTTTATTTGTGTTATTATCCCAAATTAGTACGTTTTACCAGAGAATATGTGATTTCGGTAGAAGATGCGGAGAATATTGTGCAAGATGTTTTCCTTGTTCTTTGGGAGCAGAAAGATTCTTTGATGTATGTACAAGATGTGCCTTCTTTTTTATTTCGATTGACTAAAAATAAATGCGTGGACTTCTTGCGTCACAAAATAATGAGCGCAGAAAAAAATCAATGTTTACGAGATACCCAGATAAGAGAGTATGAATACAGACTACGCTCGATGGAACAATTTGAAGACAACCGTTTTGAAGAAGAGGAGGTCAGTAAGCTAATCCATAACGCTATTCAGTCTCTTCCTGAAAAATGTAAAGAAATTTTTCTTTTAAGTCGTTTTGAAGGCATGAGTCATCAGGAAATCGCCCGAAAATATAATATTTCCCAAAGTACGGTAAACAACCAGATATCGGTAGCGATGAAGAAGCTTAAAGAACAATTGAGGAAATATTTGTCTGATAATATTTTTTAACCAACCTGGAATAGTTATTTTCTGCCTTTCATCCGACTTATTTTACAAACGGATATGAATTGCTATTACATGGAAGAAGAATTAAATAAATATTTTTCAAATCTCTTGTCAGAAGAAGATAAGCAGATGTTATTCACCGAATTAGACAAGGACAAGGTTTGGCAGAAAGAATTTATGGACGAACTAAATGTCTCGTCTGTTATTAGAATGCAGGAAAAAGCAGGAGATATTTTTTATGCCCAACGTAAATTTAAGCAATTCAGATTAAAAACAAAAAAGATTTATGTGCGGAAAGTAAGTTTACAAATTGTCAGATATGTAGCTGTTATCATGCTGGCTATCGGAAGTTTGGCGCTTTATCAATATTATAATGGAGCTGAATCTCCTCAGGTAGAATATGCCGATTTTGAAGTTCCTGCAGGGCAACGTGCTCAACTTATTCTTCCTGATGGAACAGCTATTTGGCTAAATGCAGGAACGAAGCTCTCTTATCCTTCTGACTTCTCGGCCAAAAACAGAAGAATATATTTGGAAGGAGAAGGATATTTTGAAGTAGAAAGCGACGAAAAGAATCCATTCACAGTACATACATCTTTAATGGAAGTCAGGGTACTGGGTACAAAATTCAATGTCAAATCCTACAAGGATGAGGCTTCATTTGTTACATTAATCAAAGGAAGAGTTGAAATAACCTCCCAGAATGCAACGAATAAGGTAACCCTGAACCCTAGTGAACAAGCTTTTATCTCCGAAGCAGGAGATATTACGCTTTCTACAAAAAACGGAATAGAAAAGATAAACGCATGGATGTCTGGTGAATTGTTTTATCTGAATGAACCCTTGAAGAACATTGTGAAAGATTTGGAACGCAGATTTAATGTGCGTATCCTTATTAAGGATAAAGAACTGGAGAATGATTTATTCACCTCTCACCTGGATGAAAAGACTACGATAGAACAGGTACTGAAACGATTGAAAGCCACCCGGGGATTAGATTATACAATAAAAGGTGATCAAATAGAACTATTAAACATAAAAAAGTAATGCCTATGACAGAAAAAAAATAAAAATAAAAAAGAAGAACCGCAGATGCGGCTAACATCCACGGTTCGATTTTGCAAGTAACGCATTAATAATAGCTGTTTAATTTTATTACTAACAAATCATTTACAAAAGTATGAATTCTATTATGAAGAACAGTTCATGGAATCCATTAAAATGTCCATGGCTGAAAAAAACATTGTCTATCATAAGGTGTATCTTAATTTTCCTCCTCTCAGGTATATTATACACTGTTGCAAATACAGCTTATTCTCAATCGACTAAACTCTCCTTACGTCTGAATAATGTGACCGTACAGGAAGTGCTTTCGGAGATAGAGAAGAAAAGCTCTTTCTACTTTACCTATAATACCAGGCAAATTAATACCACACGAAAAGTTTCCGTCAATATAAAAAATAAGATGGTAGTGGAGGTATTGGATAAAGTGTTTGCAGGTGAAAACATTGGATATACGATAGATGATAAACATATTATATTGTATAAAAGCGATGATTCAAATCTTGTTCCGCAGGTAAGCCAACAAACCGGAAGAATAATCACCGGAACAGTGACTGACACCGAGGGCGAGCCATTACCGGGTGTGAATGTGCTGGTAAAAGGAACTTCCATCGGCATGGTTACCGATGTGAACGGTCACTATTCCATCAACGTACCCGACGAAAACGCAGAATTGCAGTTCTCCTTTATGGGCTTTGCTACGCGAGAGTTTGTAGTGGGCACACAAAGGACAATCAATGTCGAAATGCAGGAAGAT
>JAISZA010000102.1 GCA_031269535.1 Tannerellaceae bacterium
GGATTTCTATCGTCATTGCGAGGTACGAAGCAATCCAGGGTGCCCGCTCTGGATTGCTTCACCCTCCGGGTTCGCAATGACGCCCCGTAATGGCGATGCGACAATTTGAATTGCACCCATTATGGAAATCTATTTTTAGCCGGATAAGCATTTTTATTCCGGAAACAGGGAATAAAAAACAGGTCTCGTCGTCTCTTATAGAAAGAGACAGGAAATGAATAAGCCTAAAATAAGAACAGAATGGGTGATAAACAGATAGATTTTCTCCGGAATGATGATTTTATCCTCTGGCAGCTCACAGGCGACCGCGAACTGGAGGCCCGGTGGCAGGCATACATAGCCGACAATCCCTCTGCAAGAGAGGAACTGGAGGCTGCTATCCGGAAATTCTCCGGACTGCGTCTGACCAGCACGGTTCTGAGCGACAGCGAATCAGCCGGGCTGAGGCAGCGTATCCATACGTCGGTTGCCAGGCAGGCAAAGAAGCAACGGATACGGAGATTGATTCAATATGCGGCGGCAGCCTGTCTGATAGCTGCCTTTGCCGGAACGCTGCATTACAATTACACACGGAAGGAAAAAGAAAACGTCGTGCAGGAGATGAATGATTTAGTGATACCATCAGGAAAACGCTCTCAGCTCGAACTATCCGACGGTACGAAGGTATGGCTCAACTCGGGCTCCGTACTGAAATTCCCAACTACCTTTCAGGGAAAAACAAGAAACGTCTATCTCGTAGGGGAAATGTATGCAGAGGTGGCGAAAGACCCGGATAAACCTTTTCTTGTCCATACACCGGACTTCCAGGTGAAGGTCTATGGAACACGGCTTAATATCTCGGCTTACCACGACAACCGCTCTCAATCGGTCGTACTGGTAGAAGGAAGCGTAGGCGTAAAAACAGAAACGGAAAAGGAAACACTCCTCGCTCCTAATGATATGCTTGTCCGTCACAACAAACACTGGGATAAAAAAGAAGTGGACGTAAGGGAATACGTAAGCTGGAAAGACGGATACATGCTGTTGAACCACACACCCATTGACCGGGTATTGCAACGGATGGAACGCTATTACAATTTGTCTTTCACTATACAGGATACCACGGAGACAGTATCCAGAACCTGCACCGGGAAAATCTACCTGTCCGAAAATCCGGAAGACGTCCTGGCGGCCATATCACTGCTCTATTCGATTCGATACACGCGGAATGAGAACATGATTTCTATACATTATGAACCCTTAAACAGATAAGCCTATGAAAGAACAACAGTAACAAACAAAAAAATCAGACGATACTACGAATATCGCCTGATCAATAAACAGATAAATTACTTGATACAAGTAACTAATAATTTAATTCATGCAAATATAATTAATTCTGATACACCGACAAAAATGACAAAGAAATAAACCATGAAAAACGAGACAGGGCATACTACGAATATGCCCTATCGCGAACTATTATTACTTAATACAATAAATTAACAATTTAATCATACGTATGAATAATCATCTTTTACTGGAGGTGAAGAAAATACCTTCATGTCCTATACACATAATAAGAAGAATGAAAATAAGCCTGTTTATGCTGCTGTCCGGAATATCTGTCGTGTGGGCAGACAATGCGTTTTCGCAGGAGACCAGGCTGTCTTTCCGCCTCTCGGATATATCGATCAGACAAGCGATCGATGAGATAGAGAAAAACAGCGACTATGTTTTTGTATGGACGGATAATATAGACAGTGAAGCAAACAGAAAAGTGAGTGTGCACGTCAATGAGGCTGGCCTCGGACAGATTCTCGACAGTATGTTTGCAGGAACACGGCTCGCATACCGGGTACTGGCGGATAAGCAGGTGGTAGTCTATGTGGCGGATTCTGCCCCCAGACTACCTGCAAAGGAAGAAACAAAGGTTGCCCCAATCCGGCAACAGGCGAAAATCACGGTAAGCGGCAAAGTAACGACAACTACCGGCGAGGAACTTATCGGCGTCAATATCCAGGTAAAAGGAACAAGCACCGGTACGATAACCGATGTGAACGGCAATTATTCCATAGAAGTAGAACCGGGTAATACGCTGATATATTCGTATGTCAGCTATGTGACACAGGAGATACCGGCAGGCAACAGGAGAACCATCAACGTCCAGTTGGTGGAAAACTCAGAGATAATCGAAGAAGTCGTAGTAGTAGGGTATGGCACGCAGAAGAAAGCCGACCTGACCTCCTCTATCTCGATATTGAACCCATCGGAGGTATTGAAAGCGCCCGGCGGCATAACCGACGCCCTCCAGGGAAACGTGGCAGGTATCAATGTATCGGGAGGAAAGATACGCATCCGGGGTACAAGCTCCATCACAGGAAACACAGACCCTCTCTGGGTAGTGGATGGAATCATAGACGGCAGCGTCCCGAACGACGACGAAATAGAATCTATTCAGATACTCAAAGATGCTGCCTCTGCCGCCATCTATGGAGTACGGGGCGCCAATGGCGTTATTGTGGTCACTACCAAACAAGGCAAATTGGGGCAACCCCGCATCAGCTTTAATTCGTATCTGGGCACCGGATCGCCGGCAAAGAAACTGAACATGCTGAACGCTTACGAGTATGCAGTCTATGTCAACGAATTGTACTACAATGCAGCCACTCCTCAATCAAAAGCCGACGGGACATGGAATCTTCTTGTACCTGCCATCAATGCGAAACCAGGCGAACCAATGGCTCAAACCGATTGGTGGGATGAATATTTCAACCCTAATTTCTATCAGAAATACGATCTGTCGGTGAGTGGCGCCAACGAAAACGCCGATTACCGGCTCGGAGCAACCTATACTACCGACGATAATCAGCTGAGTCGTGATAATCAGACACAAAATATCTATGCCAATATACGGGGGACAAGAGGACGCTTCACCTTCGGCGGGCGTGCACAGCTAAGTTATTCCTATAATCAGACCACCTCCGGGGCCTCCCTGGCAAGAATGTTGTATTTGCCTCCCAACGAACCGGTCTATGACGAAAACAACAAAGACATCAACGGAGGGTTTTATCTGACGGGTACGAGTGCCGACGGCCTTGATATTCCCAATCAGGCATGGTTTGTTCATAACGAAAGGAGCAGGGCGGAGTCGATCAATGTCATAAGCAGTGTTTTCGGGGAGGTCAAACTATTCGAATGGTTACGATATCGATTAACCTATACACAATCTTTCGTGAAATCCAACTCAACGAGCTTCTCTCCCGCCCATAATTTAGGGAATGATGAGATACAGGATTACAATTACCAGAGCAGCAGCATAAACGGGATGAACCGTAAAATGACGGAGAATTTACTCTACTTCGATAAGACTTTCGGGAAACAGCGTGAGCATGTTCTTTCCGGAGTAGCGGGAGTTACTTCCGAGATATTCCATACCGACAGCAAGAGTCTCGGCGGACGCAGCCAGGAGAAGAACGACTTTGGCGTTGAAGACCTTTTTCAGGACGAAGCAGCCAACGGAGGGTCAGCTTCCGATAACAGTTATTTCTCCTATCTGGCTCGCGTGATGTACACGTATGCTGGGAAATACATGCTTACAGCCAATTTCCGTGCCGACGAAAGTTCAAAATTTGCCAAGGGAAACCGCTGGGGATATTTCCCCTCTTTCTCTATCGGGTGGCGACTTACGGAAGAGCCCTGGATGAAAGAAACAGCCTCCTGGCTTGTGAACCTGAAATTGCGGGCTACGCTGGGCTGGATAGGTAGCGCGGGAGCGGTAAGTAATTATGCTTACCAGGCAGCAGTCAATACCGTAAACCGCATGTACACATTCGGCCCCAACCAGGGGACGCATAATACCGCCGGCAGCAATGTGCCCGCTCCGCTCCCTGAAGCCATCGCCAACAGAGACCTCAGCTGGGAAACGACCCGCGACGCAGGCTTTGGTTTCGATCTGACGATGCTGAATAATAAACTGAGCTTTACTTTCGACTATTATAACCGGCTGGTATCCGATATGCTCCTCAATGTACAACTGCCCTCGTCGGTAGGCGCACATCCCGGATTCGGTACCGCATCTGTGTATATGAATGTAGGCACAATGACCAACTGGGGATTGGAACTATCGGCTACCTACCGCGACCGTATCGGTAGACTGGGTTATACCATCGCTCCTAACTTCTCGCTCTACAGAAACAAAGTATCCGGCCTGGGCAATATGGAATATCTGGCAGGAGGATATGTGCTCAGCGGGGCATACGTAACCCGTACGACAGTCGGCAAACCGGTCGCTCAGTACTGGGGATTAAAAACCGACGGATTGTTTAAAACCGACGAAGAAGCGGCAAACTACGTAAATTCAAACGGACAACGCATCCAACCCGCTGCTGCTGCCGGAGATATTAAATACCTCGACCTGGACGGTAACGGTTCTATTGGAGAAGGAGACAAAACCTTTATCGGCTCTTCTATCCCTGCCGCATCGGTAGGAATGAACATCAGCCTGACATACAGAGGACTCGACTTTTCCATACTATGGCAGGGCGATCTGGGAATCAGTGTGTTTAACAACTGGAAATCGACTTTATTGGCAGGCAAAGTGCCCCAGAATCAATTAAACCTGATGAACAACCGCTTTCGCGCTGCGGATATCAGCCTGACAACCTCCGGCGGCGAAACGATTAAGCTGCCTGCCAATACTAATACCCATGTGCCACGCGCCGTATTGAGCGATCCGAATAACAATTCAAACAATGCCAGCGATTTCTTTATCGAGGATGCTTCTTATCTGCGTTGCAACAATATCACTTTGGGTTATACTCTTCCCAAATCTATCCTGTCGAAATACCATCTGGAAAATCTTCGCCTGTATGCCGGTACTAAAAATCCATTCACAATTACAAACTATTCAATGTTCGACCCACAAGTGCCCGGTAGTGGCAATACATTGAACAGGGGTGTCGACGGCGCCGTTTATTATAGTACCAACGCTTACCTGAGCCCTCGCGAATATTTTGCAGGCATACAATTAACCTTTTAAATTTCAAACAAAATGAGAAAAAATATATATGTAAAAAGTGTTTTGGCTGCCCTGTTAATGACAGTTGTATCGTG
The DNA here is from genome assembly GCA_031269535.1 of Tannerellaceae bacterium. Lineage (GTDB taxonomy): Bacteria > Bacteroidota > Bacteroidia > Bacteroidales > Tannerellaceae > DFXE01. The sequence goes on from JAISZA010000102.1 coordinate 5,095, forward strand.
TGAACCCGAAATGGATTTCATAAACCCAAGCACGGAGAATATAAATTCGTACTATAACACGAAAGAACACCTCACCTATGCCGTAAATGGAGCTTATAACATCATGCAGCGAATGGGAGCATGGGCGCGTTGTATGCCTATGATACTTGATATACGTAGCGACGAATATGTCTATTCTCCTGATGCGGCAGGCATAGAAATCTTCGTCGTGCAGATTTCGAGCCATACCATTCCGGCCGATTGTGAAGCAACTACGCAGGCATTCGGCTCCATCTATGTACTTCAGTATGCTGCTAATTTAGCACTCGAAAAATTGCAGGAAAATCAAGACGGGGCATTCGACCTGGACAAACCTGACGACAAGGCTTTGTACGACCGCCTGATGGGTGAAGCGTATTTTCTCCGTGGACTGAGCCGTTTTTATCTGACGTTTATCTGGGGCGACGAAATTCCCGACAGAGACTATACATCAACAGGCGGTGATGATTTTTATATGAGTCCGTCAGAGCCCGGAGTTATTTATGGAAGGATCGTCGGCGACTTCAAAAAAGCGGAGGAATTATTGCCTGTTCGTTCGGTGGTGTATGCCAACCCCGCTGATATAGGGCGGGCAACCAAAGGAGCGGCACAGGCTTTCCTGGCTAAGACCTATATGGCGAGGCCTCTTCTGGACGGGACGGCAGGCCCCGGCTCGGCAGAATGGGAACTCGCCAAAGCCGAATTAAAAAAGATCATTGATTCGGGCGAATATGAGTTGGTGAACAACTATCGGGACAATACATCGGAAGACAATGAAAACAATAAAGAATCGCTCTTTGAAGTACAGTTCTGCAGAAGCTATGATGCAACGGGTGATTCGCCCTGGAGCGATATGCAGTTTGGCTCCTTCAGAACCGGGCAGAACACATGGAGGCAAATTGAAATGACAACCCCGCGTACGACGGGCAGATGGTGTTATGCGATTCCTTCGCTCGCTCTGTATAACGAATTTGAGCGCGATAACCAGGGAAAAATCATTGACCCCCGCGCATATCAGGGCCTATGGATTCCCGATGGACCTAAATTCAATTTCTTGAATTCGGGATGGGGTGATTACACAATCATGTTTGACAATCCGACCTGGCAGGGCAAATGGTTTGGAACGCGCAAATTCGGAACAGACGAACAAGCGCCCATTGATGCCCGCTTTAGCGGCATCAATGAACGTATGATCCGCTACGCCGACATCCTGCTGATGTATGCCGAGTGTTGTATCGAAACAGGCGACAACGCTACAGCCTTGCAATATATCAACAAGGTACGCACTCGCGCAAATAATCAGATGATTAATCCGACTGAAGCGGATGCACATATGTTCTATGCCACAGGACAAGGCAGATTACCGGCAGGTGAAGACCTGATTGCGGCAGCCCCTGTCCTGGGTCAGGTAAAAGAGGATAATGGAAACGTGATTATACCCGGATTTCAGATAAATACGGTTCGCCGTTTATTGAAGCATGAATATTCGGCAGAATTATATCTTGAAGGTTGGCGTTTTTTCAATCTGCTGCGTTGGTACAATAATCCCAACGACCCGGATGCCTCCGTCATACTTACTAATCTGGCAGAAAAATACAAGATGCAGGACGAACAAATAGGGACTACGGTAGGCGTTTCTTTTGATTATACCAGACACCGGCTTGCCCCCATTCCGGCGAATGAGTTGCAAACAAACCCGGCAATAAAAGGGAATCCGGCAAACTGACAACAGCTGTTACAAACTCTGTGAGTCCGGCATAAAGACTTGAGCCTCTGCTGGCTTATGCCGGACTCCTTCCTGTTAAATTACAAATCATTATAGTCATGAAAAACAGATCAATCTTTCTTTTCTTTTTATTCCTGTGTGCCATATCCATTCAGGCACAAAAACCCATACCCGGTCAGACTCCCCGCTATTGCAACCCCCTGCCAATCGAAACGGGGCAGGGAGGCCAGGCGGCAGGTGATGTAACCGTGATACGCGAGAACGGAACATACTATATGTATTGCACGGGCGGAGGAGCCTGGATATCGGACGATATGCTGAACTGGCGTTTTCAATATGTTGAAAATGTCCCTGTGGCACCACATGTCGTGAAATACAAGAACAATTTCTATATGTGCGGCAATGACGGCCCGCTGTTTAAAGCCGACAATCCCTTGGGGCCTTTCACTAAATCAGGGGATTGGAAAGATACGCCCGGCGTCGGGCAAGGGTGGAATGGAGCGTTTGATGTGGACATCTTCATCGACGACGACGGCAAACCTTATCTCTATTATCCGGGGAGGGGCGTAAGCGGTATTTTTGTTGTACCGCTGGATACGAACGATCTGACGCGGTTTGCCGGCCCGGTAAAGCATTTGTTCGGCTTTGACAGCAACCATCTCTGGGAGCGTTACGGCGAAATGAATGAATATCCGGATGTGGCCTGGATAGAAGGTCCGTGGATGGAAAAATACAAGGATACTTACTATCTGCAATACTCGGCTTCGGGCACACAATGGAAGACATACGCCGAAGGTTACTACACTTCTCAGTCGCCACTTGGCCCATTCCGATATGCGCCGAACAATCCCCTGCTCCGCAAGACGGAAGGATTGGTGACGGGAACGGCCCACGGTTGCATAGTGGAAGGTCCGGACGGCAATCTCTGGCGGTTCTATACCATTGTGCTCTCTAATCCTCCCGGCGGACGTCGCATCGGGATGGACCGCGTCAGGTTCGACAAAGAGGGAAATATATCGGTGAATGTGACCGACGTTCCGCAATGGGCGCCCGTAAAAGGGCTGGATACGGAAAATCATCCGACGACTTCACTCCCATTAACGATTAATAAATTCCGTGCAATGAATGCCCTGTCGAAAGTCTCTTCCGAGCAATCCGGTCATTACGCAGCCTATGCCATCGACAATTCAAGCGGTACCTGGTGGGAACCTGCCGAAACAGACAGTTTGCCGACGCTAACCATCGAACTTTCACCGGCCACCCGCTTCGATGTGGTACAACTCTTCGAGATTGATTCCTATCGCCTGTTGTTCAATCGGGGCTGGACACGAGGCTTCGGGCGCGGAACGTTTACGCCCGACATCTATCAATACAAACTGGAAGCTTCTATGGACGGAAAGACATTTACGACCGTGGTGGACGAAACCGGAAATACCCAATCCCGAAATACAATATTCGGCGAGATTCCGGTTACCCCATGTCGTTTTGTACGTCTGACCATCACGAACCGGCCCCGGAACACTCCCCTGGGTGTGATAGAGTTTACCGTCTTTGGTCAGGCGAAAGGATCGCTGCCGGCACAGGAGCCTATCCCCTCATTCGCTCACTCAGATAGCCGTTAAAGTCAAACCCGGGGAAATTGGCTGCCGGAAAATGTCGGCAGGATTCCCACTATAGGGATCAGGAGGGAGTATTCTTCAGCAGGCGCGACGTGACTTCGCGAGTCTTCTCTTTCGGCATGACGACTATTTCGGCGCCGATATTATCTCCTTCCTGTTCTATTTTTTTATATTGCATTTTGAGAGATTCTACTACGTCGCGTATGCTTTTCCGGCTTACAATGGGATTGATGGAGAAATGGGTATTCGCGTTGATATGTTGGCCTTTGAAGATAGAGAAACCATAGCCGGAGCTTATCCAGAGGTAGTTTGTCAGGATATTCCTGTCGTGATTGTCAATCGATTTGGCGACAATCTTCAGCTCAATATGATAATCTCTCAGCCGGTTGATCTGTTCCGAGAGAAAGCTGTAACAGCTTTCGATGTGGAGGTTCTCCCTCGCATTTCCCGTCAGGATAATCAGCTGAAAATCTCTTTCCAGTTTTCCCGGCAAGAGTTTATCGATGAGTTTCAATAAATTGTTTTTCATCTTCTTATTGTCGGAGAGGATGTAATTATCCGAAATGATCAGCGCATTGCAGGGATGCTTGTAGCGGGAGATAAAATCCCAGCTTCGCAGCTTGTTCTCCTTTTTGCTTATACTGACATAATCCGTTTCATAGCCGAAAATACATTCGGCAAAGTCGTTGCGTATCTCGTTCGAGACAAATATCATCCCGTATTCTTCCGCCAGTTTCCGGCATTTTTCCGTATTCTCGATAAAAAACAAGGCATGCGGATCGACCTCGTTGAAGAAGTCGTCCTGCCGGGTTTCCATCTCTTCAAGGCGGTAAAAGCGGATATCGATATCGTTGCTCTGGAATTGTTTGAGCAGGGTGGTGAAGAATTTATTTGTCTTTATGAGGTCGTAAAACTTCTCCCGGCTGGCATCTATGAATATCCTTGAGTCGTGCAGAAACAGCCCGATGTATTTCTTCCAGTTGGTCAGTTCGCCGGGTTCTTCCATCTCATAAGCCGGAAGAGGGGCCGGTTTATTCTCGATCAGCCGGAGCAGGAAATCCAGTTCGCAATAGAGCGTTTGTCGTTCCATCCCGGTATTATTTGAACGAGTAAGGCAGTAGTTCCAGCGCCAGGTTATCCGCTTCGTCGAAAAAGCCGGTTCCGAAAGGCTGCGACAACCTGCCGTCGGGCAGTATCCGTATCTTTCTTATCTGCGGCTCCGCCTGGTCGAGATAATGGATAAGCGTATCCTCCGGGCGGATCGCGCCCTGGGCTGTCAGGTATTGCAGCTTACGGACGAAGTATTCACTATGCGTCTCGATAATAAACCGGATGCCGAAAGTCTGATGAGCGTCGATAAACAAATCGGCAAGCTTGGATTGCAGCCTGGGATGCAGATTCGTCTCCGGCTCCTGAACGGCAATGCTGATCCCGTTGGCCGTCTGGTGAATCGTATAATTATAGATGATATGCAGCAAGACGGGAAGAAACTGCGTGACACCATAACCCAGATCAACCACATTGATCCGTTTGTTTCCACGCAGAATAAAAATCTGACTCCCTACTCCCCTGACGATGTGAAAGTCGATATCATCCCCTATCTCGAACTCTTTTATCCATTTCGACAGAAAACGCTTTTCGTGCTCGCGGTACCGGTTTCGCATGAATTGCAGCAGGAACTCATTGAACGATGTCCCCTGAGAGAAATACGTATATAAGCGCTGTGTGTTTGCCCGGATGGATTCGACGAAAAAGATGTCTTTAAAAAACGACCGTATCTTACCATACGAGCGTGCTTTTAAGCAGGCCTCTGTCTTTTCTGTAAACGAACATAACGTTTCCCGGTCTTCCGTTTCTCTTATCTTTAAGACACACTCCCCTTTAAAAGGAGAAAACAGATTGTATTCAAAATAGTATAAATACAAAAGGATGGATTTCAAATCGGATTCATTCTTATATTCCAGCATGGATTTCTCTCTGAAAAAATCAAAAGACTCATCATGCGAACCGGAGCCTTTATACCATATATTCGCATCATCCGGACTCACTTCATAAACGGAAGTTTCCTGAATCACTTCAGAGATAAGCGCCCGGTAAAAAGACAGGAAATCGGCGGCCTTACTCGCTTCGACCACTCTCTTTACGGATACTGAAGAAACGTATTCTCCCCGTAACTGATAGTTATAAACGGCCTTCCCTCCGGCGGCGGTAATTTGTTCGCCCTCCTTACGAATCTGTTTATCCAGATCGGCAAACAGCTCCAGGAAGGTATCGAAAGTAAATTTCTCCTGAATCTCGGGATAAGTCCGGACGATCAACGTCCACAGATGTTGTTCAAAACAGGCATATTCCCGGATGGGTATCTGAGCAATGAGTTTCAATAACTCCGGTTGAGGGAAATATTCGTCTGCATCCAGCTGATGCGCACATCCGGCCAGCTCTTTCGCGGTCATATCCTCCTCCGTAGCGTTGCCGGAACACCCATAAAGTTTTCTGAATCCGGGAATATAATGTTGCCGGATATGGTCTTTATTCAGGTAATACCTGTAATGAGATGTTTTTCTCTCTGCCTGATAGAGTAAAATCAGACCATTCTTTGTTTCCGAATAGATGGAAGAGCGTTTGAGTCTTCCGTTCTTCATACTGTTTGTATCATCCGGTTCAAATACATTTTCTACAATCAATACCCCGAACAGACAGGACAGAGAATCCTCCGGCATCGTATATCGGATGCAAACCTCTTTCTCATGGGATACCTCATTCAGGATGAACTCAAAATCGCCTAATTGGTGTGTCCCTTCCTCAAAATGCAAGGTCCAGTCTTCGTCTCTGTTTTCTTCGAACATACGGAAAAGTTTCAGTCCTTTTATCACCGTACTTTTCCCCGAACTGTTTGCACCTGTCAATACCGTCAGCGGTACGAAATCAAATTCGCATGTATCCTTGAATATTCTGAAATTCCTGAAACTAATTCCTTTTATACCTTCGTTTTTCATACAATCTTTTTTTT
>JAISZA010000143.1 GCA_031269535.1 Tannerellaceae bacterium
TTTGACTACGTCGATTTTCAATTCAAATGGTCGCAGATTCAATGGATTTCCGTCGTCATTGCGAGGTACGAAGCAATCCAGGGTGTGCCCGGTCTGGATTGCTTCACCCTCCCTTTCGCAAGGACGGTCCGTAATGACGATGCGCCAATTTGAATTGCACCCCTTTCGGTGGAAAGTAGTATTGTTTTTAAAAAATATTTGTACCTTGTACCGTTGAAATGTCCCCAAAATATGATAAATCGGGGACAAATTAAAAACGAGAAATGATATGCAAACAACTGTAAATCATATAGAAAATAAAGTAAAAAACTACAAGCGTGGGAAAATATTTTTCATTGATGATTTTGCTGCCTTAGGTACGCCTGAAGCCGTAAAAAAATCGTTGCAACGCTTAACGCTTGCGGGCTTGTTGGTGCGGATCGCCAACGGCATTTATTGGTACCCGAAAAAAGAAAAAGAGTTATACGGCGTGAAAATATCAGGAAAACCTACACTTGATGAAATAGCACGCGCCATTGCCAAACGCGACAAAGCACGTATAGTGCCGACAGGATTACACGCGCTAAATATGTTAAACTTATCCACACAAGTGCCTGCAAATGTGGTATATCTGACAGACGGCGCTGCACGGCGTGTGAATGTAGGCAGCGGCAAAGGCATTGAACGACACCGACTTATTCAAATCCATCGCTGCTCATCGCCGAATGTTTATTGCAATGAAAGGCTTTGATTATGACACACTTGTGCCTAAAATGCTCAAAATTGTTCCGCCAGACTGCGTAATCTCAAAATGGGAAGCCGATTACAGCAAAATGCAAACGATGATTTATGGCAAAACATTTATTTTCAGTGTTTTAATAGAAAAAGTTAAAGAACTTAACCAAAAATTGAACGCTATTTCCTGATTCAACTCGAATACGGCTGCGCACTGCCGCCCGAACACGTCAAAAATCACGCCGCCTATCTGCAATCGTGGCGGAAAATGGCGAAAAGAGATATTGATGCGATGGATTGGGCACTGACAGATGCAAGCAAAATTTTGAACTACATTTCCGACTGTCTATAATTTTTATCTTTGGTTTTGTTACATATTTTCTCGAATCTATCTTTGGTTTTGTTGCAAATTAGTTGCAATATATATATATGGATATATTACAAATTAGTTGTGTCTTTGCGGCGTAAAACAATTTTTTTGAATATGTTTGAACGAAGAATTATCCAATCTTAGCGGGAATGGGCTGACAGTCGAAGCAGGAAACCGCTTGTATTGCGGGGAGCAAGCCAGGTTGGCAAAACTACTGCCGTAGAAGAATTTGCAAAAGAATTCTACATTTTTCTGCCGTTGAATTTGGAGCAGAAAGCCGACAAAGCCGTTTTTGAGGCAAACGACACGCCTGCAGACGTGATGACTGCAATTTATTTGCTGAAAAACAAAGAAAAAAAAGCAGGCAGAACTTTGCTTTTTCTTTTCCGGTACCGGATACTTTTATTTGTCCGACCCAGGTCAAACAGCTGTCCGACCTGGGTCGAACACGTATCCGACCTGGGTCGGACAGCTGTTTGACCCGGGTCGGACAAATAAAGCTTCAGAGGCAGGCTCTCTGTATCTTCCTCTGCGGGAACTTCTTCCTCTGATTATAAGTGTAACGACCATTATATGACGCAGACAAGTGCTATCTTTTCTCATATAAAGAACAAGCCGGACTTCTGGCCGACGGAACATTACTGAGATTATTATTTTTTTACCGGACAGTAGTGTAAATCAATGAATAGTATTTATCTTTGTGGTATTAAATACATAAACCCGTTATGACCAGATTAGAAAAACAAACAAAAAACATGAGTAAGCAGATCAAAGGATGCATCGGCCTCCTTCTGCTTTTCGCTTCGTGCAGCACGGATATCGGTGACAGATTAGAAGGCAAATGGCAATTACAGCAGGTCGAAGCCAATGGCGTTACCGAAAAAGTAGATACGGTGTTTTATAATTTCCAGACATCGCTTTTCATGTACCAGGTCTATCGCCCGGAGAGGGATATATTCAGCTCTTGTTTTGGCTTCAGGATGATGGAAACCAAAGACCAGCTTTTGCTTGAGCTGACCGGTTATTCTTCCGCCATACAGAATTTCCTTCTTCTGACCGACTGGGAATCTTCCGACCGCCGCTTTATCGTCAAAGAGGTAACCGACAAACGCCTCGTGCTGAACAGCGACGATAAAAGCTATACGTTTCGTAAGTTCTGAGAGGGTGAAGCACCCAATCGCCCAATAATGCCCTCTTTTTGCTCTTTTTGAATGTAAGCTGATGCCTTACCTTTGTCTCATCACATGAAAAAGAAATGTGTTGTTTCAATTATTAATTTAATAAAAAAGAGAGATGAAAAAGTCGGAAGTATTATTCGTTATCATGCTGCTGTTGGCAACATTTAGTGTAGAGGCTCAAAACAAATCAACAGATTATTTTGTTGGCAGATGGGAATTATCGGTTCAGGGAGTACCCGAAGGATACGGAGGATACGGGAAAATAGAACTGAATCTTGAAAGACAAGAGGGAAAACTGGGAGGAATTATCGTTCTGGGCGCATCAGGCTCGGAGAAAGAAATAAAAATAAACAAAGTAGAAGAAAAGGAGACCTATCTGACTGTTTATTTTGATTCCGACAGCGGATATGAAGTCTATGTTTTCATTGAAAAAGAGAATGATGATCAGATAAAGGGAAGTATTATGGATATGTTTGACGTAAGCGGGAAACGCCTGAAGTAAAACCCTCATAAATCATACCCTGATGAAACTCAAATGGATTCTCATACTAATCGGCCTGATCGTGTCATTGCATCTATCAGCCCAGGGATATACCGGCCGTCAGACAATACCTTTTAATGAAGCCTGGTCTTTTATCAATAAGGAACTACCCTATGCCGGGCAAACGGATTATCAGGATGCGGAATGGAGGATTGTGGATCTTCCGCATGATTGGAGTATAGAAGATCGGCCCTCTCAGACAGAAGATACGATTACAGGCCCTTTCAGCAGGTATAGTACCGGTAGGATGGCGACCGGATGGACGGTGGGAGGCATAGGCTGGTACCGGAAGAAATTTGTTTCCTTAAAAGAATGGCAGGATAAAAATATCCATATATATTTTGACGGGGTATATATGAATGCGGATGTCTGGCTGAATGGATATTATTTAGGCAATCATCCTTATGGCTATACCCCTTTTTATTACGACCTTACTCCTTACCTGAACCCCCCGGGCGGGGAAAATATGCTTGCAGTAAGAGTCGGAAACGAAGGAGAGAACTCCCGTTGGTATAGTGGCTCGGGTATTTACCGGCCTGTCTGCTTACTTGTCACAGAACGCTTGCATATCGACCCATGGGGAGTATCGGTAAACACACCGGAAGTTTCGGAAAGAAGGGCTACGATACAGGTCAGTACGCTTGTCAGGAATAATTTCTCCTCACCCAAAGAAGTATCCGTGTCAACAACTGTCCTGGACCCTGAAGGAAAAGTCGCAGGCCGGACAACATCCGCTCTGCGTATTGAGCCTCAGACAAAAGAAGCATCGCTGCATAAGATAACCGTATCCGAACCTCTTTTATGGTCAACGGAAGAACCGGTATTATATACAGCCCTGACAGAGATTAAAAGCGGTACGGACTTAATAGATAAGCTGGAAACACCATTCGGGATAAGAAGCCTTGTCTTTGACGGAGAACAGGGATTCCTGTTAAACGGCAAAAAGGTATTGCTGAGAGGCGGATGCATACATCATGATAATGGCCCGTTAGGGGCTTCGGCTTTTAAACGGGCAGAAGAACGGAAAGTGGAGATCCTGAAGAGAAATGGGTATAATGCGATACGTGTCAGCCATAATCCGGCATCAACAGACTTGCTCGATGCCTGCGACCGTCTGGGTATCCTTGTTATTGAGGAGGCTTTTGATACCTGGGTGCGTCCTAAGAACCCCCAGGATTATCATCTTTACTTTAATCAGTGGTGGCAAAGAGACCTTCAGGCTATGATACGGAGAGACCGGAATCATCCCTCTGTTATCATGTGGAGTATAGGGAACGAAATCTATGAAGCGCCGGACCTGCTGGGGCATGAACTGAGTAAGAAATTGAGTGATGAAGTGCATCAGTCCGACCCGACCCGTCCGGTTACGGCAGGTATCGTATTTTTGCCTCCATACACGAAACAGCCCTGGGAGAAATACGAACCCTATCTGGAAAATCTGGACGTCGATGGATATAATTATTTCCTTGAAACCCAGTCGCCTTTCTTCGTGCGGGATAGTGCGACCTTGAATCGCTTCGAATCCGAACATGCCGGACATCCTCATAAAACGTATTATGGATCGGAGACCTTAGCTATCGGGGCATTGGAAAACTGGAATAAAGCAGAGCGTACGCCCTATATACTGGGATGTTTTAAATGGACGGCATTCGACTACATTGGAGAAGCGGGAATCGGCCTGTCGAGATTCCGCCAGCAAAACAGGCCGGAACTGAAAGGAATGGGAGGAATGGGAGTCTTTGCCAGAGAGGAATGGCCTGTCTTTAATGCATACTGTGGAGACTTTGATCTTATTGGCAATAAGAAGAGCGCTTCGTATTATCAGGATATTGTCTGGCGGATGAGCCCTGTAGAATTACTCGTTCGTCCACCTGTCGCCGAAGGCCTGAAAGAGTCGGTGGCTCCCTGGGGATTCCCGGAAGGCCTCAAATCATGGACCTGGCCGGGACAGGAAGGTAATACCCTGCGCGTCTATGTCTATACGAGAAGTGAAAAAGTGAGATTGGAACGAAACGGGATAACAATAGCCGAACAAAAACTGCCCGAAGGGAGTATAACGGCGACCTTTGAGGTAGAATACCAGCCGGGAGAGCTTGTGGCTAAAGCCTTTGACAAGGATAAAGAAACAGGATACAGCCGCCTTACGACGACCGGAAAGCCTGCGGCTGTCCGTTTAGTGGGCGAACAGCATCCGGTTCGGGCGGATATAGGCGACTTAGCCTATATAAATGTAGAGATCGTGGATCAGGACGGGAACAGGGTTCCTTATGTAAACGATCTGACCGTTGACTTCCAGCTGACAGGAGAAGCGACTATCGCAGCAGTGGGCAACGGAAGCCCGACCGATATGACTGGCTTTCAGCAGCCCCGCAAAAACGTTTACCGGGGCAGAGCGCTGGTAATCATCCGGCCTACCGGAAGAAAAGGGAAAGCGGTCTTAAAAGCTACGGCTGGCCATCTGAAAGAAGATGTTGTAACGATAGACCTGAATTAAACAGAATCATTATACTGATGAATAAGCATATAAAAACAGTCATTCAATGGGTCTTGCTCCCGGGATGTATCCTGGCAATAATGATTACCGCCGGCTTCAGGGAGGAACAACGGGCGCAGTCCGGTAGTGCAAAATGGTTTCCTTATTACGATCTGGATGGTTCCCGGTTTACAAATCCGCCTCTGGGATATGCGCCATTGGCAAGATGGTGGTGGCCTGGTAATGATGTAAACCCAGATGAGCTCAGAAGAGAAATAAATGTATTGGCCGATAATGCCTTTGGAGGCGTGGAGATACAGCCGTTCGGAATAAATGTTCCGATGCCGTCGGCTGAGGTGAGAAGCAGGGTTCTAAGCTGGGACACTCCTGCATTCTATGAGCATGTGAAACTAACAATGGAAGAAGCCAGGAAACGAGGTCTGATTGTTGATATGAATAATGGGAGCGGGTGGCCTGCCGGAGGTCCGTTCTTAGATGTTGAAGATGGTTTCCTGACGCTTCTCCATGCTTCCGTAGAAGTCTCTGGAGGGACTGAGATTTCCATACCGGTCCCTGCTTTGGAGAATGCAACGGACATACCTTCAAAACCAGTCGCTGTGCTGGCCGTCCGGACAGTGAACAAAGGGGAAACGACAGAAACGATACATCTGGATGCCCATGCAACGATTGATCTGACGCCTTATGTGAAAAACGATTCCCTGCATTGGCTATCCCCGCAGGGAGATTGGATGATCCTCGCCTTCTGGAGCCGACCGGAGAGTAAGACCGGGTCGATGACGGCATCTCCCGGACAAGGACCTGTCGTCAATCATTTTGATTCGACCAAAGTATATAAGAATTATGAACATTTATTCGGAATACGCACCGGACTGGAGGCTTACTATGGGAATCCTCTGCGCGCCGTCTTCAACGACAGCTATGAATTTACGGTCAACAGGCATTTCTCCGAAGATTTTATTTCCTGTTTCAAAGCAAAAAGGGGATATGATATCACGCCCTGGCTACCGGCGAATATGCAAAGGAAATACAACTATGTTGACTTCAGAAACCCCAATGCCTCGCCGGACTTTTCGTTTGGCGACGAAGATTGGCGGATACGTCATGATTACGACCTTACGCTGAGCGAATTATTCGGAGAGCACTTTATCCGCGCAAGTAGTCGCTGGATGGAACAAAGAGGAATGCTCCACCGCACACAAGCGTATGGCATGAGGTTAGACAGGATAGGCAGTGCAGGCCGGGCCTCTATACCCGAAACAGAAAGTATGCTGGGTGCGGAAGCGATTCTGAAACTGACCTCTTCGGGAGCCCATTTGTATAATCGCCCTGTCGTATCGGCAGAAGCCGCTGTATTTGCTGAGCGCGGGTATATGACTACACCGCAAAAGATCAGACTGGCTGTCGATAAATTATTTGCCGCCGGTATCAACCAGATTGTCTTCCATGGCGTCCCTTATCTTTACTTCAATGAAGAAACATTGCCGCTGGGCTGGTATCCTTTTTATATGGTATATGCTGATTTCAGTGCACATTTAGGCGAGAAAACCCAGTTCTGGAAATACCAGAAAGAGATAAATGAATACATTACACGGGTTCAATATGCCTTGCGTGCAGGTAAACCGAAAACAGATGTCCTGATATACTTCCCTTTCCAGGGAATAGAGCTTACGGATAATCCGGAAGAGATACTTACCCAGGGGTATATGGAAGGAGTGGAACCTCCTCTCAGAAAAGATAGGCGTCCGTCGCAGGCTAATGTAATACACCAACTTATCAATCAGCTGGAAGCGGAGGGTATTACTTGGGAATGGATCAACGATGAATCAATACAGGCGGCCAGACTGGACAAAAACGGCCGGATTCATATCAGAGGAAACAGCTATCAAGCTCTGATACTGACCGGTACAGACGTTATTTCATTACCTTCTGCTGAAAAAATCAATGCACTGGCGCAGGAAGGCATGCACTTTGCAGTGATAGGGAAATTGCCTTCCGGACAAGCGTCCTTTTTAAACTGGGAAGTGAACGACCGGTTGACAAAACAAGCGATAGAAGAAGCTATCTTACAAAAGAACAGCCACCACCTGAAGAACAATGAATATTCACTGGAGTGGATAAAGTCGTTCGGAAGCCCTGTCCGGTTTGACAAACCTTATACCTTCATCCGCCAGACAGAAAGAATCATGAGTAACGATAGCCGCATCCGTTTTCTATGGAACAAAAGCGGGCATTGGCAAACGGTTTCATGCGTATTAGACAGCATATTCAGGAATGCGTACTGGCTGGATGCTGAAACAGGGATGATCTTTGCCGCAGAAGACAGGGAACAGATATCCTGGACATTACCACCCTACGGTTCCGTCATGCTCTATGCCGATACAGGAGATGCCTTCGGAAACGGGGTATCGGCAGAATCAAAAGCTTCCGTCCGTCGTTCCGTAAAAACAGCAGATATTCAGACATGGGATTTGGAAGTTGATACCATTCGCTACAAGGATATAGAATTGTTCGACTGGAAAACAAACGATCTCCTCCGGTATTCGTCCCGTGAAGGTATCTATCAATCCAGCTTTCAGATTCAGGAGATCGATACAGGATGGGCTTATGTGATCGATATGGGGAAGGTTTGCTTTACGGCAGAAGTAAAAATCAATGGCCGACCGGCAGGCAGACGGATATTCCAGCCATACTGCCTGGATATTACATCTTTCCTGAGAAAAGGGAGGAATACTATTGAAATACGCGTCACTCCGGGACAACTGAATAGCCTGATCGGGGAAGCCGAAAAAGGAAACCCCTTGTACAAAGCCTTCAAAGGCAAAAAAGACCGTTTAATGTCGGCCGGACTGGAGGGCCCGGTCATACTTTATCAAGACAGGAGAATAGTGAATAACTAATAGTGGATAGTGAACAGTGATATAAATGTAAAAGGGACGGCTTGTTTTTGCAAGGAAAACAGCTTGTCCCTTGTTGTCTGTCATAGCGTCAAAAATAATTAAGCATTCTCCTGTTTGTATATGAATAATTATGCCTACATTTGTATGAATATAGGACATTAAGGTATGAGAATTGTATTTTGTTTTGCATTCGTGATTGTATTAGAGGTCTTAGGCTCGTTTGCTTATGCACAGCAGGCGAACGTTCTTTCTGATGCCGTAAAAAAGCAAACGGTTCCCCCTTCTGTAGAAGTTGTCGCTATAGATAACCGTATCAAGGTCTTTAATGCCCCGGCAGGCAGTCGGCTTGAGATATACAGCGTAGTAGGCATCAAAGTTGTAGATATCGAGATGAAGCAGTCGGATGGCGAATACACTGTAAATATTGCAAAAGGATACTATATTATCCGCATTGGTGAAACCGTCAGAAAAGTGGCTATACGTTGAAGAAATTTCATATACTATTCCTGAAGCCGATGAGAGCCGTTTGGGATGGGCTGGGGCTTAGTTATTAGTTGTTTATCATCGTTTGTCTAAGTTACCGTAATAGATTATTAACAATCGGACGCCTTGTTTTTTACTTTTTTTATGTAAATATTAAACTGAAAAAATCGTTATTTGTTCGATAATGATGTTAGTGAATTGATATGAGGAAATCTACCATTTGGTTGTTGGCGCTCGTCCTGGCATTTGCTTTTGCCGGCTTACTTTATCTGCAGGTAACGTATGTGGGTGAAATCCTTAGAACACGAAGCGAGCATTTTAATGAAACAGCGAAAAAATGTCTGTTGCAGGTCTCCAGAAACCTGGAGCTGGATGAAACACGTAAGTACATAGAAGAAGACATCAGCCGGGAGATAAACAATTACCAGCCCCAGCGTACGGCCGGAATACCGGATATACAGGAGCATTTCCGCTTCGAAATGTCAAGTGGGGCAGGTTCGGTACAAAGCCGGATAGAGCTGCATAGCACCATGACAAATACGCCACAGCAACGCCAGCGGCCTTCCCTGTTGCAGAAGCAGTCGTCCAACAATATCGTCACCGCCTCGAAAGAATACTATGACGCCCTGATGCGCCGGTATTTGTACGACCAGGCGCTGATGCGCGAGGTGCTGTTCAATATGCTGAATACTTCGAACCTGAAACCCATTGAAGAACGCGTGAATTTCAAGCAACTGAACAACTACCTCAAAACAGAGTTCATCAACAGTGGGTTAAATCTGCCATTCGTTTTTTCGGTCATAAACAAAGATGGAGAAACGGTCTATCAAAGCAGCGAAGTAAAAAAGCAACCCCTGGCTTCGGATGTGCTGACGGGTGTCTTATTCCCTAATGACCCCCCTTCGAAGCAAAACTATATCAAGGTGTTTTTCCCTACCAAGCGCAATTATATTTTCAATGAAGTAACCTTTATCGTTCCCTCGGTTCTTTTCTCGCTCATGTTATTGGTTACCTTTATATTTACCTTATATATTGTGTTTCGCCAGAAGAAGCTCTCCGAGATGAAGAACGATTTTATCAATAATATGACGCATGAGCTGAAAACACCTGTTTCCACCATCTCGCTGGCTGCCCAGATGCTCAAAGATTCGGATATTACCAAAAGCCCGGATGTGTTCAGACATATTTCCGGAGTCATAAACGATGAGACAAAGCGACTGGGGTTTCTGGTAGAAAAAGTATTGCAGATGTCGCTGTTTGAACGACAGAGAGCAACGCTTAAACTGAAGGAAGTAGACGCCAACGACCTGCTTGCCGGCATCGCCAATACTTTTGCCCTGAAAGTTGAAAAATACGGAGGAACGATTGATATCGATCTGAAAGCTGAAAAATCAACCATTTATGTAGATGAGATGCACCTGACAAATGTATTGTTCAACCTGATGGATAATGCGGTCAAATACCGGCGCCAGGGAACTCCCCTGAAATTGATAGCGCGTACAGGGAACGAAAGCGGGAAACTGCTTATATCGGTGGAAGATAATGGGATCGGAGTGAAGAAAGAATACCTGAAAAAAATATTCGACCGCTTTTTCCGCGTACCTACCGGCAATCTGCACGATGTAAAAGGCTTCGGACTGGGGCTGGCATACGTGCGGAAAATGGTAGAAGACCATAACGGACGTATCCGGGCCGAAAACGGAGCCGGCAATATAGGAACTAAATTTATTATTACCTTACCTCTTATAAACAATTAGTCATGGAAGAAAAACTAAAAATTTTATTTTGCGAAGACGACGAAAACCTGGGTATGCTGTTAAGAGAATACTTACAGGCAAAAGGTTATGTGACAGACTTGTTCTCCGATGGAGAAGCAGGCTATAAAGGATTTACAAAAGGGAAATACGACCTTTGCGTATTGGATGTGATGATGCCGAAAAAAGATGGGTTCGCCCTGGCACAGGAAATCCGCTCCATAAACCCTGATATCCCGATCATCTTCCTCACTGCCAAAACAATGAAGGAAGATATTCTGGAAGGATTCAAGATCGGAGCCGACGATTATCTGACCAAACCCTTCAGTATGGAGGAATTGCTGCTGCGGATCGAGGCTATCCTGCGCCGTGTGAAAGGGAAGAAACTGAAAGATATTCCCTTCTATAAACTGGGCAACTTCTTGTTTGATACACAAAAACAAACATTGGCGATTGACGATAAAGTGACTAAACTGACTACAAAAGAATGTGAACTCCTCAGCCTGCTTTGTGCACACGCCAATGAAATACTGGAACGTAATTATGCCCTGAAAACGATCTGGGTGGATGATAATTACTTCAATGCCCGCAGCATGGATGTATATATCACCAAACTACGTAAACTTCTGAAAGAGGATCCGGCCATCGAAATTATTAATATTCATGGAAAAGGATATAAACTGATCACCCCTTCTGCAGAAGACCAGGCCCGGGATGAAGGCATCCAGGTGTTGTAAAGATTAAACAGTAATGTATGTATAAGATATTTATCCAAGCTTTATGCTTAGGTGCAGGAATTACTTTTTCCTTACATGCAGCGGAGGAAGCACGTCTGTTGCGCTTCCCGGCAACCAATGGCAGCGAGATCGTTTTTTCGTATGCCGGTGATTTATACAAAGCTTCGCTCAACGGAGGGGATGCTGCGAGACTGACCTCGCATGTGGGATATGAAATGTTCCCACGCTTCTCGCCCGATGGGAAGACAATCGCCTTTACCGGGCAATACGACGGGAATACGGAAGTCTATACCATCCCACTGGCCGGAGGCGAACCCCTCAGGCTGACCTATACTGCCACTAACCGCCGCGACGACCTGGGCGACCGGATGGGGCCCAATAATATCGTCATGACCTGGACACCGGACGGAAATGGGATTGTCTATCGCAACCGTATCAGCAGCAGCTTTGACGGACGTCTTTATACCGTGAATAAAGAAGGAGGCTTGCCGGAACCTGTCTCGCTTCCCGAAGGGGGATTCTGCTCCTATTCGCCGGATGGGAAACGATTGGCCTACAACCGGGTCATGCGCGAATTCCGTACATGGAAATACTACAAAGGCGGAATGGCGGACGACATCTGGATATACGACCCGGCAAAGAAATCAGTAGAAAATATTACCCATAACGAAGCACAGGATATCATGCCGATGTGGGTGGGTGATAACATCTTTTTTATTTCCGACCGAGACCGTACGATGAACATTTTCGTTTATAATACCCGCTCTAAACAAACGGAAAAGATTACTGATTTTACGGAATACGATGTGAAGTTTCCCAGCGTACATGGAAATACCATCGTCTTCGAAAATGGCGGATATCTGTATAAGATGGACGCGGCTGCACGCACATCTCAAAAGATCGACATCCGCCTTTCATCGGATCATATCTATGCGCGGAGCGAGATAAAAGACGGAGCGAAATACCTCTCGGCAGCAAGCCTCTCGCCCGATGGGGAACGATTGCTTGTCACTGCACGGGGAGAAGTGTTTAACCTGCCTGCCGAAAAAGGCGTTACTAAAAATATCACACGTACACCCGGAGCCCACGAACGCGACGCTCAATGGTCGCCCGACGGGAAATACATCGCCTATATCTCTGATATAACAGGAGAAACAGAACTGTATCTACAGGATGCAGCCGGAGGTGAACGCCGGCAACTTACCCAAAACAACGACACCTATATCCGCTCTTTCAAATGGAGCCCGGATGCAGCAACAATCGTTTATACAGACAGGAAAAACCGAATCAACCTGATCGAGGTGGCGACACGGAAACTGACGCAGGTACTGCAAGACCCGATCAGCGAGATACGAGCTGTCTCCTTTTCTCCCGACAGCCGCTGGCTGACGTATGCCCGTATCGCCGGAAACGATTTCTCAATAGTCTATGTTTATAATATCGCCGGAAAGAAAGAATATCCCGTTACGGATAAATGGTACGACTCATCTGCACCTGTATTCAGTGCGGATGGCAAATACCTCGTTTTCACTTCTGCGCGCGACTTTGAACCGATCTACGGCGCTCTGGAATGGAATCATGTGTACGACGATATGTATGGAGTCTATCTGGCGCTCTTATCGAAAGAGACCCCGTCTCCCTTCCTTCAGAAAGATGCCGGAGGGCCTGCTGCAAAGAAAACAGAAGAGAAGAAAGACAGTACCGTGGTTTTTGACCCCGAAGGAATCGCCGAGCGTATCCTCAGACTGCCCCTCACACCGGGCGCTTACCGGGGATTTTATGCCAAAGGCGAAAAGGTATATTATACCATAAACGGGAATACAAAAATGTATGACCTTGAAAAACAAAAAGAAGAAGAGATAGCCGGAGCGGCTATGCACATAGAACCGGGACGCAAAAAAGCCCTCTTCCGTAAAGCGAATACATTGTATGTGACAGATATACCCGGCGGTAAAACCGAACTGAAAGGGGAAGTGAACCTCGCCCACATGAAAATCACAACCGATTATCCGAAGGAATGGGCCCAGATATTCAGGGAAGCATGGCGGGCCATGAGGGATGGCTTTTATGTGGAAAATATGCATGGGGTAAACTGGCCGGCGATGAAGCAAAAGTACGAACCGCTTGTCGCCTATGTGAAGAACCGCTTAGACCTCAATTACGTGATCGGAGAGATGATCGGCGAACTGAATTGTGGGCATGCTTATATCTCGCCGGGGGAAATGAACCGGGCGGAACGTATCCGGACAGGCTTGCTGGGAGCCGAGGTGTCGCGGGATGCCGGCAGCGGTTTCTTCCGCCTGGAAAAGATACTCTCCGGCGCTTCATGGAGCGACGACCTCCGTTCGCCCCTCACCGAGCCGGGCATTGAAGCCGGGGTGGGCGAGTATATCGTAGCTATCGACGGCATACCGGCCAATAGCGTGAACAATATGTATGCCCTCCTGGTCGGAAAAGCCGGAACACCTACCGAATTGTCGCTGAATACCAAACCCCAGCTCGCCGGAGCCCGCAAAATCGTAATCAATCCCCTGGAAGAAGAATATTCACTCTATCATTACAATTGGGTGCAGGAAAATATCCGGAAAGTAGATAAGGCTACCAACGGAAAAGTAGGCTATATCTATATTCCCGATATGGGAGTGGAAGGGCTGAACGAATTTTCTCGCTATTTCTACCCGCAATTGGATAAGGAAGGGCTGATTATCGACGACCGCGCCAACGGCGGAGGGAATGTCTCTCCCATGATACTGGAACGACTGGCGCGCGAACCCTACCGGCTGACCATGTCGCGGGGTTCCTCGCGCATCGGGAAAATACCGGATGCCGTACAGGTTGGCCCCAAAGTATGCCTCATTAATAAATACTCGGCTTCGGATGGCGACCTCTTCCCCTGGGGATTCCGCGCCCTGGGATTAGGCAAACTGATAGGTACACGTACCTGGGGAGGCATTGTCGGGATCAGTGGCTCATTGCCTTTTATCGATGGAACCGACCTGCGCGTCCCCTTCTTCACCAGCTACGACCTGAAGACCGGCGACTGGATTATTGAGAATCATGGAGTTGACCCCGATATCCTCGTGGATAACGACCCCATCAGAGAATGGAACGGCGAAGACCAGCAGCTGAGCCGTGCCATCGAGGAGGTCATGAAAGACCTGAAAGAACGTAAGCCTCTTCCGTCTGTTCCCTCCCCTCGCGTGTGGAATAAATGACAAATGGAAGACGGAAAACTAAGAGACTGTGTCAGAAGACACAGTCTCTTAGTTTTCAGGAAATAGACGTTGCATTTTTTCATTACCGACATTACTGGATTGCTTCGCTCCGCTCGCAATGACGGGAGGGGGTCATTGCGAATGAAGCGAAGCAATGATGACCCTTCCGTCATTGCGAGTGAAGCGAAGCAATCCAGGTTTTTGTAACGTTTATTTCCTGACAACGCCTTAGTTTGTTTTAAGCCCCAAAGCCCTGAGGTAATCTTCGTTAATCGTGCAGTTTCCGAACAGGCTGTTTTCTGCAAAATCCAGTAAGGCTTGCCGGGCGAGGGCCTGCTCAGGGCGCGCTTCACGGATTTCTTTGTACGTGCTTCTGGGAGATTCGACAAAAGCAACGACCTTATCCCAATGCTCAGGGTCGTTTATGGAAACGAACGACGAGCCTGCCATCTTTTTGTAAGGCCAGAACGTCCAGCCGATATTATTCTCTTCCATTGCCTGGCGGAAGGCCGACATCCATTCGTTTGTATTATGCCCTATCTCACCCATATACATAGGACGGTTTACCTTGTCTCTGAACTCGATGAACCCCCGGATTGCTTCGGCCGAGGCCTCACCTCCGTAGCGGTGGCAGGTGTACATCACATTGTCGTCGAACGAAGCATCCTGCGAAAGCGGCTTGAAGTTACCGTTCCATTGTGCGCCACCCAGCAAGACAATGTGGTTGGGATCGACCTTGCGGACTTCGGCCAGCGTCCGCCTGTATAAAGGTTCCAATTTCGTATTGAACTCTTCTATGTCGAAATAAGGAGCAATCGGTTCGTTGATAAATTCATATCCCAGTATGACCGGTTCGTTTGTATAATAGGCAGCTATCTTTACCCAGATATCGATAAATTTCTGCTGAGAGGCTTCGCTTTCGAACAGCCAGGGATAGCCGTAACTGTCGTCTATATTATCTCCGGTCTGCCCGCCGGGTGCGTCGTGCATATCCAGTATCAGGTACAAGCCGGCTTCCCGGCACCAGTCAACCAAGGTATCAATCCTCTGAAAACCGTCCTGCGCAGCATAAAGCCCCATATAATCCTCGTCGGTAAAGAGTTTATAATGAAAGGGCAGGCGGATGGTGTTGCATCCGGTCGCTTTGAGGAAAAGGATATCCGCCTTGGTCACATACTTGTCTTTGTACTGTTTCCAGAATTCATCCACGAAATCGGGGCCAAGCATTTCGCAGAATGCCTGATGGATACGTCCGGCGGAATTAGTTCTTCCAAACCGGAACATATAGCCTTCGGGATTCAGCCAATTACCGAGGTTGGTGCCTCGTATCAGTAATTTTTGCCCATCGGGTGTAATCAGATCCGGGCCGTTTACTCTTACAAAAGCTTCCCGTGGAAGCGTTTCTGCCTGCTGGCAACCGACAGATAAAAAGAGAGCAAGAAAGAGAAGGGAGAATGAGAATGTTTTCATGATTATAGTTATTTGATGATGAATTAGTCTATAAATTAATACAATAGAGTAATAGCAATAAATCCGCATGCGTCTCTGCATAGGTAGATAGAAAAGAACGGATGACTTTAAGCGAAGCGGAGATGTGCTGTTGAACCGTGTAAACCGAGATATTCAGTTCTTCGGCAATTTCTTTATGTGTTTTCATATCTTTCCGGCTCATTTCGAATATCCGTTTCTGCTGAGGCGTTAGCATATCGATGGACTTATCGAGCAGATTGTCGATATCGGCGTAAATGACCGCAGATTCCGTATCGTTATGGTAATCGATGGCATTCGAAAGAATCCTCTTTTTTAATTCCTGTTCGCGGTTGATTTCTGCCAGGAGATTTAATATCCGGTTCTTGATAATGGTATAGATATAAGGGGCAAACGGTGCATTAGGATTTAAAAAACGCCGGTTTTGCCAGACAGAGAGAAACGCATCCTGAAATATATCTTCCGCAAACTCCTGCGATTTGACAAACTTCATAGCAAAATACATCAGTTTGTTTTTGTACAAAGCATATAATTCACAGAAAGCAGCTTCATCACCATCATTTACTATGGCGGCAATGAGTTCACGTTCTTTTATTTGTGGTCTGTTATCTGCTGTTTGCATCATGTTTGTCACGTATAATTCTCACGAAGATAATTTATTCAATCGCCGGAGCGCTATCCCCTGTCTCTATATCGTAAGCAGCGGTTCGCCGGCTTTGATGTAATCCGTCAAAGGCTGTCCCATAAACCTTATATGTATGCCTAAACGTACCAGGTTATCCGTTACGCCACAGGCATCACTGCAATCTTTGCAGGCTTCGACATGGATGCCTGAATGTATCATTTCCAGGACTTCTGTCTGGACTTGCGTATCTTCGGCAACAAGTTTTGCCGAAGCTCCCCAGATAATAACATTGATTTCCTGCCACCAGGCCCGCCTTTTTGCATTCAGCACATAAACGGCAAGCATGTTCAAGGCCGTGATTTTATCACCCGTTGTCCATAAAATGTTGATTTTATTCATAATTTCATTCATTTTGATGACAAAGATAGTGTCTTTTATGTGTATTCTTATACGGATGTATTTCAAATTGTTGCAGATTCAATGGATTTCTATCGTCCTTGCGAGGTACGAAGCAATCCGGGGTGACCGGAGAAATCTGAGATTCTTAAAAGCGTTTGCCCCGGGGTACTCGTAAGATGTAACGGTGTCGTCCTGAAAAAAAAGGCTCTATATCGTTTTGTGTGGGTAATCGAAAATAAAGAATGAACAGTAGTGAAATATCCGGAAATCAGCAGACTGTTTCCGGTATTTGTTTTTGCGTAAACCCTCTGCAGCCTTCTGATGCAGTAAAGTCTGTTACGTTTATAATCAGAGGAAGAAGTTCCCGCAGAGGAATATACCGGCA
>JAISZA010000156.1 GCA_031269535.1 Tannerellaceae bacterium
TGCATGCTTACATCCGTGTTCCCTTTCTGTTTGAGAACGGCGTGGATGCTCATCTCATCATCTTTTACGCCCGAACGGGTGAGGGCGAAGTATCCGCTTTTTGTAAACCGGATGACGGCGCGGCTATCGACCGTTCCTGCCTTTTCAAACGTGAACTTTCCGTCGCTGCCGGTAGTCGCGCTGAGCGAACCGGTGGCGACAAGCACCCCGCCGAGCGGATTGCCGTCGGTATCGGATACCGTACCTGTCAGGGCTACATCCTGCATGACCACTTCGACCGGCTTTTCGATCGGCTTTTCAATCGGCTTTTCTTCAATCTGCGGTTCGCCATTGTCTTTTTCGCACGAGGCGAACATTGTTGCGGCAAGTATCAGCGCCGCTAAAAAACTGAATTTCATTTTTGCTCTCATTTTTGTTTCATTAAAAATTATGAATGAATTGACGGCACGAAGTTCGAGAGTTGAAAATTGCACACATAGACGCATATGCAGGTATTATCATTCCGGGCAGTAAAAAACCTGCATATGCAGGCATGGAAGTCTAAGCATAATTCGGCAAGAATGCGAGTCTATCGAATCATATTTCGATAAATCCGATTTTATGCTTACCTTTGCAGCAATCTTTATTTTATACATTAATGGAAGCAACGTTATTACGCTTAAACAGGCATTGGGAAGGGCAAAAGTATCTTTATCTTCATGAACGGGATCTGGTCGGGAACCTGAAAAAGAAAAAGGATTTGCCCCATATCCAGGTGCTGACAGGTATCCGCAGGAGCGGGAAATCGACTATTTTCCGGCTGATGATAAACGATTTGATGAACGCGGGAACGAACCCCAAAGAGATTCTGCTCCTCAATATGGATGAACCGTTCTTTACTTCACTATGGACAAATGCAGCCGGGTTGTATCAGGTGGTAGATGCGGCGGAAAAGCTCACTTCCGTGAAAGTAAAGTATCTTTTTCTCGACGAAATACAGCAGGTGAAGGATTGGGAACTGTTTGCCAAAGGCGCTTACGATACGCAACGTTTCAACAAGATATACATTACAGGTTCAAATTCCGACATGCTACAAAATAGGTTTGCCACGCTCCTTTCCGGGCGGTACTTTGCCAATACGGTACGCCCGTTTTCACTGAAGGAATGTATGCTGCTGCATGGTTTTTCCGATCGCTACGATACGGTTGCCCGCCGTCCCGAACTGCTGCGTCTCCTGGATGCGTTCATGAAATACGGCAGCTTCCCCGAAATCGTGTTAAATCCACCGGATGACGACATCAAAGTCGAACTCCTGAACAGTTACTACGAATCCATTGTGCTGAAAGACTGTATTGTTTATAATCAGGTACGCGACAGTAGCCTTTTTTATCGCCTGCTTCATTTCCTGCTCTCCAATGCAGGCGCTCCGTTTTATTATACCAGTCTGGCAAAAGCCGTCGGCAGCAACGAAAACACGGTACGCAACTATCTTGAATATGCCTGCCGGAGTTATGTCGTTTCCGACGTAACCAATTTTTCGTTTTCGTTGAAAGAAGAGACAAGGTCACAACACAAAGTTTACGGCATCGACACGGGGTTGATGAACTCCGTCGGCTTCCAATTCATACAGCGGGGCGGCATGTTGCTGGAAAACATCGTTTACAATGAACTGGTAAATGCCGGATATGGGGAAATTACGTTTGCCAGGCAACCAAACAGTGAATGTGACTTTATTGCAAAGCGGGGGGGACAATATCATGCGTTTCAAGCCTGCCACGAACTGACGCCCCTGAATCAGGCGCGTGAAACGGCCGGATTCAACCTGTTCGGAAAACTTCCCGTCGCTTCCAAAACGATACTGACTTACAATCAGGAAGAAACCATTGGTGACGTCCGTTCGGTTCCGTTTTGGCAGTTCTTTGGAGTTGAAAATTGAAACTTATCTCTCTGGAAAAAAACCTGCATATGCAGGTATGGATATGAGCGAAAAAACACTGTATCTTTGTGACATGAAAAACAGATAAAAGAAACACACACTATTAACAATTAAGCATCAATGGAAAAGAAAGATTTGGATTTAAAAAAAGAAGCCTTGCTCATTACCTCCCTGCATAAGGAAATACAAGCGCTGAAGGAGGTTGCCGAAGTGAACAGCCTCAAGGAACAACTAATTGCTAATATTCTGGTAGAACAGAACAAAGCGAAATTGACAAAGATCTTGGCTCTGGTTCATGAAATTCTGTTCCCCAAAAGGCCGGGGGATGAAGAAGTGAATGCAGAACAAGGGAATGATTAAAACGTTTTCCCGGTTTCTATCGGGTGATATACTTATTCAGGTAATATATACGGCAAGCATAAAAAATAATCCCAGATAAAAACATATCCATGAAAAAGCGTATCGCCTTATTCTTTCTGGGTTTTTGCTGCGGAGCGGTAGTGGCACAGACTGCGCGTATAGACAGCCTGCTGCAACTGCTTCCCGCAGCAAAAGCCGATACGAATGCCGTACTCCTCTACATCGATTTGGGCGAATATTACCGGAAAACCGGAGATTTGCAATCTTCTGCCACATATCACCTGAAAGCGCAAGCGCTAAGCCGGGAGTTGAATTACCTGCATGGCCTGTTTTATGCTTCCGATTACTATTCATTTGTGTTGAAGCGTCAAAGCTTGTATGATTCGGCGATTGCCGTAAACCGTGAAATGCTGGCGCTGGCACTGGAACATTTCGATGCGGATCAGGCAGCTACCGAAAAATGGAATATCGGAGCAGGCTATGCCTATAAGGGCTTCAACGAAACGGCATTGGCTTATTACCTGGAAAGCTTGGCCTATTTCGAACGGACAAACTACAAAAAAGAAACGGGACAATTATACAATATAATACAAACAGCCTATGCCCGGATGGACAGGTACGAAGATGCTGCCTCGTATGGAGAGAAAGCCCTTACATTCATAAGCGATACGCTCGGAGCTTCGTATGGATACACTTTGCTGAACCTGTCGGTAAGTTATTACAGCCTCCCTCTGCCGCAGTATGAAAAGGCATTGGCATATTTGCAGAAAGTACTGCAGGTTGCTGCCTCCACAGGCAATGCCTATATGGAGGCCAGAGCGTATAACAATATAGCGAAGATTCATTTCCGTAACAACCGTGCAGACGAAAGCGAGACGTATTACCGCAAGGCCCTTGCCCTTTTCCGTGAAGACACTTATCCGAACGATTTTTGCATCGCGAATATCGGACTGGCAAAGGTCGCCATGTTTCGCAACGAGTTTGCAGAAGCGGAAGCGATGGCGCACAAAAACCTCGAACTCTCGCGCCGCCGCGGGATACGTCTGGAAGAGAAAAATACGCTCTCGTTTCTGTGGGAACTCTCCGCCGCAAAGCACGACTGGGCAGGTCGCCTCCGCTACAAAGCCGCTTTCGATTCGGTGCAAAGCCTTGTTGTGAACGAGTCGATGCTCCGTGCTGTCGAAGAGCTGGAAATCAAGTACGAAACGGAAAAGAAAGAGTTGAAAATTGCTAACCTCGAAAAAGAAAAACGACAGATGAGCCGGCTGAGTATGGCCGGAGTCGCCGTATTACTGCTGGCATTGGCCGCCTTCTTTCTCCTCTGGCGCTGGACGGTACAGAAGAAACGTCTTGCCGAAAGCCGGAAGGAATTAGCCGAACGGCAGATCAAACAATTAGAGCAGGAAAAGCAGCTGATAGCCACACAAGCCGTCCTCGAGGGCGAAGTGCAGGAGCGCAGCCGCCTGGCCCGTGACCTGCACGACGGACTGGGCAGCATACTTGCCGCCGTCAGGTATAACCTGATTGACATCCGGAAAGCCCTCGTTATGGAACCCGCCGAAGCGGAGCGCTTCGACAACTCGGTCGGCCTGCTCAACGATTCGATGCTCGAAATGCGCCGCGTAGCCCACCACCTGATGCCCGAATCGCTCGGCAAAGCAGGACTGAAACAGTCGATAGCCGACTTCTGCAGCAGCGTTCCCATCGTGAAATTCTCGTACTATGGCGACGACACGCGCCTGGACCCTCAGCTGGAAGTGATGATCTACCGCATCATGCACGAGCTGGTAAGCAATGCGCTCAGACATTCCGGCGCCTCGCATATCCTGGTGGAAATCGTACAGGATGCCGACCGGGTCTTCCTCACCGTCGAGGACAACGGCTGCGGCTTCGACACGCAGGCAAAATCGCAAGGCATGGGGCTGGTCAACATCCGGAACCGCGTAGCCGCCTACAACGGAACCGTAGATATCCATTCCGTTGTCGGCAAAGGAACGGAAAGCTTGATTCAATTAAAAATTAAAAATTAAAAGTTTGATGAGATATAACGAAATACGACATATTGCATATAGGGAAGCACGTGCACCGGCGGCGGCATCACAAATCATCCTCACAACAAAATCCAGACTAAAAGAATCTTTTAATTTTTAATTGAATTAAATTGATAGCAGTAGCCATAGTGGACGACCACAGAGTGATAGCCGACGGGCTGGAGCGCTTGATTAACGAATCGGGAGCCGCCCGTGTGACAGGTAAGGCCTATTCCCTTGCCGGATGCCGGGAGTTGCTGAAAAACAAGCCACCGGATGTCTTGCTGCTCGACATCAGTATGCCGGATGGCATCGGCATCGACCTCTGCCCAGAGATCAAGGCGAACTATCCGCAGGTGAAAGTACTGATGCTGACAAGCTATGGCGAACTGGCAACCATCACCCGCGCTTTGGAAGTGGGAGCAAACGGGTATGTGCTAAAGAATTCGGAACCGGACGAACTACTCGAAGGCATCTGCACGGTCGCATCCGGCGAACGCTTTTTGTGCGAGGAAGTAACTGTGGCACTCCGGAAGAATGAGGACAGCCCGATGGAACTCACCCGTCGTGAAATCGAATTGCTGCAATTAATTGCAGAGGGTTACACCCTGCCGCAATTGGCCGATAAGATGTATCTGGGCATCAATACCATCCGCAGCTACCGCCAGAAACTGAATATCAAACTCAATGCTCACAATACCGTGCAGTTGCTGCAAAATGCAAGGGCGTTGAAATTAATTAAGAGTTAAGAATTAAGAGCTGAGGGGGGTGCATTTCAATTCCCCGGGGGGCAAGTCTGCCGGCATTTCATGAAATAAATCAGATGGTGCATACCGAACAAGGAAAAACAGCAGGTTCTTCTGCTTATTATTTATGTATATTTGCAGAGAAATTACTACATAATAATCCTGAAAGAATCATTAATAATAAAAAATCTTTTTTGCATGAAATCACAGATCGTATTTTACGCACTCCTCTGCCTGGGATTAGGCCGGTTCACAGGCCTGCCTGCTCAGGAAACCCTCCCCGAATATACCCGGGCGCGCCGGTTTGCACCCTCCAACGCGGAGCAGCTTTTGTTTTCTTACACCCTGACTCCCCGGTACTTCAGGGACAGCCCGAAGTTCTGGTATGAATATAAGACAAGCGAGGGGAAGAAATGGTACGTGGTTGATCCCGAAACGGCGAAAAAACAAGCGCTCTTCGACCTCGACGAACTGGCTGCACAGATCAGCGAGACCGTGAAAGACCCGTTTACCGCCCAACAATTACCTATCACGAACCTCAGACTCGAAGACGACGACCGCACATTCACCTTCGAAATAGCCTCCTCCGCCAAGACCTTCTTTTTTTCCTACGACTATATCACCCGCCGCCTGACGGAAAGCGAAAAGAAACAGGAGCCGGAAGAACGATGGGGAAACATCTCGCCCGACAAACAACGGGTCGTCTTTGCCAAAGACCTGAATTTATACTGCGTGAGCTACGCCGACTACGAGAAGCTACAGGCTGACCCGAAAGATAGCCTCGTGACCGAAACAGCGCTTACGACCGACGGCGTGGAATACTTCGCCTTCGGAATGCCCCGCAACCGGATGAATACCGACTCGCTCTGCGACCACAAACGCAGGGCGGTGCAAGGTAGCTGGTCGCCCGACGGACGCTACTTCGCGGCAACCCTGACCGACCAGCGCGCCGTAGGAGACTTATGGGTCATCAACTCGGTAGCCAGGCCGCGCCCGACACTGGAAACCTACAAATACCAACTTCCCGGAGAGGCCGGAGCACCGGTAACCCATCTCTACCTGTTCGACCTCGAAAACAAAAGCCGGAAGGAGATAAAAGCGGATAGCTTCAAAGACCAGACGTTGTCGATAGCCGGCAAACCACGAGACAACCTCACCGATCCCTCCGTCTGGCTCGGTGATAAGGCGTCCTTCTTCCTCACCCGCGTCAGCCGGGATATGAAGCGCATAGACATATGCTCCTACACCCTGGGAGACGACTCCGTGAAAACCATCCTCCGGGAACGGATGAATACCTACATCGAAACACGCCCGCTCGCACTGACCGATGCCGGTGAATTAATCCACTGGAGCGAACGCGACGGATGGGCGCACCTCTACCTCTACGACACCCGGGGGAACCTGAAAAACAGAATCACCCGCGGCCCCTGGCATGTGGATAAGATTGAACATATAGACAGCAAAGGGCGCGTCGTCTATTTCGTGGCCAACGGCAGAGAAGCCGGCGACACCAGCCCGTATTACGAACATCTCTACCGGGTGAACTTCGACGGCTCCGGATTGAAACTGCTCACGCCGGGCGATTACTTCCACCAGACTTCCATGGATAAAGACGGACGCTTCATTGTGGATAACTACTCGCGGGTCAATACCATCCCCGCTACTGCCCTGTACAACAATCAGGGTGTCAGACTCCTGACGCTCGAAGAAAGCGACTTCTCCCAGCTTCTGTCTGCCGGCTACCGCTTTCCCGAACCGTTCAGAGTGAAGGCAGCCGACGGCGTCACCGATTTGTACGGGCTGATATACAAACCTTTCGATTTCGACTCTACCCAGGTATATCCCGTCGTGGACTACGTCTATCCGGGGCCGCAGCAGGAAGGTACCTATTTCCGCTACATCCCGATGAACCCGCGTACCGACCGCCTGGCGCAGGCCGGCTTTATCGTGATATCCGTAGGCCACCGCGGAGGACATCCCAGCCGCTCCAAATGGTATCACAACTACGGATACGGCAACCTGCGCGACTACCCCCTGGCCGACCATAAGGCCGCTATCGAACAACTCTGCGACCGCCACCCCTACCTGGACATCAACCGCGTAGGGATTCACGGACATTCGGGAGGAGGCTTTATGTCAACCGCGGCCATGCTGGTTTATCCGGATTTCTTCAAGGTAGCAGTCTCCTGTGCCGGCAATCACGACAACAACCTCTACAACCGCGCCTGGAGCGAGAAACATCACGGAGTGAAAGAAATCACCGACGAGGAAGGGGATATCCGGTTCGACATCCGGGTACCCACCAATCAGGAACTGGCAAAAAACCTGAAAGGACACCTACTGCTCATTCACTCGGAAACAGACAACAACGTCCATCCCGCCAATTCCATCGTCGTAGTGAACGAACTGATCAAGGCCGGCAAACGCTTCGATATGCTGATCATCCCTGACCAGCGCCACCATTTCGAGAACTACAATGAGTATTTCTACTGGCGCATGGTGGACTATTTCTCCGAGCACCTGCGGGGTAAACGGGAAACAGACGCCGACATCAAAGACCTCCGGTTAGGCAAATGGTTCCAGGGCTATCAGGAATGATCGGTAGTGTAGCGGTTATTCCGCCACCGTTTCCTTGACTTCTTCGCCGTATGAGTCGGTGACGCTTGTTTTTATTTTCAGCAGGGAGAGCCACTTCCTCAAAGCACCGATGAATACGGCGACCACCAGTATCATGGCAATAACGGCCAGGGTGGCAAGCAGGTATTGTTCTTTGGGAATATAGACCTGCGTCACCTGTACGTAACCCGCCCAAAAGGTAATTACTGCCATAAACAGGCCCGGAATGGCTGTGCACAGGCAATAGAGACCACGGTTCATCCGTAGCAAAACGGTGGTGCCGACAATCAGGGCGCATAACGCAAGCAACTGATTGCTCATCCCGAACAACGGCCAGATGCTGCTGATATTTCCCGTATAAACCAGATACCCCCAGGCAAAGGTGAAGGCCGAACCGGCCAGGAGGACTCCCGGTATCCAGTTCTTGTCGTTGAAGCGGGGCATAACGCGACCGGCCATTTCCTGCAGCAGAAAGCGCCCGATGCGGGTGCCGGCGTCGATGGCGGTCAGGATGAAAACAGCCTCGAACATGACGGCAAAGTTATACCAGTAAGCCATGAGCTTGTCCATATAAGGGATATGGTTGAAGATATGCGCCATCCCGACAGCCAGCGAAACAGCGCCGCCGGTACGTCCGCGAAGATCGATACCGATGTGTTCGCTGAGGGATGGCAAATCGACGGGAGCCAGCGAGGGATACGAAGCGATCAGCCCCGCGTAGGCTTCGGGCGGAGTGTTGATGGCAAAATAATCGCCGGGCATCAGGGTACAGGCAGCTATCATGGCCATGATGGCTACGAAGCCCTCGGTAAGCATGGCGCCGTATCCGACAAAGAGAATCTGCCGCTCGCTCTCAATCATCTTGGGGGTAGTGCCCGTCGATACCACGGCATGGAATCCCGAAATAGCTCCGCAGGCAATCGTAATGAAAATAAAGGGGAAAACCGGCCCGCCGATAATCGGGCCGCCCCCGTGGATGAAGTCCGTGAGAGGAGGCATCTGCAGCACAGGATGCACAAAGACAATCCCCAGCGCAAGCATCAGGATGGTTCCTATCTTCAGGTAAGTAGAAAGGTAGTCGCGCGGAACCAGCAACAACCAGACGGGAAGCACCGAGGCGAAAAAACCATAGACCGGAATGGCTATCGAAATGGTTCTGACATCCCAATCGAACCAGCCACCCAGCAGA
Source organism: Tannerellaceae bacterium (assembly GCA_031269535.1). Classification (GTDB taxonomy): domain Bacteria; phylum Bacteroidota; class Bacteroidia; order Bacteroidales; family Tannerellaceae; genus DFXE01. The sequence goes on from JAISZA010000156.1 coordinate 8,857, forward strand.
TCGGGCTGCATCAGCCCGTTGCCGAAAACAATACCCACCAATAGTAAAACGACGCCCGTTACGCTGGCCAGGGTCACGCTGTGGCGACGGAATTTCATGATCATCCCCATAAGAACAGCGATGGGAATGGTGATAGCTACCGTAAAAAGAGACCAGGGTGCGTTGTGCATCGCCCCTATGCAGGCCAGGGAAAGCCCGGCTAAGGATAAAATCATGATGAACAAGATGGTAAATCCGCTGATAGTCCCTGTCACCGGCCCTATCTCGCGGCTTGCTATCGTCGCTAAGCTTTGCCCTTTGTGGCGGACGGAAGCGAAAAGCACCACCAAGTCGTGGACTCCTCCACCCAGCACGCAGCCAATCAGTATCCACAAAGTACCGGGCAGAAACCCGAACTGCGCCGCCAGGACAGGCCCCACAAGCGGCCCCGCAGCGGCAATGGCGGCAAAATGATGCCCGAAAAGCACATGCTTATGGGTGGCCACATAGTCGTGGCCGTCGGCATACTTCAATGCCGGAGTCATACGGTTCCCGTCGATCTTCAGTACCTTATTGGCTAAGAACAGACCGTAAAAGCGATACGCGATTGCAAAAATGCACAAAGCCGCAAAAACCAGCGTCAGTGCATTCATCCCTGTCAGAAATTCCATGGGCTATTTTTTTAGTTATCAGATTTAACAGGGACAAAGATAAGAAAACCTCTGATATCAATCTTCGGAATCGAAATCAAAATCGAAGTCAAAATCATCTGTCTCAGTAAACTGTTCCAGCTCCCGGCGGTCTTTCTTGGTGGGTCGTCCTGTGCCTTTGGCCCGGTCAACGAATCCCGAAATACGGTTCATCTCCAGAATTTCGTATTGTTCGGGAGGTGTTACGTTTTCCAGGTATTCGGCGACGAGTTTGGCTCCCATGCGGCGCTCCGTCAGTCCCAGCACTTTGAACGAAAATGTGACGGGCGGCTTGCGCAGCTGTATGATGTCGCCCGCTTTGATCATCCTCGAAGGTTTGACGTTCACTCCGCCTATCATCACCCGGTTTTTCTTACAGGCTTCGGCGGCTATCGTACGGGTTTTGAATATACGTGTAGCCCACATCCATTTGTCTATTCGTACTTCATTCATAACTGTCTTTACTTACTTATTGTTAAACAGGTTCATTGTAATATTCACGCCGGCGAGGCAGAAGCTTTTCACCATCTCGGCGGCCGTATGTAGTTTTTCGGGCATGACAGCCAGTTCTTCCGCATCAAATTCTCCCAGGACATAATCGATCTGCCTGCCTGCCGGGAACGCATTTCCTACGCCAAAGCGCAGGCGGGCGTATTCGCGTGTACCTATGGTCTCTTCAATGTTCCGCAGGCCGTTATGCCCTCCGTGGCTTCCCCGTGGCTTGAGGCGCAAGGTGCCGAAAGGGAGGACGATATCATCAGATACCACCAAGAGGTTTTCATCAGGTATCTTCTCTTTCTGAAGCCAGTAACGCACGGCCAGACCGCTGAGGTTCATATAGGTAGTCGGCTTGAGCAGCAGGAGTACCTTTCCTTTTATCCGCAGCTCGGCGATATCTCCATAACGTGCCGGCCGGAACAAGGCAGCGCCGTCCGCTGCGAGTCTGTCCACTATGCGGAATCCGATATTATGGCGTGTTTCCCAATATTCAGGGGCGAAATTTCCCAGTCCGGCTATTAAATACTTCATTTGTTCCGTATAAGTTTATATAAAAAAAGGGAAGAACATTCACCGAACGCCCTCCCCTTGTATGCTTCAGAAGCCAGGTCTCTGCTTATTTGGCGGCAGCAGCTGCGGCGCCACGGGCGGCGCGTGTCAACTTGACAGCACATACGACCGCATTTTTCGCATTTACCAGCTCCAGATTGTCGAAGTGGAGTCCCCCCACTTGTATGGTCTTGCCTAATCCCAGGTCAGAGATGTCGATAACCAGCTTTTCAGGGATATCTTTATAAAGCGCTTTCACCTTCAGTTTCCGCATTTCCAGACTCAGTTTACCCCCTGCTTTAACCCCTTCGGAGTGTCCCTGCAAAGTAACCGGCACTTCAATGAGGATCGGTTTATCGTCGAAGATTTCAATAAAATCAATGTGCAGGATAGCGTCGGTTACCGGTTGGGTCTGAAGCTCCTTCAGCAAAGCTTTCACCTTTCTGCTGTTTTTCAACGACAAATCCACAAGATATACTTCCGGTGTATAAATCAGATTGCGGACGGCATCTTTTGTAACCGTAAAATTTGTAACGATCAGTCCTTTATTATTACCGATTTCTACAAGTCTTTCGCCTTCATTCAATTGGCCTTCATAAGGCAGGGCAACAGGCTCACTCCCATACAATACGGCGGGGATACCGTTTTCTTTCCGGATAGCCTTGGTGGCTTTCTTTCCGAGGGCCTCTCTCGGAGTCCCTTCTAACTGAAAAAATTTCATGTTCTTTTAAATTTGTTGTTGTGTTACTCAAAATTAGTTCTGCTTCCTAATTTCCCATCACACGATGTCTGGGCATAAAAAAGCGTTGCAAAGATACATCTTTTATTTATATTCGCAACGCCTGCAAGTTTAAAAGGGTGCAATTCAAATTGTCGCATCGTCATTACGGGCCGTCATTGCGAACCCGGAAGGGTGAAGCAATCCAGGCCGGGCACACCCTGGATTGCTTCGTACCTCGCAATGACGATAGAAATCCATT
>JAISZA010000230.1 GCA_031269535.1 Tannerellaceae bacterium
TCCGGCAATAAAAACTGCGACCTGATTCCGCAGAAAGACCTGCTGCCTTTAACCGGATATATTCGGGGCGGCTGTTCGCCGGTAGGAATGAAAAAACATTTTCCGACTTATATTCATGAAACTTGCCTGCTATATGACCATATTTTTGTCAGCGCCGGACAGCGGGGTTTGCAGATGAAAATCGGGACAAAGGATTTAGTGGAAATTACGAAAGCGGAAACGGTGGAGATTGTTTAATGTGTAATGAGTTTTATTTATATGGAAAATTAAACCGCGTTGTTGGACAACTGGTTGCTGCAAGTTGTTCTTCCAAGTCCCTGTTATCGTTTTCGTGCAACATGCAATTAAGTATTTTTCTGACCCTTGGCGGATAATTTTTCGACAAAAGAACTCAAAAATTTGTAAGTAATTGGTAGCTAATGAAAATCGGCTGCAAAGATAGGCTTTTTGCAGTGACCCGTAACAATTTAAAAATGTGGCTAACAACGTAAACCATTGCATTTTGCACCACTTCAAATAACTTATGAAAAGATAAAAAAAACGAGAGAAACCACATAAAAAACAATGATTTATTTTGTAGTGCTTCCATTCTCAGAACATATTTTATAGCTGTGAAAACTTAATAAATATGTTGAACCGCCAGTCGTCAGTTATTCCCTACCAGTTGTCAAATACATTTTATTATCCGTGAAAGCAGCGGGATATTTGCAAGACAAACAATAAAAAAATATCTCAATGAAAATCTTATTAAGTTGTTTAGTCTTATTGGTGCTGGGAACGTCATATAACGTCCATGCACAAGCATATTTTAAGTCTGAATATGCTACCGCATCCTCGTTTAAGGACGAGAATAATCAGGAAACCGGAGGCTCCGGCGATATGTTCAAATTGCAAGGTGGCTTTTCGCTTCCGTTAAGCTACAAACAGTATGATAACGGGAGGGTAAAAGCGTTAGCTGTGTCGCTCGACGCCGCTTACGGTATCTTCAACAATAAAGGTATTTCAACTGACCTTCATCCCGACAATATTCTGAACACAACGGTAAGCCTGACCTATTTAACTCCTATCAGCAATAAATGGTCTTTACTGGCTGTATTAGGCGGTGGTGTATATTCCGATCCGTCAAAGATTACGGCTAAAAGTATATTAGGTAGTGGTGGTGCGCTCTTTGTCTATCACATATTGGATAATCTCGATATTGGTGTGGGCGTAGGTGTTACGAATAGCTATGGTGTGCCTATGGCTTTACCAATGGGATATATCAACTGGCATATGGACGGAAAATATGAGGTAAGGGTTAATATGCTCGAAAATATGGAGATTTCGGGAGCGGTCAAATTTAACGACTGGTTCAAGTTGAGGCTTATCGGCTTTGAATTGGATGGTATGTCCGCCGTTATGGATGTGGACGGCGAATCAAAACTATTCGGAACAATGTCTATGAAGTCAGGGCTACAAGCCGATTTTAAGATAGGCAAACAATCGTCCATACAAATAACAGGCGGCGGAAACTGGTACAGGGACGCGGTTGTTGTAAACAGGTCGATAAAAGATTACTTCCGTTGGTTTGGCCGTGAGTTTGATCCGTCGTTTAAGACAGCGGGGTATTTCTCAATAGGCTATAAGTATGGTTTCTGACAAGCCACTATGCAGATGGGGAAAGCCTGTTCCACGGTTTGGGGACAGGCTTTTTTAATGCTACTTGTTTTTATTCAGCAGGCTCTTAAAAACAACTGTGTTCAGCAGGTCGTTTTTCCTGTGCCGGGAGATTGGTAACTCTCGCTTACCGATAAAAATTCGTCCTCCCTCAATGGAATCAATATGATTCACATTAACCAAATAAGATTTATGCACTCTGAAAAAATCGTCTTTGGGTAGCATTTCTTCCAATGAAGTAATAGTCTGGAGTATTACTTTGGTTTCTTGCGGGAAATGGATTTTTACATAGTTCTGCATCCCCTCGATATATAAAATATCTTCCCAAACAATCCGCTGGTAGGCATCTCCCTGTTTGACGTAAAGGACAGATTGCTTTTTGGTTGTCCCTTCCTTCTTAGCCAATTCGTGCAAACGGAAGGTTTGCTGCGCGTTTAAAGCTGCCTGATAGAAGCGTTTGAACGCAATAGGTTTCAACAGGTAATCCACCACCTGAAAGCGATAACCGTCTAAAGCATATTGAGGATATGCCGTTGTAAGGACAATCAACGGGGATTCTTCAAGAGATTCCAAAAAATCAAGTCCCGACAAATAAGGCATATTTATATCAAGAAAAATAACATCAATGGCTATTTTATCCATAAATGTTTTCGCTTCCATAGCGGAGGCGCAAGTACCCGTCAGGTATAGAAAATCCACTTTAGAAATTAAATCCGCCATACCCTCCCGCGCCATTGGTTCATCATCGACCACAAGGCACTTTAAGGGGATATTCTCTGCTTGGTGTGATATTATTTCAGTCATAATTAATCCAATGTTATGCGGAGGTCGATCCGGTATATATTGTTTGTTTCCTCTATATTTAACCGATGCCTTTCGGGATAGGAAATTTCTAATCTTTTTTGGGTATTACGCAAACCCAATCCCGAACTGTCATTTTTACGGGGCGGAGTTGCGGTTTTTGAATTTTCGACGATTAAGCGTACTGCGTTCCCATTTTGCGAAAAATCAATATTAATATACCCTTTTTTATCAGGCAAACGCGATACGTGCTTAAATGCGTTCTCAATGAAAAGGATAAGCATTAATGGGCGTATGGTTGCCATATTATCTTCAACCTCCCATTGGGTACTTACCTCTAATTCATTGCCCCACCTCATTTTTTCAATCTCTACAATATCCTTTACATACTTCAATTCGGATTCCAACAGGACTATTTCTTTATTACACTCGTATAACTGGTATCGCAGAACATCGGAAAAGCGCAAAAGAAGTTCATCGGCCAGCTCCACGTCCTTACGAATAAGAATGTGAATATGGTTAAGCACATTGAATGTCAAGTGAGGGTTTACCTGACTTTTCAGAAAATTCAACTGGTCTTCAAGTCTTTCATTTTCCAATACGGCGTGTGTCCTGAATAGTTCCAAACCGCAAAATCCGGCGATTGCCATTATAGAAGTCGGCAGCATACTTAGCACGGATATAATAATTGGATCGTGTATATCTGAAATTAAGGGAGAAACGGCAAATATCCCGCTGCTTTCAAGTTTATAGAAAAGTTCAACCACAAGAGCCAACAAAAAAGCCAGTATCAATACAGCAACAATAAACAGGAAAACAAAAGGATTCAGCTTTTTATTTATCAATGCTTTCGGTACACGCTTACTGATAAACGTACTTACAGCAAAAGCACATATTACAAAGCTAAGAGTAAACAATAAAGATTCTCCTAAAGGCGCTCTCGACGAAAATTGCATAAACAGGGATACGGACAATATGATCCATATGATCCCTACATATAAATTATAGTTTTTAAGAAAGCTATTCTTCATTTTCTTCTCTGTATTATTCTGAAAGCAAAGATAAATGTTTGTCCTAATTCATTAACTACCATTTGTCATTTTGTTTCTACCAGTAGTCAATAACTTTTTGACATCCGCCAGCCTTCCCTTTATTTTGCAGGACAAACGATAATCGGATTAACTCAAATGAAAGCACTCTTTTTACTGTTAACGCTTTTCCCGGCGTTATCTTGTCTGGCGCAAGAATGGAATTTGGATAAATGCCTTTCCTACGCTTTGGAAAACAACAAAGAATTGTTATCCAGTCAGTACGGCGTGGATATTCAAAGAATCGAACGTAAAACCGTTCAGAGTAATCTCTTTCCCGAAATAAGCGTAAATGCAGGTTTGGACTATTATTGGAAAGTTCCGGTACAAACCCTGCCCGGCGAATTGGCAGGAGAATCGCCCGGTACATTTATAACCGTACCTACAACTACAACCCATGCCGGGAATTATAGTTTAGATATGTGGTTGAATCTTTTTAATGTAGAAACTTGGTCGAGAATAAAGCTGGAAGCGTTAAAGGAGCAAGCCCGAAAACAAGAGTACATTTCGATTGAAAAACTACTGTCTAAAAATGTATCAATATCCTTCTATTTGTTTCAACAGCATAATAACAGCCTGACTGCTGCCAAACATCGGTACGATAATCAAGTACAGATTCACAACCTGATCGAAAAGCTGTTTGGCGAGGGTGTAACAGATCAAATCGCACTCAACCAGTCATTAAGTCTGCTGAAAGAACAGGAGGAAATATATATCCGCACCGCTCATGTATTGGAAAACAGTTTGGTTGATTTGAAGTTTTGGATGGGCTACCCGTTAGATTCACTATTAACGATAGAGCAAGGAAATGATATACCCCGACCAGATAATATGGGCTTTGAAGCATCCCGCTTACCGGATTACGAATTGCAACGGTTACGGGTTGATATTGCCGAAAAGCAGCACAAAAATTCGGCATCTGCCTTTTATCCGAAACTGGAAGCAGTCGGGAGTTACGGGCAGTTTGGGTTTGGCGAAACGGGCAGATACATTGCTCGTTCCTCCGCGTGGCATACTTCATCTTTCATTGGTTTGCGGTTAAGCATTCCGCTCTTCTCCCTGTCAAACATCAATTCATCGAGAAAGGGTAAAATTCAGGTTGCACAAGCACGACAGGACTTTGCATATTACGAAGATAGCCAGTGTAAAGCCTTTCTGCAACAGTCGAACAATTTGCAATGCAGTTGGGAAACGCTAACTATCCTAAATGAGAAACTGCGATTGGCAGAAGAAAGCGAACGGCTGTGTATGCAGAAAATCGAGAAGGGAATTATTGATATGCTGCAACTCAAACAGGTACAACAGGATTTGATCGAAGAACAAGAAAAGTATAATCAGGCAAAAACGAATTATTTAAAACACTATGTTGAAATCATTTATTTACAAGGCAGATAGAACGGTGCGAAAGATATTCATACTCGCAACGATTGGGATCATATTCAATTCCTGTAAAGATCGGAACAATGAATATGTGGTTGAGGAACACACGATAAATGAAGCTGTATATGCTTCGGGCGAAGTGGTCCCCGAAAAATACCACTTTCTTACTCCGACCAAATCCACCGCTATATTACAGATATTGGTTAATGAAGGGGATTTTGTAACAGCTGGGGAAATACTTGTCATTACGGGTAATTCCGACGAAACAGAAAAAATCCGTCTGGCATCCGATCAGGTGGCAATCGCCAAAGCAAATACGGGCGATAACTCCGCCATATTGAGAGAGATTCAGAATAAAATAGATATTGCCGGACAGCAATACCAACAAGATAAAACCAATGCGGAGAGATACCGCGAACTGTCAATAACCCATGCAGTTTCCCAAAAAGAGGCGGAGGATAAATGGTTGGTGGCAGAAAGAAGTTTATCTGAATTAAATGCTTTGCAGGAACAATATACGGCGACTAAAAATCAGCTAAAAAACCAAGTGATGACAACAGAACTTCAACTGGTAAACATTACTCATCAATACGCTGAGAATACTATACGGAGCCATATATCCGGCAGAGTATATTCCATATTAAAACAGCGAGGCGAAGTAATTAACAGCGATACCCCTGTGTTAATGGTTGGAACGGAAAACGCCTTTAAATTGGAACTTTCCATTGACGAACGGGATATAGATAAAATAAAAATAGGGCAAACTGTTTATCTTGAAACAAACACTTACCCCGACCAACATTTTGAAGCGACAATAACAAAGATTCATCCAGTTATGCAAAAGGAAACAAGATATTTCAAAGTAGAAGCGTCCGTTTCCGACACAACTGTTTTCTACCCTCAATCTTCGGTCGAGGCCAGTATCATTATTCGGGGAGATGTAAAAGTGCTAATGATCCCTTTCGATTATCTGCATAATGGGGATAGTGTAATACTGCAATCCAGCCCCGAAAACCGGATAATCCCTGTAAAAACAGGCGTAAGGATAAACGACATGATAGAAATTAAAGGGATTGAGAAAGGGAGTATTATTCTAAAACCCGCCTGTCAATGAAGATATTAAAAAACATTCGTTTAGTCTCTTTCGTCGCTTTCTCCCAAATGAGGGTAAGGCTGAAACAAACCATAATAGCGACGGTTGGCGTAGTGTTCGGCGTTACGGTGTTTATATTCCTGCTTGCTTATGTGAAGGGGCTGAATGGCTATGTGCAGGAAATAACTTTGGAACAAACCCCGCACTTGCGACTGTATAATGAGCCGGAAATCGCCACGCAGTCTATTTTAGACAAAGTGAGTCCCGGCACGTTAAACTATACGCACCATGTCAAACCCAAATCCGTACTCCCGAATATTAAGGACGGCTTACAGGTAATTCAGGAGATACGGCAGGATAATAGGGTAACAGCCGTGTCGGGTTCGGTAAAAACACAAGTGTTCTATGAAGTTGGCTTATCCTTGTTCAACGGACAAATTACAGGTATCAATTATACCGACGAAAACGCCCTGCTGAATTTAGGTACGAAAATACAGGAGGGCAGTTTTACGGAACTAAACACCATGCCTAACAGTTTGGCTATGGCATCAGGGCTTGCGAAAAAGATTAATGTTCATTCCGGCGATAAGATAACCGTTACCACCCCCAAAGGAGACTATCTGACTATGACGGTAGCCGGGATATTTAAGACGGGTATTCCCGAAATTGATATAGAACAATGCTATGCCGGTTTATCAACCGTCCAAAAAATACTTGCCGTTCCTCCTTCCTACATAACCAATATAAAAATCAAACTGTACGACAAGGATATAGCCTTTGCCTTATCGGAGGAATACAAACGAAAATACCATTGCAGCACTTCCGATTGGATGAAAGATAATGCCCTCGCGTTCGAAAACGAAGCCATGCAAAATATGGTCGTGTATTGCGTGGCTGTATGTCTATTGTTGGTCGCCGGATTCGGAATATACAACATACTCAATATGATGATTTACGAAAAGATGAAAGAGATAGCCATATTAAAAGCAATGGGATTCTCCGACGATGATGTGCGGGGTATAATACTTATACAATCCTTCACAATAGGTATCATCGGCTCACTCTTGGGACTATTGTTCGGCTTTTTGATTTCATACGCCATATCCCTTATCCCGTATGAAAGTGAACTGTTTTCGGCTATTAATCATTTGCCGATCAGCTTCAATAAGGCATTTTACATTTTAGGATTGTCTTTCGGGATTCTTACAGCTTTCTTTTCGGGATATATCCCCGCAAGGAAAGCCGCCCGTATTGATCCGGTTTACATTATAAGAGGATAATCAGATGGAAATATTAAGAGTAGAGAATCTGAACAAACACTTTTATACCCCTGCCGATTTTTGGGTATTAAAGGATTTGTGTTTCAGCATAGACAAGGGTAAACTAACTTCAATAACAGGTAAGTCGGGAAGTGGAAAATCGACACTCCTGTATCTGCTTTCGACTATGGACACCGATTTTGAAGGCAGTATAAGGATTAACGGAGAGGAAATAAAAGGGCGAAGCAACAAGTGGTTGTCCGGCTTTAGGAATACCCATATCGGGTTTATATTTCAATTTCACTACCTGTTACCGGATTTTACCGTACTTCAAAATGTAATGTTGCCTGCGCTGAAACAGGGCAAATACACCAAAGAGCAAATAGAGCATAACGCAATGGAACTGCTTACCCTGCTGAATGTTAAAAGCCAGTCGGCGAAACGGGCATCCCTGTTATCCGGAGGACAGCAACAGCGTGTAGCTATTGCACGGGCTTTGATTAACGAACCTGCAATCATTATCGGGGACGAGCCTACCGGGAATTTGGACACAAGCAATACTCATGTTGTTTTAGACCTGTTTCGGGAACTTACAACCGAAAAAGGCTATACGATTCTGACGGTTACTCATGATGACGACTTCGCCCGGCAGTCGGATTCTGTCATTCACTTAATAGATGGAGAAATCAGTAAATAAATAAAGGTTATGAGAGATTTTCACACACGTTTATCAGGGAAAATTCAAACATTGCTTACCCTGATGGTGGAATGGACTGGCTGGCAGGATTATCCTGCCCTACCCTTAACGAATTTAGGGACAAAACATTTTATGATTCGATTGGGCGCCCTGAAAGGGCAGCCTAATGATGTCCGCAGATAATATCCGGCAGGGTAGTTGGCGGAGTGAGCAGCTGATGGAGGTAAAACAACTGAGTTGGAGCCGGAGTGAGCAGCTGATGGAGGTAAAATTACTGAATCCGGCCAAGTGTGAGGTGTAGATTGGCCTAAAACAACTGAAAAACCTCAAGAGTGAGCATAAGATTTGCTCAAAACGACTGAAAAACCTCAGGAGTGAACATAAGATTTGCTCAAAACGACTGAAAAACCTCAGGAGTGAACATAAGATTGGCTCAAAACGACTGAAAAGCCTCAAGAGTGAGGTATATCATGCTTCAAAACGACTGAAAAGCCTCTTGCTATACTTCCTGCGAGGCGAAAAAAAGGCCGGCAACCTTTATCTATTCATCATGCCGGCTGCCGGTCGTGGATTTTGTTCCTTGCAGGAGGTCATTCCTCCCCGTCTTCGGGAGCGGCATCTTTGGAAGCAATCCCGGCCCCTCCCTTGCGAGGAGGAGCCGGGGAGTGTGAAGGAGTAACTTGTAACTCAACAACTCACAACCCTTTCCGGTATTTCTCGTATGAAGTTGCATCGGGCTTTACGCTCCAGCCTGAAATGACTCCTCCGTAGAAATAGAAATTGATGTCGAAGCTTACTCCGCTGTTTTGTTCCACCCGTTTGTAGCATTTCGTTGCTCCGTATTCATCGGCTAAGGTATATTCGCCCGCGCGGATGTCGGCAAAAGGTTGCTTAGCCAGAGCTTCAGCCAGGGGTTGTAAGTCTGCGGCACGCCGGGGCGCTGCCTGGAGACGGTTGACAAATTCCTCGGCTGTATTGGCCTGGAAAGCATTGGCCGAGAGTCTTTCTATCACTTCCCAGGAGGTTGCTTTCAGTTCAGGGGAAGTTGCGGCCGAGCGGGCCAGTCCGATATAGGCTGCTATGTGCATGTCGATGGCCTGCATGATGAATGGTTTTTCAAACGGATTGGTATTCACGGTCGTTATTCCCGTAGCGGCGGGATTTATCCTGGTCTGTGCACGCAAAGCTCTTACGCTGTCGGCATAGGCTTTGAAGCGGGCGCGTACCTCGGGCGAACGCAGCCCTCCTACGGTGAAGATGGCAATGCCTTCCGCTCCGTTGTTCAGCGCGGCGTCCATGCAGTCGAACATCGCCGGGCCATTGGTCACCATCATCCCGCAATAGAGGGCAGTTTTCGGGTTCTTGGTCTTTACGTTGTCGATGGTGCAGTCGGAGATGAAGCTGACATCGCCGGTGTAGAAGTTATGATACACCATCGGGAAGACGATGTCCAAGTCCCATTTTCCCCAATCCTGGCGCACCATCCGGCGCGACATAGCCGGGGTCGGGAAGGGCGAAGCGCTCATCTTTTTCCCGTACGAATGGACCACTCCGGCAATCTCGTTGGCTACTTCGGTGATCTGGTCGCAGCGGAATTGCAGCCATTTATCGTCTGCCGACGGGTCTTCTTGCTCTCTGGGGTCGTATCCGTGGAGTTCGCGGAATTTCTGTATCATAGCCGGGTGATAGCCATAGTCCCATTCCGGGTATTCTCTGTCCTGCACGATGCCATAGCGGGGCCATAAGGTTGTCGGGAGAATGACGTCAACCAGGCGGTGGTAGTCGATCGCGATGCCGTTCAGTCCTTCCACTTCGCAATAGGCTTTTACTTTCTCTTTCAGGTAAGCCCGTACTTCGGGCAGTGCGGGGCAGAGGAATTTATAATAATCGACGTAAGCGCGGTGATCGGCCAGGCTTTCGCCGTTCCGGTTTACGCTCAGCCATTCCGGATGCGCTTTCACGATGGAGTCGCGTCCGTGTTCGAGGTTCATCGTCCAGAGCCAGGCATACACTTCGATGCCGTATTTATGGGCGATCGGGATGGCTTTCCGGTAGTCGTCGGGCGTGGGCGCATTCAGCATCACCCCGTCGATACCGGTCTCATTCATGAGAGCGCATATCGAATCGAAGTTCATCGCCGGACGGTAATCCAGCCAGGTCCAGAACATCGGATATTCAGCCACCTTTTGTGTCGGGGCAGTGCAGGCGGCAACCATAAGGGCAATAGCCGGCAGTAAAAGAAATTTCAGATTTTTCATACGAATAATTTTTTTTTTAAGGTCGTATGGAACTCGCCGTTCGTTTTATTCATCGCCTTCGGCGTGAACAGTGTTCACATGCTCGTTTCATACGAGTTAATATTACTTTTAAATTCAGATTTTCAGTTTGAGATGGATACGTCCCAGCAAGGCCGTCAGCCCGATGATAACAAAAGCAAAGCAGAGGCAGTTGACGATCGAGAGGAACCCGTGCGTAAACCAATCCGGCAGGACAATTCCTGTCACATCGGCCAAGCCATAGGATACGTAAGGGAGCGTATAGGTAGTAAGCGTAGCCGTCCCTGCCGGTTTGATGAGGTTGAACCAGTGTGCCTTTCCTTTCTCTACCGCCAGGTAAAGCGCCGCGTAAGTGAGTACGGCTATCGCCGTCACGTAGAAAATCCATGTCGGTGTCGCGCTTAGTTTAGACAGTATCCAGAAATGGCGGGAGATGATTCCTGCAACCAACAAGGCCGCCACGATGACACCCAGGCCCAGCAGTCTCTTCCCGGCCGGCAGACGAACGTATCGCGTGCTGAGTATCGACAGGATGATCCCGCCCATCGTGAAAGCCGGCAAGGCGCCGTTGCCGATGTGGAGGATGCCCAGCATCTCGTTGTAGAAGTTAGGGCGGGGAAGGGCCAGCAGCGCCTCGTTGCCCCAAGCTTCGTTCATCCGGGAGCCGAATATACATACAAGGACGAATACAATCCAGATGGGTATCAGATACTTCAGCCTGTCGCGGCTGAATACGTAAATAAAGGCACATACTAAGTACGTCCAGCCAATAGAGCCGAGTATGCCCCAGCGGGCGCCGAAAACGCCACCTTCCGGGTTGCGGAACGTAACGGCCAGGTAGAGGAGAACAACGATGCCCAGCCCCTTCAGGACGGTATAAAGCCGTTGGCGGCCTGCGTCTTTCGCAGCTGGATATTGATTCCAGATACAGAAAAACGCACCCACCATCAGAAACCAATAGATGCCTATCCGGTAGCTCACTTCGGGCGACAAACGCGCTTCCGAGTTGGTGATAAAGGCTCCCATGACGAGCAGGGCCAGGGTGCGCGAGAGGATATGTCCTATCGTCGATTCGCCCGATAGCCCCTTGGCATACCTCCGTTCGATGGCAAAGGGGATAGACATCCCTACCACGAAGAGGAAGCAGGGAAAGACGACGTCTGCCAGCCCCATGAAATCCTCTCCCCGTCCGGCGTGGTCGAGCCAGGCGGGTATGTCGTGCACTTTCCAGAAATCGTTCACGAATATCATGACGAACATCGTAAGCGCCCGCAGGATGTCTATGGCTGTGTTGCGTTGTGTAAAGTCTGTATGGTGTGTTGTCATATTTGTCTCAGGTTAGAACTCTGCTATCAGAGAAATCCATTTTCCGGCTGACGACCCCCATACCTCCTTGTAAGTTGCGGTATTGAACTGGGGCCAGTAAGGAGTATCTTCGTTGAAGCGCGATTGCATCCCCACAGGTATTTCACCCACTACTTCTCCCGGCAGGGCGCAATACTGCTGGGCATAATTGCTGCCCTCGCCATAGATGAGCGACTGCCCGAAGGGGTTCTTCCCTACAATCCAGAACAACTGCTGTTCGGCGATATCGATCAGTTCCTTGTCGTGAAGGAATCTACCACATAGCGCCGCCGACTTTCCGGTGGCCAGATGCACTGCCGCATTGCCCTTGAAAGAGAACCATACGGGGAAAAAGCGCAGATAATGCTCTTTATCCAATTGTATCCCGTTTTGCAGCTGCTCGCGGTAATCAGCCGATACGTCTTCATTCAACCGGGTATGTACCACGACGAAGTTGGCCGAGTCTTTCACCTCGTCGATGTGATAGACACCGCTGGGCATCATTCCGTAAGGCCGCACGTACTGCATGATGTTTTTCAGGTATCCGGCGTGCAGGCGTATGGCGTTGTCCCATCGTTTGTAGTCGGGATGGGAGGGCTGCGTTTCGCACAGGGCTGTGAGCGCCTGCATATAGACCTGGTCACGCGACTGGTGATTATAGTGTACGATAGATTTCCTGTTGAGGTCGCGGTAGAAGAATCCCCGTGTTTTGTCCTTGTCGTTCAGCGGTTCGATGCGCTGGCAGTCAATGGTGTAGCGTATATATTCGGCAGCCTTTCCGGCGTAGTAAGGGTCTTGCGTCAGCTTATAGATCAGGCTTGCCGCCCAGGAAACGGTGGCCATGTACTGGCTTTGCGAGGCCATGTAGGCATGTCCGCTCCGGTAACGCTCGTTGTATCCGAGTTCTTCAAAACGTTTGAGAGCAAAGGCAAAGTCTTCTTTGGCTATTTTAGCTAAGTGTTCCTTCAGTCTCGGGTCTTTCGCCGGATCGATCGAAAGGGAAGCATAGGCCTCGATAGCAGCAAAGGAGAAGTTTTCGAATCCGCCATTGTGTATCCTTACCTGTCGCCGCCCGGCATCGTCGATGGTTCCGATGAAGCCGTCGGTCCAGAGATTGGTGCCCCACGACTGCATCCGGTATCCGTCGCCGAAGCGTGTTTTCAGGACGAAATCGAGCCCCCACAGCGCTTCTTCCTCAAGGCGCAGAGCGAGGTCTGTATTGTTTTTCTCTTTCGCCCGGTTGGCCATCTCGAAGAAGGCGTATGCGATCTCGCCCGTTTGCAGGGTTTGCTGCGACATATCGCCTGCGTCGTGCCATCCTCCGTTTACGGTGAAAGCATGGCCCTCATGTTCGCCGTTGAGGTCTGTATGGCAGGTAGCATGTTTGCCCGGTACGGGATATCCGCATCGTTCGCAGAACATAAAGTTGAGCACGCGCCAGGCCGAGTCGTCCCATACGTTGCGGTTGATGTAGAAAGGCCGGGAGCTGACTCCCCCTGCCCGGATGAAGTATTGCCCTTCGCGTTTGAAACCGGAGAAATCGGCGGTTTCAAAAGAGCCGATGGCTGTTTTCTCCTGTGTGACGGCTCCTTCATAGACTACCTGGTTGGTCGTATAATCTACGATCTGGAATCTGCCCTGGTGGCCGGTTACTTTCAGGACGGCAGATTTTTCGCTCTCCGTCCGGTATCCGGTAGTCGAATGGATGATGCGTCCGTTGGCCGGCTGCCAGCCGCTGACCACTTCCGGGTCTTCGATGGTCTGCAGCTCTACGGCGTCGATGTCGTACTGAAAGAAATCGCCCATGGTCTCTTCTTTTCCGAATATCTCGATGGCAAACAGGAGTTTGGTCACTTTATCGCGCGCCAGTTCCGACATCTCGACGAAGCATTGGTTCCACTGGTGGTTGATGAGGTTGATCTCGTGATATCCTTCCCGTCCGTATTTGTCGGGCACTTTGATTTTTCCGTCATTCTCCACATAGAGATTGAGATAGATGCTACGCGCCCCTTCGCAATCGGGATAGATATAGAACATGATGCGGTTATATTTTTCCCAGTTGGCTCCCCCGACATCAAAACCAGCCATTGAGGTGCCCAGCCCCAGCCCCCAGGAGGGAAGCTCCGAGGCGGTGACGGGCGCAGTGAGGCGGAGGCTGTGCTTACCGGATATGCTCCGTTCGCCGGTCTGCGCCATACCGCCTATTCCGCGGTGCGACCAGGCCTGCATATCTTCCATATCGCAAAGCATATCAGCCTGGAGTACTTTCTTGGTCAGCCCGAAAGTCTCGAACGACTTACTGTAATCGAGCGGCAACGGGCTATGAACGAATCCCGTCATGCGGATGTCGTTTCTCAGTTTTTCGTCCACCTGCGCCTTCGGCAGGTAGCAGCAGAGGAAAAGGAGGAGGGTGATTCCTGTTAATGTTCTCATGATAGTCGGATTCAAGGCAATTGTTTGTAAGCTTCCATTAATTTCTTCAGGGTAACGGCATCAGATACCTCCTGGGTATATGTTTCCGGCTTGTAGTAGTTCTTCAGGAAGCCGTCGGCTCCCGACCATACCGTTTCGATGATACCCTGGAAGCGTGGTGCCATTTGCGGCGTGGCGCTTTCGCGGAAACGTATCATATCGTTCAGCTGAATGAGGGCTGTTTCGGGTTTGCGCCAGGGACAGGTCGCCACATCGAAACCTTTCATGGCAAAATAGACAGCCGTCTGGTCGGGTCGTTCATAGTGCCAGTCGCAGATGAAGACATCTTTGGGTATCAGGTCTATCGCCCTATGGGTATTGTTCATGCTGGCTTCCCAGGCGCCTATGCCGGTTGTTTTGCCGTCTATCAGGCGGTCTCCCCATATCATCAGCCTCTTCCCTGTCAGGGCCAGGTGGTTGCGCAAGGTGGTGACTTCTCCGGCGAAAAGTTCCGCCTTGTCGTGTCCGCTACAGCGCGGACATTTGTCGTCGCCGATGTAAAACACTTCGTCCATGCCGGCATGGAACAGATCGGTACCGAAAGCGCCGGTCAATTCGTCTATCAGATCGAAGACCACCTTATGTACGCCCGGATGCAGGGGGCAATAGCTCTTGCAATAGAGTCCGTCCGGGTTCGGCCAGCCGGTGTAGTTCTCAGTGTTCACATGCGGTGTTTCATCAAATTCGGGATATTCGCGCAGCAGGGCGTAGGTTGTCTTTGCCCAGGATTGATGTCCGAGCAGGTTGATTTGCGGGGCGATGCGTATGCCGTATTTTTTGCATACGGCTGTTATTTTCTGCACATCGGCCAGCGTCAGCGGATTGGGGTCTTTCAGTTCCGGGTGGCTTGTGTAGTTATAATTCCAGTCCACGCGGAGGATCAGGAGGTTGAAGTGCGCCGGCGCCAGTTCCTCCTCTATGAATTTAAGAAAGAGCGGAAGCCCTTGTGCAGAAGGAGCGGCAATTGCCAGTCCGCGCACCGGGATAACAGAATCGAGCTTGTTCACCTTCGTTTGTGCCAACGAAGGAGTAACTGCCAGGCAAAGATAAAGGATAGCTAACAGGATAGTTTTCATAATACAAACATGTTTAATTTTAATAAAGTCCGGACAAGCATTCCTATGGCTTGTCCGGACTTCAAATATAAGATGTTTTTTATAAATTCGGTTTATCTATATCCCAGAATAAACGGGTTGCTCCGGTATCAGGTCCTCCCAGCAGTTCGACCGCTTTGGCATAACCTGCCGGGTTGTTGCGCTGTTCACTGAGGGTATATGTCAGCCTTCTCACGCCCAAATCGGTCGGTATGGTACCTTGGCTGTCGTTCTGAAGGATGGGGAACAGCTTGGGATAGCCTGTTCGTCTCCATTCGGCCCAGGCATTCATCCCTTCGGGGAATCCGGCGATCCACTTCTGAGTAATGATCTTCTCCAGGCGTTCTTCGTCGCTTTTCGCGTCTTCCCATTTGGGAGACACCTTGCTGGCAGCCGGCGAATTAAAATCTTCCCTGAGCGGGTCTTCCCAGTCAGCCGGGATATTGGAACTGCTTGCATAATCACCTGCAGATGCGCCCCATTGGGCGAAGGATGCCTCAATGCCTTCTTCGTAGAACGCTTTCGCATTACCTCCGTTTGTGTTCCATCCTCTCAGGGCTGCTTCGGCCAGGAGGAAGTAGGCTTCGGCTGCCGACACGACAACCGCCGGGGCTTCCGCCGTCACGTTTATACGTGAGATGACAGCTTTGTAGGGGTCGGCCAATTCGGCCAGGTCGGGAAGCCCTGTACGCACACCCGCCACTTTTTTATCATTATTAGGTAAGCCGAACTTATCTAAGCGTGCATCTCCATACCCCGTAAGGATAGACTGAATATTTGCACTGATAAATATATCCTGGTATTCAATAGAGCAGGTATATAGCGGATGCTTCCATCCGAATCCGCTGATGATAAAGCTTTCTCCCCTGCCTAATAATCCTTGTGGGGCTTTGATGGCAGCTTCGCCTTCGGTGCGCGCCCAGGCAGCATCGTATTTTACGATGCGTATGGCCAGACGTAAGCGTAAGGTATTGCCTAATTTAGCCCATTTGTCTAATTCTCCGCCATAGGCCATATCAAAAGTTGCGAACGACGGCACCTGTCTGGAGGCATACTCGTTCAGGATATTCACCGCCGCTGTTAATTCGGAGAAGAATAGCTTATAGGCATCCTGAGCAGAGTCGTATTCACCTCCCAACAAACTTTCTCCGTATTTGGAATAGATGACAGGGCCATACTGGTCGCAGATGCGCGACATCGCCAGCACACGGAGGATGGTATTAATAGCGTCGTAGTGCGCATAGACTTCGCCCTGTTCTTCACATTTTTCACGAACCTTCACCTGGTTGCTCATCACATTATCGTAAGTATATTCCCAGCAGGCATCGTTCCAGTCGTTGTTCAGGAAATAGGTCTGATTATTGATTCCTCCTTTAAAGTTCGAAGGTGTCGCCATATAACCCGACCAGATATCTGCATTGAGATTCTGAAACACCTGATACGTCCAGCCTCCGCCGCCCCTATTGTAATAGATGGATTGTTGTATGGTAGGGAAATGCATTCCTATCAGATTGTTATCCTGTGTCAGTTCCTGGTCGGATACGCCAAATGGACTTGTATTCATCTCTTCAAAATCGCCGGTACACGAAGTGAGTGTAAGAAAGCCTCCCAGAATGGCTGCGGCATATTTCATTATATTTTTCATATTGCTATCGAAATTAGAAGTTAATTTTCAGATTGAATCCAAAGGAACGGGAACTCGGTAATCCGAACACATCCACTCCTTGTAATCCATTCCCGACGGAAAGTGTTCCATCCGGGTCGTAAGGCGCGTTGTTTTTGAAGAAGAACAAATTACGCGCTATCAAAGACAGGTCGGCGCTTTTCACCACCGATAAGGGTTTCAGTATGTTGCGGGGCAGAGAATAACCGATGGATAGTTCGCGCAGCCGGATATTCGTTGCATCATATACATAATGTTCGGTGATACCGTCGCGTCCACCGACAATACCATAGAATCTTTCTACATTCGCAATCGTTCTGTTATCGAACGAAACGCCACCGTTCAGGCGGTCGTCGCCCGTCTGTTTGCTGACCCCGTATTTATCGAGTTCAGCCTCAGTCAGTGAAAGCACATCGCCTCCAAAACGTCCGTCAATCAGGAAATACAAGGAGATGCCTTTATAGGTAATCGTATTCTGCCATCCGAGGTTGAAATCGGGAGAGGTATTACCGATTTTCTTGTAGTCCGACTTGTCGGGTTGGGGGATACCCTCGGCATCATACTGTATATTGCCTTGGTCGTCACGCAGAAAGGCACGTCCGTAGAAATCGCCGAATGAGCCACCTACTTCCAGGCGCATGTCGTAGCTGTTGGAGCCTCCGCCACCGAAGTTGAAACGGTCTAATCCTTCGGCCAGTTCAATGACTTCATTCCGGTTGTGAGCATAGTTGACCGATGTCTTCCATCTGAAATCGCCTACCCATACAGGAGAACCTCCCAATACGATTTCGAGGCCCTGGTTCTGGATATTACCCGCGTTCACATAGTAGGTGGTATATTTGGAACCCGAAGGAGCCGACAAAGAGAATAGCTGATTCCGGGTATTCGTCTTGTAATAGGTCAGGTCTATTTCCAGGCGACTGTTGAACAGACGCCATTCCGTACCTGCTTCGATCGAAGTCGTCATTTCCGGTTGGAGTTCGCTGAACGGGGCGGTCGTATTAAAATTGATCACCCCACCACGTCCTACGCTGTTCAAGGGATTACTCTGGTAGCGGGGCAGCCCGTTACCCACTTTCGACCAGGCGCCTCTGACTTTGCCCAGACTGATCCATTCGGGCAATTTCAGGGCTTCGTTGATCACCCAGTTCAGCCCTACGGAAGGATAGAAGAAGCCTTTGTCTATGTAGTCGGTGAATGCCAGGGTAGAGGTCCAGTCGTTACGGGCGGTTACGTCGAGGAATAACCAGTCGCGGAACCCTAACTGTCCGGCAAAAAATACGGCCTGTTCCTGCCCGTGGTACTTACCCATAGAGTTCGAACCGGCGTTGAGGTTGATATTGTTTATAGAGAAAATGTTCGGATTATACAATCCTGCTGGATAGGAATCGACTCCCATAGATTTCCCCGAGTTGTCTTTAATGCTTGCTCCCACAGACGCATTAACGGCGAAGTCGCCAAACTGTTGCTGGTAGGTCAGCATCAGATCGCTGTAAAGCGTCAGGCTGTTGGATTCATCCACCACGTAGCGCCCGTTATTGCCGCCGGTCAAGGCAGCGTCGGTGCCGGCATACATCTTCATTTCGTAATTGTTGGTAGAAAAATCGGCATTGCCACGCGCCGTGAGTGAGAAATGCTCATTGAACTTGAAGGAAAGGTTCAGATTGGCAAGCGTGCGATAGCGGTCATCTACATTGGGGAGGTTATTGATTAACCAGTAGGGGTTTTGTTCCCAACCTCCGCTTATCCGGGTGTACCAGTTTTGCAGGTACAGGTTTCTTCCGGCATCGAGGTATTGATAATTTTCCTTGTAATATTCAAAGGACTCTCCTCCCTGCACTCCTCCTCTGGGGAAGCGATACAATCCGACCAAGGGATTGAGGTAGAAACCTCCCGGCGACGGACGATTCTTACCTTGCTGGTACATCAGGTTGATATTGGCATCTACCGTCAGTTTCTTATTAAAGAAATTGGCAGTTTCGCGGAAGTTCAGGTTATGCTTATCCAGTTCGCTATTTTCGACAACCCCTTTCCCGTAGGTGTTGGCATAGGAGAAATAGCTTTGCATGGCGTCCGACCCGGAGCTCAGGGTGATTGAATTGATGGTCGTAAGTCCTGTCTGAAAGAAGTCCTTCACATAGTCGTATGCCTTGTTATCGCTGAGTTTATCTCCCCAGCTGGAAGTCACCCCGCCATAACTGTTCTGAAACTCCGGAATCCCATACGTAGCTGATTCCCATGTAGTGTTCGAACTGAAAGAAATATCTACACGTCCGGCTTTTCCTTTCTTCGTACTGATGACCACTACACCATTGGCGGCAGAGGTACCATACAAGGCGGCTGCCGCAGGCCCTTTCAGGATGTTGATACTTTCGATATCATCCGGATTGAGGTCGGAAATGCCATCACCGGCATCGCGGTTGCCCGAATCGTTATTCCCTCCAATGGTGGTAGCTACCGAACTGTTCGAACCGCTGTTGACCGGTACGCCGTCAATCACATAGAGAGGTTGGTTGCTCCCATTGACCGAACGGCTCCCCCGGATGATGACCCTGACGGAACCTCCCAGACCGGACGAACTGCGGTTGATTTGTACGCCGGCTGTTTTCCCTGCCAGCGAGTTAATCATATTCGGGTCTTTGGCCCGGGTGAGTTCTTCTCCTCCGACAACCTGGGTCGAATAAGTAAGCGATTTCTCTTTCTTGACTATCCCCAGAGCCGGGGCTGAGATATTGAATTTTGATCTAAATAAAACAGTCTTATCATCTTTTATTTGCGATTCTATGTTATTGATAATTAAATGTATATAGTCGCGTTTTGCTTTAGTCGG
>JAISZA010000019.1 GCA_031269535.1 Tannerellaceae bacterium
TTCCTATTCTGCGTAACAAATCCAAAAATATGTTCAACGCGAACCCTTACTTTTGACAACACTTGATTCTCAGATTTTTGCGCATCTGTCAATGGAATGGATGCCCCCTGTAGCCTTTGGATATTATTTTACCATCTATACCTTTGTTTTGAAGCATATTAGCAATTGGTTTACGGAATATGCATGTCTGATAATAAATGCTTGTGTGTGCTCTTTTGTCATTTGGTCAGAACTATCAAATTGTCAAAAAATGCCATTCGGAGAATCACTTTTTTGCCGTCTGTCTGCCTTCCGGACGCAAAAAACGCCGTAATTTAAGGGGATAGAAAAAGCAAAATGCTTTTTAAAGTGAACAACTAATAGTGAATAGTGAACAGTACATCCCTGAAAGTGACAATAAGACAGCTTTTATTCCTGAAACAGTACATTCTGACATCTCCACTTGTAACTCGTAACTTATAACTCGTAACTATTAAAAAACCTGATTTTAACTGAATTTTCTTCTATATTAGATGTTTTTGACTTTTCACCGGCTTCTTTCCGGAAAATCATTGCCATGAAATGCCAAAATCATTGCAATGAAATTTTCAAATCATCGCAATGATCTCCGGAAAAGATCGCAATGATTTCCGGAAAAACCGGCACTCATTTTACCGAAATGCGTATAATCTATTTTATAAAACAACAAAGTTGTCTGAATTAACTTTAAAATACAATAGCAATATGACAGAAAAAATAGTCTTTTAACTATCAAAAAGCATACGAATTAACTTGATTTAGACTCAGTTAATGATTTATCACATCCTTTCATTCCATTATCTGTGTTTACTAAATCTCTTATTGGGGTCAGGTTTTTGGGCAATTTCTTTCAGGTCTTTTTCCGCATCATTAAGATATTTCCGGCACATATCCCATGCTCTTGCTTTCGTCTTGTAAGAACTGTCAGGAAATAAACAAAAGGAACAGCGGATGTGTGCCGGCAGGGCAGCCTAATGATGTCTGCAGATAATCTCCGGCTGCCTATGCTGCCTCCGGAACCTATATTGTTTTTAAATGCCAATACTCTGTATTTGTCTGTAAATAAATAAAATATACTTCCCGGAAGGAGTATTTATATGACCGTTTAAATTGCACAAATTTATTCTTTTTTTTTGGATTGAAATACTTTTTCCCCAAATCATGCAAAAAAACTTTATTCCCCTGATATTTACAGTTTTTTTTAATATCTGAAACGCCTGGCATAAGCCATTCCCTTCCTTGTCATTTCACTCAAAAAAGTGTGCAATTTAAACGGTGGTTTTTTCTTCCCTGGTTTTTCAGGGTCGTAGGAACGGGAAATCGCCGCTGTATCTAATACATAGTTGTTTAACGTATAACAAAAGAATATTTATTGTTTAATTTAATTGTATTATGCCTATGAAGAACACATAAAGCTATTTTATTATCAGAGAATTAGGATACGTTGTATCCAATTGTATAACCTTATTATTAATAATAAACGAAGAAACATGAGAAAATCTTCTTTAAACAAGCAAACAAACAAAAAAGGTATGCGAAATTGTGTCGCATACATGTTTACCTTCTTATGGCTATTATGCACAACGCAGGTATTTGCCCAGACCACCGTATCGGGAACGGTTACAGACGAGAACGGTGAAGCGCTGATCGGCGTGAATGTGCAGGTTAAAGGAACCACGATCGGAAATATCACGGACGTGGATGGAAAATACAGCCTTCAGACACCAAGCGCCCAATCGGTTCTTGTATTTTCATACATTGGTTATCTCCCACAGGAAATTACCGTGGGTAATCAATCGGTGATTGATGTACTGCTCAGGGAAGACACGCAACGACTGGAGGAAGTGGTTGTCGTGGGATACGGAACACAGCGCAAAGTAACGGTAACCGGTTCGGTAGCCAGCCTGCGGGGTGAAGAACTCAAAGCCTCGCCCACCACCAACCTGACCAACGGGATGGTAGGACGTATGCCGGGGGTGATCGGATTCCAGCGCTCGGATGAGCCGGGCGGTGGGGGTACCACCATCCGCATCCGCGGTACCAACTCACTGGGAAGCAAAGACCCTTTGATCGTAATTGATGGAGTACCGGGACGTTCCGGAGGTATCGACCGCCTGAACCCCAATGAAATCGAATCGATTTCCGTACTGAAAGACGCCGCCGCCGCTATCTATGGATCCCGCGCGGCCAATGGGGTTATTCTGGTCACTACCAAACGCGGGAAAGAAGGCAAGCCTACACTGACCTATTCCGGTAATGCCGGCTATTCTACGCCCACCCGTCTGCCCGAAATGGCCAATGCCTACGAATATGCCACCATGATGAACGATATCGACCGCTACAGCGGACGTTCTCATCGCTATACGGAAGAAGACCTGCGCCTCTTTCAGGATGGTTCCGACCCTTGGGGACACCCCAATACGAACTATGTGGATCTGGCTATCAAAGACATCTCGCCTACTTATCGCCATGACCTGGGTATCAGCGGAGGAAACGACCGCGTAAAGTATTATGTAAACCTGGCAGCCAACGGCGAAGATGGTATCTACAAACAATCGGCCAACCGCTACGACCAGTTCAGCGTGCGCGCCAATCTGGATATGAAGATCAACAACTATATCACGCTCTCTTACGGAACCATTGGACGTATGGAAGTGCGTAACTATCCTACCTATAGCGCGGACGAAACCTTTACCGCCATCGTACGAAGCAAGCCTACCATGATAGGTTTCTGGCCGACAGGCGAACCCGGACCCGACCTGGAATATGGGCATAACCCCGTGGTGATGGGTACGGATGCCACCGGATACGATACGCAAAAGGACTATTATATCCAGAATACGCTGAAGGCTGTTATCACCGTGCCGGGCGTGACAGGATTAAGCCTCACCGCATCCGGATCCTACGATAAATATTTCAAAATGCGCAAACGCTTCCGTACTCCCTTCCTGCTGTATAACTGGATAGGAGACGCGGCCCATACGCTTACCCCGGGATGGAAAGGCCCGGCCACACCCGAATTATTGCAGGAACATACCGATCAGACAGCCTGGATGATGAATGCCGTGGCCAACTACGACTTCTCTATCGGCAATAATAACTTCGGCGTTTCCGTAGGGATTGAGGGCGAAGACAAACAGCAGGACTGGCTGACCGCCGAACGCAAATACTTCATTTCCGATGCGTTGGCCGAAATGGACAATGGAGGTCTGGCCGAATTGACGAACAGTGGTAATTCCTGGGAAGAAAGCCGTCTGAACTATTTCGGACGTGTTTCCTACAACTACCAGGAACGCTACCTGGTAGAATTTGTCTGGCGTTACGACGGTTCGTACCGTTTCCCCAAGGATAAACGCTACGGCTTCTTCCCCGGCGTATCGGCTGCCTGGCGGGTGTCGGAAGAAGGATTCTGGAAAGAGAACGTGACCTTTATCGACTACTTCAAGCTGCGTGGCTCCGTTTCGCAAACAGGAAACGATGCACTTCTGGACGCCGACGGAAACTACGACCGCAGTATCCAATACCTGAATACCTACGGCTTCGGAACGGATTACCTCCTGGGATCTACCTTCAATAAAACCCTCAAGCCGACCCGTACCCCCAACCCCAATATCACCTGGGAAGTAGGTACCACCTATGATATAGGGCTCGACCTGAAGTTCTTCAATAACCGCCTGAACTGGGAATCCGACCTGTTCTACCATAAACGTACCAATATGTTGATCAGCCGCAACGCCTCCCTGCCGCAAACATCCGGTATCACGCTGCCGCGCGAAAACCTGGGCGAGATGAGCAACCGCGGATTCGAAACGCTGTTGTCGTGGAACGATAAGGCCGGTAAGATAAACTACGGAGCGGCTCTCAACCTTACGTATGCAAAGAACAAGATCGACTTCTGGGACGAAACACCCAATATCCCCGATTACCAACGTTCTACCGGACGGCCCGTAGGTACCGAATTATTCTATCTCGCCGACGGTGTTTTCAATACACAGGAAGAGCTGGATAACTATCCGCACTGGACGAATGCCCGCTTAGGCGATATCAAGTTTGTGGATTACGATAACGACGGTGATATAGACGGAGACGACCGCATACGTATCGATAAGGTAAAAGAACCCACGCTGATCCTCGGGGTTACGCTGAATGCCAGCTGGAACAACTTCGACATCATGGCTCTCTTCCAGGGCGCTACGGGTGGACATACCTATATCTGGCGTGAACGCGCCGGTGAAGCCGGTAACTTCTATAAATGGACGTACGACCACCGCTGGACGGAAGAAAATCCCATGATAGAACATCCGCGTACCTACAATCGTGAAAACGAATACTGGGCTTCGGAGGGCGACCGTAAAAACACGTATTATCTGTGGAATACCGACTACCTGCGTTTGAAAAACATTGAAATCGGTTATACGTTCAATCTCCCTGCCATACGGAATACCGGTATCCAGAATCTGCGTCTGTATGTGAATGCGACCAACGTATTCACCCTCGACAAGGTGAAGGTGCAGGACCCCGAACAGAACAATACCAGCAAGGACTATCCGCAACGTAAAATGACCAATGTTGGTGTCTCGATAACATTCTAAAATTCATAGATTATGAAAAAAATAAAATATTTATTAGCAGCAATAGCTTTGGGTTCGGCACTCACGTTGAGTTCCTGTTCGGATTTAATGGACCTGGCGCCTACCACCCAATATACGGAAGAAATGGTATTCTCGGATGCCGCCCTGACACAGGCTTTTGTAAACGAATTGTACAACAATATCATGCATGGGGCCAAAGAACATACCCTGGACGGACTGACGGACGATGCCTATTTTACACACAACTACGGACAAAAGGCAGTGAACGAAACGGCCGTCTCGGAAAGTGGATTGGAGTGGTTCAATAATGACAATAATCCTTTCAAATGGGAATTTTGCTTCAGAGGTATCCGCTATGCCAATGTGGTAATCAATAATATTGATAAGGTCCCGCCCAAGCAGGGATATGACCTCGACCGCATGAAAGGGGAAGCCCATTACCTGCGCGCCCATATGTATCACGAACTGCTTCGCGGATTCGGCGGGGTCCCTATTGTAACAAAGGACTATACATTGGACGAAACGGAAGAAATGCAGCAACCGCGTAATACCGTGCGCGAATGTCTGGAGTTTATCGTGAAAGATCTGGAAGAAGCCGAAAATTACTTGCCGACTACTGTGAGTGATAGTGAAATAGGACGCGTAACCAAATACGTGGCTACCGGCCTGAAAGCGCGGATCCTGTTGCATGTGGCCAGTCCGCTCTATGCCGACCGCACCATCAACAAACTGCCCTGCAACCAGTATGACGGAGATCGGCAGGCGCTCTACCGGGCGGCCAAGATTGCGGCTGTCAACGTAATTGAGAATGGCCCCTTCAAGCTGGTGGATTGCTCAACCGGTACCAATACGGAACGAGCCGAACTGTTCAAAGCCGTTATTACCGACAAGCAAAACAGCGAACAGATGTTCGTTCGTAACTTCGGGATAGACGCCGGAGACGCCAATCGCATGGGTTTATGGCACGGACCGAACGGCTACCACAACTGGGCAGGCACCACGCCTACCCAAGACCTGGTGATGGCCTTTGAATTTGAAGACGGATCGCTGCCCCAAGGGATGACCAAGCCGGGCGAATACCAGGTAGGTAATCCGTACAACGGACGCGAACCGCGCTTCTACGGAACGGTGGCTACAGACGGAAACGAATGGGGACGACCCCGTCCGGCCGACGCGCAAGCCCTCGACCCCACACCCAAAGGACGCCTGCAGGCCGGTTATTATGAAGTGACCGACGGAGATGCCGATATCACCATTGAATTGCCCACCGGAGGTACCGTGTCCTTCAAAGGCATGAACGGGATAGATACCCGCAAAGGCCCGATTGAAGACTGGAACGGTTCGTGGACAGGCTATTACGAAAGGAAACTGATAGATTGCGCCGTAGATGCACAATATTATAAGCAGGCCGTACCCTGGACCTTTATGCGCTTAGCCGAGATGTACACCATCGCTGCCGAAGCCAGCATAGAACTGGGTGAACTGGACGACGCTGCCAAATACTTAGATATCCTGCGCAAGCGGATTGGTAATGTAGACACTAAAACTGCGCTGACGGCTCAGGGCAAACAATTCAACCAGGAAGACCTGCGTGAATTTGTCCGTCACGAACGCCGCGTGGAATTTGCCTACGAAAGTATCCGTTACTTCGATGTACGTCGCTGGATGATTGCCGACGTGACCAACAGCAAGCCTTTGACCGGTATCTTAGTCATTGGCCGACTGAAACCGGGTCAGACGCAAAACAAGCCCTATATCCACAACGAAGAAAAATACGAATACACCTATTACGTAAATCCGCTGGGGAACGAAAACCGCAGATGGGACAACAAATTATACTTTGCACCCATTGCCCGCGATGAAATGAGACGTAACCCGAATCTGGTGCAGAATCCGGGTATGGAATAAAAATCCTCAACCTGATCAGCCAAGGGCTGTGCTCCGCTTGTTGTAAAGCGTAAGCACAGCCCTTTTCGCTTGCACCCGATTTTTCTTGGAAAACGGCTAAATCTTTTTTTTCGGGCTGTCGGATTTGATGTATCTTTGTGCCTTTAGCGGATTATTATAAATTGACTATTAATAACTCATAGTAATTATGAAAAACTTATTAGCTGTTTGCGCTCTTGGGGCGCATGTTTTTTTATTTTCTTGTGGTGGAACTGCGGAAGAAAAGGTTTATAACCAAGGCATCCATGTCATTCCGGCTCCTTTAAGTCTCGTGGAGAACGAAGGGAGCTTCACCTTAAACAAAAATACGACATTCTATGCTTCGACTGCTGAGGGGAAGACGATTGCCGGTTTCTTTGCTGCCAGACTGAAACTCTCTACCGGCTATCCGTTTACTCTTGCCGATCAGGAGGGTCCTAACACCATAGCCCTGCTTACCGACGGTTCGCTGGATGTGAACGACGAAGGGTATATGCTCGATCTCACCCCCGAAGGGGCGACTGTAAAAGCGAAGACGCCCCAGGGATTGTTCTACGGTATGCAGACCTTCCTGCAGCTGCTCCCCGCCGAAGTGGAAAGCCCATCCTTAGTGAAAGGCATCAGCTGGTCGGCGCCTGCTGTAAAGGTGAAAGACGAACCCCGCTTTGCCTACCGCGGGGTGATGCTCGACGCCTGCCGGCATTTCATTCCGGTTGAGAACATCAAAAAGCAACTGGATGTCATGGCCTTATTCAAAATAAACCGTATGCACTGGCATCTGACCGAAGACCAGGGATGGCGTATTGAAATCAAACAATATCCCAGACTGGCGGAAATAGGCTCCCAAAGCCCGAACGGCGAAGGCTTCTACACCCAGGAGGAAGTAAAGGAAATCGTACAATATGCCGCCGACCGCTTCATCACGGTCGTCCCGGAGATCGAACTGCCGGGGCATGAACTGGCTGCTATCTCGGCCTATCCGGAACTCTCGTGCAAGGGTGAGCCTGTTTCGATACGCGCCGTCTGGGGTGTGGAGGATGTTGTACTATGCGCCGGAAAAGAAAACACCTTTGAATTTCTTGAAAACGTGATCAGAGAAGTAACGGCCCTCTTCCCGTCGGAATACTTCCACATCGGGGGCGATGAATGTCCGAAAACAAGCTGGGAGAACTGTCCGTTCTGCCAGCAACGCATCCGCGAAGAAGGCCTGAAGGGCGACGCCCGTCACAGCGCCGAAGAACGCCTGCAAAGCTACTTCGTACAACGCATCGAAAAAGTGCTGGCCCGGTACGGGAAAAAAATGATTGGCTGGGATGAGATACTGGAAGGCGGGCTGGCGCCTACGGCTACCGTCATGTCGTGGCGGGGCGAACAAGGCGGTATCGCCGCCGCAGGCATGGACCACGATGTGATTATGACACCCGGCTCCAACGGCATGTATCTCGATGCCTACCAGGGAGATTATAAGATAGAGCCGGTAACGATCGGCGGATACACTCCCCTGGAAAAAACCTACAGCTATAACCCGACGCCCGATACCCTGGTCGCTACCGGGAAAGCGCATTTCATAAAAGGAGTACAAACCAACCTATGGTCGGAATATATGTACACGACCGACCTGATGGAATACCGCGCCTACCCGCGTGTCCTCGCCTTGTCGGAAATAGCCTGGTCGGCGCCTGAAAGAAAAGATTATACCGACTTTGAACGGCGGATAAACAACGCGCTGGTACGCCTCGACGGGCATGGCATCAACTATCACATCCCCCAGCCCGAGCAACCAGGCGGATCGTGTAACTTCGTCGCCTTTACGGATAAGGCTGCGCTGGAATTCAAGACAAGCCGCCCCATCCGGGTGGTCTATACTACCGACGGCTCGGAACCCGGGCCTCAGTCTGCCGTTTACGAATCACCCATTGAATATACCGAATCGGGGACACTGAAAATACGCTCCGTACTGCCTTCGGGTAAGATGAGCCCGACGCGCGTGATTACAGTCGAAAAACAAGCCCTGTCGCCCGCACGCCCGGATGCGGAAGGGTTGATTCCCGGACTGCGCGTGCAGATAGCTTATGGCGAATTCAAGGATGTATCTCCACTGAGCAGCATCAGCGAATGGAAAGACAGCACACTGACCAGCCTGAGAGACATCACGAGGATAGAACCCTCCAACGATGCCATGCGTAACGTGAAACAGTATGCCGCCGTGGCCAGCGGATACATAAACATCCCCGAAGACGGCGTGTATTATTTTTCAAGTGATAACGAAGAGGTATGGATTGACGGAAATCTGCTGGTTAACAACAGCGGCGAAGTAAAACGCTTCTCCCGCCAGGATAAATCGGTAGCTCTGGCAAAAGGTCTGCACGAATTAAAGGTAGTGTTCTTAGGACATATTATCGGCGGATGGCCCTCGAACTGGAACAACGGAAGCGTCCAGATACGCAAGTCTGATGCCGCAAAGTTTACACGCCTCACCCCTGAAATGCTGCTGCAAACCCCATAGACTTTTAACGAAAAATCCTTCACTCCTTCACACTTTAACAGAAGGAGAGGTTTATAATGTATTGAGGCATGGACGTAATAATCCGCCCGTGCCACTTTTGATCCTGAGAATCGAACCCTGATTATTATTTTACTCTGCAGGCATGAAATCTCGCAGATTTTATTTATGTTTGTGGATGTCTAATCTAAACCTTTGTGAGAATGGAACGTTTATTACATTATGTCTGGAAAAATAAGCTTTATGCTCCGGAAAGCTTGGTTACTACCGAAGGTCTTCCGGTGTCTGTTATCGATACGGGAGTGTGGAATACCGATGCAGGCCCCGATTTTTTTAATGCTAAAATAAAGATTGGCGATACAACATGGGCGGGAAGTGTGGAAATACACGATAAAGCCTCCGACTGGTTGCGCCACCGTCATGACAAAGACAAGGCGTACGACTCGGTGGTGCTTCATCTGGCCGGCGTTCACGATGCGATTATTTATCGAACGACGGGCGAACCCATTCCCCAGGCCTTGCTTACGGTGCCTGAAACGGTACGGAGGAATATCGACTGGCTTATCCACCGCGACATCTCTATCCCCTGCCTTCCCTGTATCAGAGAGATTGAGCCGGTACAACTGTCTTCGTGGGTAAGCGCCTTGCTCAGCGAGCGCCTGGAGAGGAAAACAAAAGATATCCTGCTCCTGCTGGAGCAATATGACGACGACTGGAACGAGGTGTTCTACATTATTCTGACCCGTAGCTTCGGCTTTGGTATCAATAACGACGCCTTTGAACGCTTGGCCAGGAGCCTCCCCTTCCGCTATATCCGCAGGCAGCGGGGGAGCAGCTCGCAGATAGAGTCGATGTTGTTCGGGCAGGCGGGAATGCTTGAGGAAGCCTCCGACTGCCATTATTACCGCCTGCTGCAAAAGGAGTATAAGTTTCTCCGCCATAAGTTTGACTTGCAGCCCCTGAGCGGGACGTTGTTTAAAAACCTGCGTATGCGCCCCAACAATTTCCCGTATGTCAAGCTGGCGCAGTTGGCTGCCCTGTGGTTCCACCACGATGCGCTCTTCTCTCTTATACGGGACGAAGAAAATCCGGAACAGATAAAAAAACTGTTCCGGGTCGCTCCCTCTGATTATTGGGAGACGCATTACCATTTCCGCCATGCTTCGCCTAAGACGGAGAAACTGCCGGGCCTGAACGCGCTTCATATCTTATTAATAAATGCCGTGATCCCCACACTTTTTGCCTTCGGGCAGAAAAACAATCAACCCGAATACAACGAACGAGCCATACGCTTCCTTGAAAGTCTGCCTGCGGAAAAGAACGTGATTGTCTCTGCTTTCTGCAACGCAGGCATGCCGGCGCAACATGCAGGAGACAGCCAGGCACTTATCCAGCTGAAGAGAGAATATTGCGAAAAAAAGAAATGTTTGTACTGCCGCATCGGTTTTCGCTTATTAAAACGCTTGCGTCTGTAAATTTTCTCTATTTTTGTTTTATGAAAAAGATACAAGTATTCATTCGTTTACTTCTGTTGGCATTGACGTACTCGTGTGCGAATATCGGTACGCCAAACGGAGGCCCTTACGACGAAACGCCGCCTAAGTTTGTGAGCAGCAAACCGGCGCCCGGACAGATTAATTACAAAGGAAAAACGGTTGAAATCCTTTTTGATGAACTGATACAGGTAGATAAACCAAGTGAAAATGTCATCATCACCCCCCCGCAGATGCAGCTGCCTGTGATTCGTCCCGCCGGACGCAAAGTCGTGGTGGAACTCAAAGATACCCTGCATGAGCAGACAACCTATACCATCGACTTTACAAGTTCCATTACCGATAATAACGAAAAGAACGTATTGGAGAACTTCACTTTTGCCTTCTCTACGGGCGATGTGATCGATTCGCTGGAAGTATCGGGCTACCTGCTTAATGCAGAAAACCTGGAACCTATGCCGGGAATCACCATCGGCCTGCACCTCAATCCCGATGATACGGCTTTCGTAAAGGAACCCTTTGTGCGTACTTCCCGGACAAACGACAGGGGGCGGTTTGTGATACGCAATATCGCTCACGGAACCTACCGCATCTTTGCCCTTAACGACCTGAACCGGGATTATAAATTTGATCAGCCGGGCGAAGACATTGCTTTCCACGATTCGCTGATCGTACCTTCTTTTGAGTTTACTACGCGACAGGATACGCTGTGGAAAGATACGCTGACCATCGACACGATCCGGACAGTGCCCTATACCCGCTTTACTCCGGATGATATTGAGCTGAGACTCTTTCTCGAAAAGTTTGAGCGACAATATATACTCCGCCCCGAACGTACGCAGGAGAACCGTTTTACCCTCCGCTTCAATGCGCCTCTGGATACGATACCCCTTCCCCTCCTTCTCGGTTTTACCCCCGCCGCCGCCGATAGCAACTGGTATATTCCGCAGTGGATAGAAGAAAAAAGGGCGATTACTTACTGGCTTACCGATTCTCTGATATGGAAGCAGGACACACTGCGGATGGCACTGACTTATCCGGCAAGTGATTCACTCAATATACTCCGCCCACAGACCGATACCTTGTCTGTCGCCCTGCGTATTCCGCCGTCGGAAACAAAAAAAAGTAAAAAAGACGAAGAGCCTGACCCGCTCGTCTTTCTGGAGATGCAGAGCAATGCTTCGGGAGTGAGGGAGGTTTTTGATACCGTTTCCATTACATTCGCCGAACCGCTGCCGGGGCTGAGTAAAGACCTGATCTATCTTGACCAGAAAATAGATACGATCTGGACGCCTGTGGATTTCGACTTCTATCCCGATACGGCCAATATCCTCCGGTACTTTATCAACCGGAAATGGAATTATGACGAAGAATACCGTCTGGAAATAGATTCGGCAACGATATACAGTATCTATGGTAAGTGGAATAAGCTGGTGAGCCAGACGTTCAAAATAAAAGAAGAAGACCAGTACGGACATCTGTTTATCAATATCGTAGGACTACAGGATACGATCCCCACTTTTGTGGAATTGCTGAATGCCGCCGATCAGCCCGTGCGGAAAGCTGTGGTAGCAAATGGTGGCGCCCTTTTTATGGATTTATCGCCGGGTAAATACTATGCCCGGCTGATAGCAGACGAAAATAACAACTATGCATGGGATACGGGAAACTATGCCGGGAAGCGTCAGCCGGAAAAAGTCTGGTACTATCCGGAAGAGATTGAAGTCATGAAAAACTGGCAGATCGAAATTCAGGACCCACCCTGGGATATACAGGCAACCCCATTCACCCGGCAGAAACCACTGGAAATAACAAAGAATAAACCCAAAGCGGCCGCAAAGCCCAAAAGAGACTACAGAGATGAAGGAAGAAGACAATCGTCGGGAAGTGCCCCGGGGGGGATACGGTTCTAAATACTGTCTGTGCTGCCTGCTGACCCTTTTACTCGCCCTGCCGGACGGTAAAGCAAAAGCGCAGTCGTGCCCCTGGAATAAGATGTTTTACCATGGAGAACACATCAGCTATGATCTTTATTTCAAATGGGGGATTCTTATGCCCAGAGCCGGACTGGCGCATTTCACGGTAAGGGATGCGCACTATCAGGGAAAGCAGGCATGGGAATACAAAATGATGTTCAATACGACGGGAATGTTCGACAAGATATTCAGGATGAGAGACACCCTCACCACCTGGTTCACACCCGAACGCCGGCTCCTGTTCAGTGATAAACGGACCGACGAAGGGGGCTATTACCTGGTAGATGAGATGAGGTTTTCGCCTTCCGGCGACCGAACCTCTGTCCATTCACGCCGTTATACGCGTACCCAGACGAAGATAGATACCACGCTTATCCTCGAAGGATGTATTTACGATATGATGGCTACGACGATGTACCTGCGTTCGATAGAATGGAAAGACCTGAAGATGAACGATGAATTTCCTTTCGTGGTCGTGGTCGGGCGCGACCTTGTCAATGTCCGCTTCCGTTATACAGGCCAGTCGGTCGTGACGCCCGACGAAAAAGTCAAATACCGTACCCATCATTTCTATATCGACGTATATGACCCGGCTTTCGAACAAAGCAAAGAAGCAGCGGAAGTATGGATGGGCGATGACGAAAACCATATTCCCATACGGGTACGGGCCAAACTGAAAATAGGCGCAGCAGAAGTTTATTTCAAAGAGGAGAAAAACCTGCAATATCCTTTTTCCTGCCGCATTGTTGTTGTCCATAAAAAATAAAACATGGCCAATTAGCGGCATAATATAGAAATTATATATTCTTTGATAGAATATTAGTGTATAATCCGAAGGCATATTTACGAAATAAATGTCTATTTTTGGGCGTTAAATAAAATCATCTTATAAGTTCAATTATAACAAGAGTCGCATTATGGAAAAAAGTATCAGAGGTACACGTACCGAACAAAACCTCCTGAAGTCTTTTGCAGGAGAATCCCAGGCAAGAAGCCGGTATGTCTTTTTTGCAAGTAAGGCAAAAAAAGAAGGTTACGAACAAATAGCTGCTGTATTTGCCGAAACAGCCGAACAGGAGAAAGAACATGCCGAACGCTTCTTCAAATTCCTCGAAGGGGGTATGGTCGAAATAACGGCATCCTATCCTGCCGGAGTGATTGGCAGTACATTGGAAAATCTCGCCGCCGCTGCCGCCGGCGAATACGAAGAATGGGCCGAATTGTATCCCGCTTTCGCCGATATAGCCGAAGAAGAAGGATTTAAACCCATAGCGGTGGCCTGGCGTATGATAGCCAGAGTAGAAGCCGAACACGAAAAACGTTACCGTAAATTGCTCGAAAACATAGAAAAAGGCCAGGTGTTTCAGAAAGAAGAAGAAATAGAATGGCAGTGCAGAAATTGTGGTTACGTACACAAAGGCCGGACAGCTCCCGGTAAATGCCCCGCCTGCGAACACCCCCAGGCCTATTTCGAACCGAAAAAACAAAATTATTGATACCCCAAAGGACAAGAATTATATAGCAGGCCCTTGCAAGGCAGAATAACTTGCAAGGGTTCGTTTTTTTTGCTGTCAGGGTACCCCCTGAGACATCCATGAGATGGCAATAAGTGGATTACTGAATTTCCACTTCCCGCTTTTGCCTTCATTCATCAGAACCAGACAGATGCCACACCCGGATGGTACTGATGTGGCGCTTCTTGCCATGCCGGGCGGAAGCGTATTTTTAACTGTCTTTTTAACATTGAAATAAACCAACGTCTGGAAAACCTGCCCGTTTCACGCTTTATACTGAATGAAACGACAGGCGGAACAGATTGGCGTAAATATGTCACTCACTAATTTCTAATAACTAAAACATTATGGTATCAATGAAAGTAAAATTCAGACAATCAACGGTGAAAGGTAAAGAAGGCGTCTTGCTTATTCAGGTAATCGGAAACCGTAAAATGAAACTAATCACAACACGTCTCCGGATATTCCCGGAGGAATGGGATGAGGAGAATAAAACAATTAAACCTCATGTGGCTGATAAAGAGCGTGAAATATACTTGTGTGAGATTCGCTTCGCCCTCGAAGGAGAACTGAAAAAACTGGCAGGAGTGATCGGGTTTCTCGACAAAAAAGGAGACTACACAGTCAATGAACTGGCCGCATGCTATGCCGACCGATCGATGCATGGGAATCTCTTCCCCTATATGGACCGGTGGATACAAAAATTGAGAAACGAACGCCGGGTAGCAACAGCCACTATATACCTTGTCGTTAAAAAAAGTTTCCATAATTTCCGGATGGGATCCGACGTCATGATAACCGCTATGGACACCGGGCTGATAAGGCAATACGAAACCTATCTGAAAAATGGCGGAGTCTCAATGAATAGTATCTCCTGTTATATGCGTACACTGAGGTCTGTGTATAACAAAGCGGTTGACGATGGGCTGACACCTCAGCGCCAACCCTTTAAGAATGTATATACAGGCATCTGCAAAACCGAAAAACGGGCAGTCGATGAAATGCTGATCATACGGCTGAAACGACTGAACTTTGACGA
Source organism: Tannerellaceae bacterium (assembly GCA_031269535.1). Taxonomy (GTDB): domain Bacteria; phylum Bacteroidota; class Bacteroidia; order Bacteroidales; family Tannerellaceae; genus DFXE01. The sequence goes on from JAISZA010000019.1 coordinate 15,062, forward strand.
GATGAAAGAATTGTCGTTCGCCCGCGACCTCTTTCTGTTCAGTTTCTATACCCGCGGCATGTCGTTTGTTGACATGGTTAACCTGACATACAATCATATACAAGCCGGCTATCTGTTCTATACGCGAAGCAAAACAGGCCAGCATCTCTCCATTAAAATGGAGCCTTGCATGGAAGAAATCATCGCGCGTTACCGGCACGAGACACGCGGCAATCTGCTGCTCCCCATCCTCCGTCATTCCGGGACAAACATCCCATCCAACGCCTTGCGCACCTACAATAAGCGGCTGGAGCGTATTTCTGCTATCATGAATCTGGAGAAGCCGCTGACCTCGTATGTCTCACGTCATACCTGGGCGACCATCGCTTTGCGCAAAGGCATCCCCCTGCAGGTCATCAGCGAGGGAATGGGCCATGAAAACGAGAACACGACCCGCATCTACCTGGCCTCACTCGAACAATCCATCCTCGACCAGGCAAATGCCCAGATCATCTCTCTCTGAAGGAGAGAAGCCGTGACAAACGTCCTCCGGAGGGTGCATTTCTGATTGCCGCGACTGACAATGCAGCAATCTGAAATGCACCCGTTTGTTATCCGGTATCAGAAGCACAGCCTAACAAATTGGTCAGAACTATCAAAATGTCAGATTTTGTCATTGAAAAACCCGCTTTTTTACCGTCCGTCTCTCCTCCGGGCGCAAAAAACGCCGTAATCCGAGGAGAGTGAAAAAGCAGAATGCTTTTTCAAGTGAATAATGAGTAGTGAATAGTGAACAGTA
>JAISZA010000082.1 GCA_031269535.1 Tannerellaceae bacterium
AAAATTTTACGGAATGAAGACAAGAAAGAGACAAATATCGTTGAAGAAAGTGTGAGGTTTGAATAATAATATTATTTTTGCATCTATATTAAAAACATATAATAAAGGTAAATGTGAAAGTAAAATTGAGAGTTCAGGGACTGACAAGCAGCCAGATACAATCCGGTACCTACGCGCTGATTCTTGCCGAAGAAAACGGCCCGAGGCGTATCCCTATCATCGTAGGGATGGCTGAAGCACAATCGATTGCTATTGCGTTGGAGCATATCACTCCTCCACGCCCGCTTACACACGATTTGTTTTCTTATTTTTTCGATACTTTTGATATCCACTTGCTTGAAGTTTATATCTATAAATTTGAGGAAGGCGTTTTCTTCTCCGAGTTATTGTTTGAGAAGGAAGGACAGCAATACCGCGTTGACTCGCGTACATCGGATGCGATTGCCATCGCGCTTCGCGTAAAATGCGATATCTTTACGGGGGAAACGATTATACAGGAATGTGGTATTGAACTGGAAGAAACGATCCTCCTGGATGACGAAGATGAAGAGAATGAAATAGATGATGAAGACGACGACGAGGAAGAGGATGAAATCTGCGATCTGGAACCGGAAGATATAAACAATGATGTCCAGATGAATAAATGGCTCTCTATGCTGGAGAAAAAGGGCCTGGAATCAAGGCTGAATGAGGCAATTATAAACGAGAAATATGAACATGCTAAAATGTACAGAGACGAATTACGCCGCCGAGAAGCCAAAGGAGGAGGGAAAACAACATGATTGAATCGTCGGGATTTAACCTGGAATCGCTTTCAAGAGGCCTTCTGGGCATGGGCTGTATCTTAGCCGTCTGCTACCTGCTTAGTTACGACCGGAAGCGCATCGACTGGAGACTGACGGGAGGCGGTCTGCTGCTTCAGATCATACTGGCGTTGTCGGTCTTGTATGTTCCGTTTGTCGGTACGCTCTTCGAATGGGCGGGCAGGGCCTTTGTCAAACTGATGGATTTCACCAACGAAGGGCTCGTCTTCCTGCTCGGCCCCTATGCCGAGAAAGCGAATGGCTTCAGTTTCCTGCTGCATTCGCTGCCGATTGTAATCTTCTTCTCCGCCCTGGTCTCTCTCTTTTATTACTGGGGGATTATCCAGCGCATCGTCGGAGGCTTCTCCTGGGTGCTGCGCCGTTTTATGAATGTATCCGGCTCGGAAGGTCTGATAGCGGCTGGCAATATATTTATGGGAATGACGGAGTCGCCCGTCTTAATCAAGAACTATTTACCCTCCATGAACCGTTCGGAGATATTCCTGGTGATGGTTTCGGGCATGGGGACTATTGCGGGTTCTGTGATGGGCACCTACATCGGGATGCTGGGAGGCGACAGCCCGGCAGAAAAGGTGATGTTTGCCAAACACCTGCTCTCGGCCTCGGTCATGGCGGCGCCGGGCGCTATTGTCATTGCCAAGATGCTATGCCCGCAGACCGAACCGATCGATGAGCGAACCGTAAGGATAGAAAAGATCAACGAACACTCCAGCCCCCTGGGCGCTTTAGGCGCCGGCACTGCGACAGGGGTCAGGCTGCTGGTGAATATTGCCGCCATGCTGCTCGTTTTCATTGGATTGGTAGCCCTGGTCAATTACATCTCCAAAGATATGATAGGCCATTATACCGGCCTGAACGAATGGATAAAAGATGTGACGGATGGGAAATCAGACGGGCTTACCTTCCAGTTCCTGGTCGGGATCGTCTTAGCTCCCTTCATGTGGCTGACGGGCGTCCCGGCCGAAGATATGGCCCTGGTAGGTTCGTTGCTGGGGCAGAAAACCATCCTAAATGAATTTGTGGCTTATGCACAGATGGAGCAATGGAAGGAAGCCGGGCTGTTTGTGTATAAAAAGTCTATGATCATGGCGACCTACATCCTCTGCGGCTTTGCCAATATATCGTCGATCGGTATCCTGCTGGGAGGGATGGGCGTATTGGCTCCGGAGAAGAAAGACATGATCATCCGCTTTGGCTTTCCTGCCATGATCGGAGGCGCCCTGGTCTCTGTTATGTCGGCTACCATTATTGGTATGATCATGGGCTAACACCGCTTTTCCGATGCAGCTGTTTTATGCGCCCGCGATCAGTGTGAAGCCCGAATTGCCGGAAGAAGAAGCCCGGCACGCGCTTCGTGTGCTTCGCCTCGGCGAAGGGGCGGAGGTGATGCTTACGGATGGCAAAGGTTTTTTTTATACGGCCATCATCCGGAATGCAGACCCTAAGCAGTGCGAAGTCAGTATCACCGGATGCTCCAGTCAGCCCCCGCTCTGGGATTTCCATCTGCATATAGCGCTTGCCCCCACCCGCCATATCGACCGCACCGAATGGTTCTGCGAGAAAGCGGCGGAGATAGGGATCGATGCCATCACATTCGTCAACAGCCGTTTCTCCGGGCGTCACGAAGTGAAGCTGTCCCGCCTGGAGAAGATACTGATCAGCGCCATGAAGCAATCGGGCAAAGCCGTACTGCCTAAACTAAACGGTATGACCGATTTCCGGACGTTGATAAACCAGCCCTTCAGCGGCCAGGCCTTTATCGCTCATTGTGCCAAAGGAGAAAAACCCCTGCTGCAACACCGCTGCCGACCGCGCGAAAACACCCTGATACTCATAGGCCCTGAAGGAGATTTCAGCCCCGAAGAGATACAGGAAGCCGGCGCCCGGGGCTTCGAAGCCGTCTCCTTAGGCAAAAGCCGACTCCGCACCGAAACCGCTGCCCTCGCCGCCTGCCATACGCTGCATATCGTAAATAATAAGTAAGGGGTAATCAGAAAAAATACTACCTTTGGGCGACGTAGTCAAATGCACCCTATAATAAGAACAAACTTGGCTTTAAGAGAAAAAATATTAATCAAGACTTCATGGGTTAGCACGATAGGGAATGCGATACTCTCTGTCTCCAAAATCGTGATAGGTTTATTGTCGGGAAGTCTGGCCGTTCTGAGCGACGGCATCGACTCGGCTACGGATGTGCTTATTTCGGTCGTTATGATTTTCACGGCGCGCATTATGAGCCGCCCGCCCTCGCAGAAATACGTCTATGGGTATGAGAAAGCCGAGAGCATAGCGACCAAGATACTCTCCCTCCTTATTTTCTATGCCGGCGTCCAGATGCTTCTCTCTTCTGTTCAGAAGACCTTTTCGTCGGCCCCGCGCGAGTTGCCGGCAGCGCTGGCTATTTATGTGACGGTCTTTTCTATCCTGGGGAAACTGAGCCTGGCCTTTTACCAATACCGGCAGGGGAGGAGAATAAACAGCTCGATGCTGATAGCCAATGCGAAGAATATGCGCAACGATGTGATCATCTCCCTCAGCGTATTGGTGGGCCTGGTGTTTACCTTTATCTTCAGGCTTCCGGTGCTGGATTCGATTACAGGATTGATAGTTAGTCTTTTTATTATACGTTCTTCCGTCGGTATTTTTATGGATTCCAATGTCGAGCTGATGGACGGGGTGAAAGATATTTCCGTTTACAACAAAATATTCGAGGCGGTAGAGAAAGTGCCCGGAGCCACCAATCCGCACCGCGTGCGCTCCCGCCTGATAGGCAATTTGTATATGATCGACCTCGACGTGGAGGCCGAGGGAAGCCTCAGCCTCAACGAAGCCCACAGCATAGCCGATGCCGTGGAACAAAGTATCAAGGATTCGATAGAGAATGTGTACGACATTGTAGTCCACATCGAACCTTTCGGCAAACATCATCCCGCGGAGAAATTCGGGATCAACAAAAACATGATCACATAAGCCGTCCTTACGGGCCGTCATTGCGAGGTACGAAGCAATCCAGAGCGGGCCCCCTGGATTGCTTCGTACCTCGCAATGACGATGCAACAATCTGAATTGAAAATCGACGTAGTCAAAGGCACCCCATCACATAGGAGGTATCTCCTTCATGGATAGCTGTACACGTTTCCTCAGCTGGTCAATGCTCAGTACTCTGACCCTGACATGCTGATGGATGGAGACGACCTGGGTAGGGTCTGAGATGAACCGGTCGGCCATTTCGGATATATGTACCAGCCCGTTTTCCTTGATGCCTATATCGACGAAGCAGCCAAAATTGGTGATATTCGTTACAATGCCCGGCAAGACGAGTCCTTCCTTCAGGTCTTCCATCGTTTTCACTGTCGGGTCGAAGGCGAATACCCGGATGCTCTGGCGGGGGTCTCGTCCGGGTTTATCCAGTTCTTCGAGGATGTCGAGCAGGGTGGGCAGTCCTACGCGGGCGGTGATGTATTTCTCTAATTTCAGTTTTTTCTTCAGGGCTTTGTTGTTAATCAGCTCTTCCACGGAGCAGTCCAGGTCGTGCGCCATACTTTCGACTACGGGATAGCTTTCGGGATGGACGGCCGAGTTGTCGAGCGGATGCTTTCCTCCCTGTATGCGTAGGAATCCGGCGCTTTGTTCGAAGGCTTTTTCTCCCATACGGGGCACTTTCATCAGTTCTTTCCGTGTCTTGAACGGGCCATGTCCGGCCCGGTAGTCAACGATGTTTTGCGCCAGTGCAGGGCCGAGGCCGGATATATAGGTCAGCAGGTGTTTACTGGCCGTGTTTACGTTGACGCCTACGGAGTTGACACAGCTTTCTACTGTCTGGTCGAGGCTTTTCTTCAGCAATCCCTGATCGACATCGTGCTGGTATTGCCCTACGCCAATGCTTTTGGGGTCTATCTTCACCAGTTCGGCCAGCGGGTCCATCAGCCGGCGTCCGATGCTTATTGCTCCCCGCACGGTCACATCATATTCCGGAAATTCGTCGCGGGCTGTTTTGGAGGCAGAATAGATGGAGGCTCCGTTCTCGCTTACGACAAAGACCTGCACCTTGCGTTCGTAGCGCGTCTCGGTGATGAAATGCTCGGTCTCCCGGCTGGCCGTTCCGTTACCGATGGCGATGGCGTCGATGGCATAGGTAGAGACTAAGTGGGAGATTTTGGCGGCTGCCTTGCTTTTCTCATTCTGGGGCGGATGAGGGTAGATTGTTTCGTTATGCAACAAATTGCCCTGAGCATCCAGGCAGACTAATTTACAGCCCGTACGGTAGCCGGGGTCGATTCCTAAGACGCGCTTCTGCCCCAGCGGGGGAGCCAGCAGCAACTGGCGGAGGTTTTCGGCAAATACGCGGATAGCCTCCTCGTCGGCTTTTGTTTTGCTGAGGTTGGCATATTCTGTTTCGATAGAAGGCTTGAGCAGGCGTTTGAACGAATCGTCAACCGCTTCGGCCACGTGCTCCGACGATTCGTTCCGTCCTTTGACGAAGCGATGTCTGAGCCTTTCGACACAAGGCTCCGTATCGGGCGAGATGCTTACGCGCAGTATGCCCTCGGCCTCTCCCCGCCTTAAGGCCAGCAGGCGGTGCGAGCTACAGTGGTTCAGCGGTTCGCTGAACTCGAAATAGTCGCGGTATTTGGTGCCTTCTTCCTCTTTCCCTTTCACTACTTTGGAAGTGATCATGGCGGTACGTGCAAAAGAGTTGCGCACGGTATTGCGTGCATCTTCATTCTCGTTCACCCATTCGGCAATGATATCCCGGGCTCCCTGGAGGGCTTCTTTTTCGTCTTTTACTTCCTCGTTGAGGAAAGCCTGTATGCGCTTGGTCAGGTCGCGTTCGTTTTGCAGGAGGATGATGTTAGCCAGTGGTTCCAGTCCTTTCTTGCGTGCGATTTCCGCTCTGGTCACCCGTTTGGGTTTATAGGGGAGGTAGATATCTTCCAGTTCGGTACTATCCCACGATTCTTCGATGCGTTTGCTGAGTTCAGGTGTCAGTTTCCCTTGTTCGCCGATAGAAGAGAGGATGGTTTCCTTCCGTTTGGCCAGTTCGGTAAGTTTATCTAACTGATCGCTTATATTACTGATCTGCACCTCATCGAGTCCGCCGGTCACTTCTTTGCGGTAGCGGCTGATAAAAGGTATGGTTGCTCCTTCGTTGAGCAGTTCAATTGTTTTTTCGATTTGTCTTGCCGGTATATCCAGGCTTTTTGAAATCAGGGTATGAAAGAATGTCGTCATGTCTTGCTTTATTTTTCGCCTCCAAAGGTAAGGAATTATTTACAAGTTACGAGTTACAAGTTACAAGTTGTGAGTTACAAGTTACAAGTTACGAGTTACAAGTTACGAGTTATGAGTTATACTTCGCGCGGTTTAAAATAGTGAGATGAAAACAGAAAAAAACAATACAGTTCCGAGGCTGAATAGGTAGCCGGATATTATCTGCGGACATCATTAAGAACCCAGGGCAACGCCCTGGGTTCCGGGTATAAAACGGAATAATCCGGTACGCGCCCTGAAAGGGCAACATAATGATGCCCGCAGATAATCTCCGGCTGCCTATTCAGCCTCCGGAACCTGGGAACCCAGGGCGTTGCCACCGGAACCCGGGAACCCAGGGCGTTGCCCTGGGCTGGGTTATATAGGGCCTTCAGCCCTTTTTGCTGTCAGGATGAGGGGGGACGGAGGTATGCCTTGTCCGTTCCGGCTCCGGCTCGTTTTATTTTTATCTGTAGGGAAAATCCGGAAGTTTTCCGGGCTGAAAGCCCGGTATATCCCAGCCCAGGGCAACGCCCTGGGTTCCATAATGATGTCCGCCGGCAATTTCCGGCAGCTTTTCCCCCCGGGGAAATTTCTTGCCGGCAATTGTCGGCAGCTTTTTTCCCCGGGAAATTTCTTGCCGGCAATTTCCGGCAGCTTTCCCCCCGGGGAAATTTCTTGCCGGCAATTGTCGGCAGCTTTCCCCCCGGGGAAATTTCTTGCCGGCAATTTCCGGCAGCTTTCCCCCCGGGGAAAATTCTTGCCGACAATTTCCGGCAGCTTTTCCCCCGGGGGGAATCCTTGCCGGCAATTTCCGTCCTTGCGAGGTACGAAGCAATCCAGGGGGCGCTCGGGCCTGGATTGCTTCGTACCTCGCAATGACGATAGAAATCCATTGAATCTGCGACAATTTGAATTGCACCCTGGCAGGGGGGGGCATTTCAAATTGTCGCATCGCCATTACGGGGCGTCATTGCGGAGGGTGAAGCAATCCAGTCCGGGCGCACGCTGGATTGCTTCGTACCTCGCAATGACGACGGAAATCCATTGAATCTGCGACAATTTGAATTGAACCCTTGGCAGGGGTGCATTTGACTACGTCGATTTTCAATTCAAATTGTCGCGGCAAAAAAGTACTTTGTGTGCATAATAAAAAAGCACAAATTATGAATAGAGATGAATTTTTATCAATAGCCTCTCAGTATTACGAAGAATTTGAATCCCTGAAGAGTCAACCGGATTTTTATGATTACGAAAAATCTTTTGTGGACTTATGGCAAAGACTGGGTGGTGAGTATATGGAAAAACAGTTGAATGAAACGTCTGTAACGGAAAACAGACGTATAAAAACGCTCACCTGGTATGGAAGAATAGCCGTCTTAAAAAGCCCCCTGTGATGGCCGCTTAACGGGCGCGGCTCATTTCTATATCGTTACCCATTGCTCTTTTTCTTTCCGATAAACATCTGTTATTTAACGGATAAATTATAATCGTTGATTGTGGGGCGACTTCTGATAGTTGCGGGGAGTGAGGCCGAACTCGCTCTTAAAGCAGGTCGCGAAATACTTCGGATCGGAAAAACCTACGGCAAAGGCAACATCTGCGATAGACAGCGACGTATTGCGAAGCATCCGGCAGGCACGTTTTAGTTTGATGTTTTTGATAAACTCAACCGGCGACATTCCGGTCATTGTCTTGATCTTCCGGTACAAAGACGACTTGGAGAGATTGAGTGCCTCCGCAAAAGCATTTACGTCGAAATCGAACTCGGAAAGATTATCTTCGATTACCTGTACGGCTTTAGTAAGAAACTCTTCGTCCAGCGAAGGATATTCCAGCGTAGCGATATTTATTTCCACATCCGACTGAAACTGCTGTTGTTTTCTCTTTTTATTCGAGATAAAATTATTTATGCGCGCCGCGAGTACGTTCAGTTCAAAGGGTTTGGAGATATAAGCATCGGCGCCGGCATTGTAACAGTCGATACGGTCGCTTGTGCTACTTCTGGCAGTCAGCAATATGACGGGGATATGGCTGGTTATCAGGTCTTTTTTAAGGATACGGCAGAACTCCAGCCCATCCATTCCCGGCATCATCACATCACTGATGATGATATCGATCTTATTTTCAGCAAGGATTTCGAGGGCTTCCAGGCCATTGGAAGCGGTGCATACTTTATAATTAGCCGGAAGGATTTGAGCCATGATGTGCAGCAGTTCTTCGTTGTCTTCGACCACCAGTATGGAAATGGATTCACCAACCAGGGATACCGATGCCTCGTCGTCCTTTACTTTAGCTGCCGGCAACGGCAGGCGTTCCAGAGCCGGTTCCGAATAACTTGCTTCATCAACCGGGAGGACGACAATAAAAGAAGAACCTTCGCCCAGACGGCTTTCCACGCGGATTGTGCCGTGGTGTAATTCGACAAGCTCTTTGGTAAGCGACAATCCGATACCGTTTGTTTCGCTTGCCCGGGAAGTTTTGTTGTTGTAAAAACGGGTGAATATATGAAGGATACCCTCCGGGGCGATCCCCACACCGGAATCTTTCACTTCGATGTACAGGAAGCTATGTTCTCCTTCCTTCCGACACTCCAGGCAGATTTCGACATTCCCTTTCTCGGGCGTATATTTGAAGGCATTAGAGAGTAGGTTGAAGACAATCTTATCGACCTTATCTGCGTCGAAACAGGCAAATATCTGCAAAGGCGAAGCCTTGAAAGAGAAGTTCATCTCCTTCTTGTCCATGAGCGGCAGGAAGTGCATATAGCAGGAATCCTTTATAAAAAGGGCGATATCGCCGAAGGAAAGGAGCAGGCTCATATTGTCGCTTTCCATCTTCCGGAAGTCGAGTATCTGTTGCAGCAGACGTTTCAGGCGGTTCACGTTCGAACGGATTGTAGCCAGATGGATACTCTGCGATTCATCCTGTGTATTCTCCATATTATCAACTAAGCAGGAGATGAGAGTCAGAGGCGTAAGGAAGTCGTGCGAGATATTGGTAAAGTAGCGCAGTTTGGTTTGTGTCAGTTCTTCCACATTGTTTTTTTCCATCTGTGCTATCTGGAGTTCCTGCCGGAGGCGCAGCCTGTTCCTTATAATGCGGAAAGAGAACCAGCTCACTGTGAGGAAGAGAAGGAAATAAAGCAGGTAGGCGAGATTGCTTTCGCCGAAGGCAGGACGCTTATAGATATGCAGTTGAGACACATGGTCGCTCCAGAGATTATTCTCATCCGTAGCTCGGAGCAAAAAAGAATGATATCCTTTGCTTAATTGGCTGTAGATGGCAAACCGACGGTTGTTTTCCGGATATACCCATTCTTTGTCAATGCCTTCCATTTTATAGGCATACCTGATTTTGGAGGGATACGAATAATCGAGCGTAGAAAAATATATTTCGATGTTAGTATCTCCGGGGTCGAGTTGCAGCTTTTGCGTCAACAGATTAAACTTATTGTTGTCTTTCTGCCGGAAGACGGAGCGATTGTTTATCTTCACATTCGTTATAAGCGCCTTCGGATTGCGTATCTTTTCCGGAAAGCTGTGAGAAGGGGTAAAGAGTGATATGCCCCGGTTCCCTCCGAAATACAATTTGCCCGATTTGCTTTTGAAAAAAGACCTTGCCACGAAATAATCGACAAGCACATTCTCCGCTTCCGAATAAAACCAGAGGGATTTGTCTGACGGATTATATCTGATGATACGCGCGTTTGTTGCGACCCATACATACCCATAATCATCCGAGATGATACTCAACATGTTTTCTTCTCCTACACCCAGGTTTCTTGACAAATCTTCCAGTTCTTTCGCTACGATATCAAAGGCAAGGAAATGCCCTTCTTTTGTGCTTATCCATACTTTTCCGTTGAAATCGGCATGTATGGCTTCGATGTTGTTGCTGGGGAAATTACCCTGTTCCGGCGAGTAATGTGTGACCTGGGGTTGTTCTTTGGGGCAAAACCCGAATGACAGGCAAAAAACTCCCGAATGTTTGCAACCGACCCATAGATTACCTCTTGTATCTTCCGTAATTCCGGTGATCTGAGTAAAGGAAAAAGGAAAAACGGCAATGGAATCGGTATTATGCGGCTTAATCAAAAGTTTTTCATCGGTGGCAATCCATATATTGTTTTTATTATCTTCATAAAAGAAGGAGGGCACGCAGGGTTTGCCGCCCATGGCAGTGAGGTCTATTTGCCGGGAAAGCACGACCTCATTTCCTTTCTTCTTCAGGCAATAAATCCTTGGCGTGTTTTCCGCTCCCACCCATATTTCGTCAGGGACAGACCGAAAGTCTGTGATGCAACTCACCCGCTTCAAACTTCCCAGATTCCGGAGGGAAGCATAGTCTGTATAAAAACGCACCTCCTCACTTGCCGAATCATAAAAGGCCAACCCGTGACGGTCTTGCTGAATCCACAACAGTCCTTCCTTGTCTTCATAGATGGCGGATATGTGTGTGGTAATTCCTGTCTTTTCCTTCATTGCCGGTATCTCCAGGTTCTCTACAACAAGCTGGTTAAAATGTAGGGTCAAGGCTCCTTCACCATAGGTTGCGATCCATAAATTCCCGCTTCGATCTTTTATTACCTCGCTGAAGATTTTATTATAAGGAGTAAACAAACCGGACACATCGACTTTCACAAGTTTTCCATCGGTGTCGTAACGGAAAGCATGTAAGCCAGCCATCGACATGACCCAGATATAGTGGTTTATATCATCCTGCACAATACTAAAGAATGTATTTTCCGTGTTTCCATCTTCCTTGGTGAACGGGAGCGGTATATACATCTCTTCTTCTTTTTTTCCGTCGGGATTAAATAAAAAGATACCATCTTCCCATGAGCAAAGCCATAATTGACCGGTATTATCCTGAAAGAGCTTAAAAGGGTTATTGTGTTTTCCGATAGGAGGATAAGAAATGAAAGAGCCTTTATCCTTGTCAAACAAAAAAAGCCCGGCAGTCCAGCAGGTAATCCAAAGTCTCCCTTCTTTGTCTTCCATAAAATTGGAAGGGTGTGTGTAAGGGGTGGGCGATTGATATGCGGTATAAGAAGAGAGGTCGGACGAGAAACGGTAAAAAAGTGAATCCGTACCAATCCATACATCACCGCTGTTTGTGGAGCACATACAACGTATAGCCTTTTGATCCAATCTGTCCACAGTAAAGGGCATAATCCGGCAGTCACTTTTATTCAGAAGGTTCAGACCTTTTTCCGTGCCGATTATCAGATAACCGTTATTCGTCTCCTGAAAACAGTTGATCTCGTTGTTGGTGAGCAGGCCAGGCGTATTCAGGTCTGAACGGAACGTGATATTCTGATAAGCATCATACCGGCATATCCCATTTTTCGAACCAAACCACACGAAGCCTTCCCGGTCTTGATAGATCCGGTACACGGAATTGAAGGAAAGAGGAGAATCGGTCAGCCGGACAGACTTCACCGTCATATTTGGGTTTCCCCACACTTCGCAGAAAAGGAAGGCAGGTGATAAATAATAGAACAAACAATAGAACAACAATTTCAGATATTTCATTTTAACTTCGTTAATATGGTTATGGCGCCCCAAATCAAATCAAATTAAATGCAATGATAAGAAAATATTCCCTTTTTTCCTTTATAAAAGCAACTAAATACATGACAAAAATTTGAAGATCTCTATATTCTGTTTATTTGGGGGGGGGTAACAAAATGCTTGCGATTATTGTCAACCCGTGTTTATAGCCGTGCGCTCCCGCACACGGCTATAAACACGAAAGCGCTATGTACTTTTTTGTAGATGCATCCTGCCCGGTAGCTCTTAACTGATATTACAGGATATATCAAAATTTATATTTTTTGCATTTGCACTCAATTAAATCAAATAAAAAAACGTATATGAACAAGAACATAAAAATCCATCTCTTCAGCCTCATCTTCTTTATGGCCGGCCTTCCTGCCCAGAGTTGGGGACAATCGAC
>JAISZA010000094.1 GCA_031269535.1 Tannerellaceae bacterium
TTGTCCGTTCCGGCTCGTTTTATTTTTATCTGTAGGGAAAATCCGGAAGTTTTCCGGGCTGAAAGCCCGGCATACCCCAGCTTTTATTTGTCCGACCCGGGTCAAACAGCTGTCCGACCTGGGTCGAACACGTATCCGACCTGGGTCGAACACGTATCCGACCTGGGTCGAACACGTATCCGACCTGGGTCGGACAGCTGTTTGACCCGGGTCGGACAAATAAACCAACGCAAAATTAAGCTGCCCTGCCGGCACACCTCCGCTGTTCCGTAACGACGACGATACACTTTCAACCATATCGGCTTGCATACAAAACGGTGGCTCAATGTTTCATTCTGGGTCACCTGAGCTGCAACGTTAATAACTATGCTCCATAACATCAATACTACGGCAATTTTACAAACCACCTTATAAATATTATTTTTTTTCGCTTAAAAACTTCTTTGCATATTTCTCTACAATATCGGAACGGCAAATAATATAACCGTACATCCATTCTGTAAGACCGGGTAGATATGTGCCTATCGTATAGCTTGGATGGTCTTTTACCGCTTCTTCGAGGAAGGGAGTGTAATTGCATTTTTTCATGATTGCCACCATAATATGGCGCACTTCCCTGATGTGGGTTTCGTTGGCGCTTGCCATCTCCAACGCCATTTCCATAAGTGAGCGCTGAGCATTCGCATCGTTTAATACCGACATACACAGGTCGCTGGCCAGGAGCATTTCAAGACATGCATTCTTTCCCCGTCCTTCTTTTCCATCATGCCGCACGATTACGGATTGGAACTTGGTCATCAATACCGGGATGCAATCTTTTCTTTTGAATAACTCTACCACAACCCTGTCATTATTGACCATGTCATTGAATCTGGCGACTCCCCCGACATTCAGATCGGAACATATAATACACCAAGGGTCAAAGCCACGATCCGGACAGCGAAGATATGCCTCAAGCAGTCCGCAGGTACTCATCCTGCGAATTGTTTTGTCCGGAATGACAAAGGTTTTCGATACTTCTGCCGTCCAGGGTTCCGGATATTGGATGGCATCCTCGGCGCATGTATCCCATAACTTCTCATGTATAGTATCCTTAGAACATGCAGTGGCGGCAAGAAGGAGTATTATGTAATATAACTTTTTCATATACATAATGTTGATAAGATTAATAGATAATACGAATAAAAAATAACGTATTGTTCAGGCTCCCTTCCCCGATATCCGGCAGGAGCCGTCGCTCAATGCCGCTATGTGCCACAGGATAGTGGATGGACTTCTTAGGGATGGTATGTGGTTTGTCGTGTCTCTCATGGCAACAAATGTATGTGAAAATCTGTCAATATCAAAGTTTTTCCTACAAAAAAAAGGCTCTTAAACCGGGGTTCCGTACATTTGTCTTTATTAAAAGAATCTATCTCTGCCAGTTCTTGTGAGTTTAATTTACGTGAAGCAACCTGTGTTGCTATTACGCCATTTTTGCAAGTATATACATTTGGGCCTGTTGTATATGTTTGTGCATGGGAAAACAGGCATACGTTAAATCATATAACCTAAAATCCGGTTTTTTTGCGATCACAAAAATTAGGTGAATTCTTACACATAACAAAGCGCTGGATAATTTATTTTTTATCAGCGCTTTGCTTTTTTTTAATAACTCTTGATTGCGGATTTAAGGATTATTACAAATTCTCAGAAGATGTATCTGATTCCTATTTGCGAACGCCAGCGCGAGTTGTAATCGGATATTCCATACAAAGTCTCGCTTGCAGGTTTTGTAAACTGGAATGTCGGTACCCCATTGGCATCCACACTGCTGACAGCTATTGGTGTGTAGGAATATCCTGTGCTGTTGTATATTCCCCATGCACGATTCAGTAAGTTACCTATATTTAATATATCGAACGAGACTTGTATCGTGTTCCGTCGTCCTCCAATCTTCACGTAGAAATCCTGAGCGATATGCAAATCGAAGTGGTTTTCGAAAGGAGCCAGCATGCCGTTGCGTTCAATATAGCTGCCTTTTCTTGTTTTCAGGTCGGCGTTGCTGTTTATCCAGTTGCTCAGGTCGGTACGTTGTTGCTCAACTGTAGCTACTACGGCTCCTCCGGAAGTTATATCCTTGAAATTCATGTTTGCCAGTTCGGCATCGGTAGGGATATAAATCACATCGTTACCTGATGCGCCGTCGTTATTGATATTATTTTGATAACAGAGGCTGTAACGACTACCGGATTGTCCGTTATAGAGCAGGCTTACCGTTGTGGCGAAATGGTGGGCATATTCTTTGCGATACGAAACAGAGCCGACTATGCGGTGAGGAACGTCGAAATCCGACCATGAGAGTTCGGGATTATTAGCCCCTTGCCGGTTTTCGTTATATTGCCAGTTGGAAAGAGCCTGACTTGATGTTCCGTCGTTCATTCCTTTCGAGTGACCAAAAGTATAAGCTACCATCAAGTCTAAACCGAAATCGAAGCTCTTTTCTAATTTCCCTGTCAGGTTGTAGGTATAGCCCTTATCCGAATTGTCCAGATATACGATACCTGTATATTCTTGTGTATATGATTGATTGGTAGTAGGGTTGATTACCTGCTGATAAAGCGGACGTTTGTCGCCTCCATTCTGAAGGAACTTTCCGCTTTCTTCTACGACTAAGTTTTTATAAAGTACGTTGTTCAGCGTTTTTGAATACAATCCTTCCACCGTAGCCTTGAGGCCGTTTTCGAAACTATAATCAAAAGCCAGATTGGTACGTAATACCTGCGGGAATTTAAAATCTTTCGCCACGACATCTATTTCGGATGTCATGCGTGACGAAGGCTGGTATTGCTTGCTCGGATCGATCTGAAATTTAAACCCATCGGCTACCGCAGCCTCCATATCTCTCGACTGCAGACGGGTGCGGCTATATTCTACGCCCGTATTTGAAAAGCTGTTGGAAATCCATACAAAAGGAATACGTCCGGTGAAAATACCGGCTCCCCCACGAATCAGGCTGCGCCTGGTTTCATTCAAATACCAACGGAAACCGATACGAGGCGAAAACAGAGGTGTAGAAGCAGGCATCTGATTGGTGGCTACGTCGTATTGCTTAGCTATAGCTGACTCGTTGAATGTCTGGTTGGTACCCGGCTTATCCATAAACAGGGGAATATCTATGCGTAGCCCGTACGACAGATGGAAAAGATTATTCACCATCCAGTTGTCTTGTACATAAAACGCCAGTTGTGCAGCGCTGAATGTGGGCGCCCAGCGCTTACTTCCCGTAATATCTTCCCGTGAGAATGAATAGTTGTATTCGTAAGGAGCTTTCTCATCGGCTGTTCCGATTGACAAAAAATCATCTATCGAGTTATATACATACGAGCCATAATTTTCGCGTATGAAAAGATTCTCCATTGTGAAAAACTCGTTATGCGTTCCGAACGTGAGTTCATGATTCCCTTTATGATATGTAACATTGTCGGTAAGCGTCCAGATGTCTTGATTGAGGTAGTTGGCCGGAGAATAACGTTCCGAACCGAGTTCCACGTTCCGGCTGTTGGTGAGATTTATCCTTATGTAAGGGATGGCTTGCCCTGGTATTTCCCTGAAATCACGCACAGAAGTAAAGCCTACACGCAGTTCATTGAACCATTCGGACGAAATATTGGAAGTTAATTCCGTAATAATCGAATGCGTGGTGTTATTCATCGTATAGCCGTTGTTGTTTAAGCGAAGCGTATTGGGTGAATTGCTGAAAATAAGCTGCTCTGCCTGGAGATAACTGTAACGTGCTGATAGTTTATTCTTTTCATTAATGTTCCAGTCCACACGCCCCAGCAAACGTGTCGATTCCGTGTTTATGTCCTGCAGGCCATAGCCTCCGCCGTCATAGCCTCCGGTGAGCGTTTTCAGTTTATTCACGATTTGGTCAGCCTCAGTTTGGGTAACATTCGAGCCTTCGCCTACGTTGTACGACGAAGGGTATGTCTTTTTTGCTTGCTCGGCGCTGGCAAAGAAGAACAGTTTATCCTTTATAATGGGGCCTCCCACTGTAAAACCGTATGTCTGATCGGATTGTTCAGACAGTTTTATCCGTTCGCTTACGTCTTTTCCGGCTGTTGTTCCTGTAAAATCCTGGTTGTTGTAATATCCATATGCCGATGCATGGAAATTATTCGTACCCGATTTAGTGATAGCATTGATACCGGCGCCGGTGAATCCGCTTTGCCGGACGTCGAACGGGGCAATGACTACCTGTATTTCTTCAATAGCATCCAGAGAAATGGGGTTGGCTCCGGCTTGTCCGCCATTGGTACCGCTTGATGCCAGGCCGAACACATCGTTATTCACCGTCCCGTCAATCTGAAAACTATTATAGCGGTTGTTGCTTCCGGCAAACGACATCCCTCCGCCTACGGCAACGGCCTGTGGAGTCAGCTTCGTCACGTCGTATATGCTGCGTGAGATAGAAGGTATGGCTTCAATGGTCGTGCGTGCAAAATTATCCGCGGCTCCTGTCTGCTGTGATTTGAACGAACGACTTGCCGAAATCACTATTTCATTCAGTTCCTGAGACGACTCTGTCAGCGAAATATCAATGATAGATGCCTCTCCAAGCGACAAATAAATATCGCTTTTTGAATACGGATGAAAGCCAATAAAGGATACTTCAATTGTGTAGGGACCTCCGGTACGCATCCCCTGTAACAGATAGCGACCACTTTCGTTGCTCACCGTAGAATAGCGTGAACCGGAAGGCTGGTGTGTAGCCACAACAGCAGCCCCGGGGAGAGGCTCTTTCCCATCTGTCACCCAACCGTGAACAGAAGAAGTTGTCACTTGCGCATAAGAGTTAAATACGAAAAGAAAACCAAGTATTGCGCTTGTCAAATGTAGAATAATTTTTGATTTCATAAATTCTCCTTTATTAAATAAAATACTAATGTCAAAAGTACTCAATTTATATTACATACTAATTTCTTTTTGAAAATAAAGCGGTGAAGAATATGTTACGATGTTACGACCGGTTTTCTGCACAGGTTACAAAATCACTACATATAGCGATTGCAGGGGAGGAATCTTTGTCATTTCTTTGTTCCCGTTAAATCATAGCAGAACGAAAGAATGAAACTATTGCTAAATCGTCACTTCTTATTTGTCTTTCTTTCCGGAACGACCCTGTCTTTACAAAATGCCAAAGCAGCCACTGCCGGAACAAGCGATACGATTAAGACCTATCTTATGAATGAGGTAGTGATTACTTCTTCAACGAAGGAAACGAATGAGCTGCGCAGACTGCCGGGCTCGGTTTCCGTCATTTCTCCCCAGGCCGTCGGTGAGCGGCAGATTCATGCGCTGAAAGACATAAGCGCTCTCGTCCCCAACCTCTATATTCCCGATTATGGCGCCCGCCTGACTTCCGCCATTTATATCCGTGGCGTGGGAGCGCGCAGCAGCGGGCAGTCGGTAGGCTTGTATGTTGACGACGTCCCTTATCCGGATAAGAGTACGTTTGATTTCGAACTGACCGATATTCAGCGCATTGAAGTGCTCCGGGGCCCGCAAGGGACGCTTTACGGCAGGAACGCCATGGGTGGTATCGTGAATATCTATACGCTTTCGCCCTTCCATTACCAGGGAACACGTCTCTCGCTATCGGGAGGGAATTACGGGCAACTGAAAGCCAGAGCCTCTCATTACAGCAAAGCAGGCGAGGCGCTGGGCCTTTCCCTCAGCGGCTATTACGACCGTAGCGACGGCTATTTTACCAACCGGTTTACCGGCAAAAAAGCCGACGGAGCGACCTCGGCGGGCGGGCGTTTCAAATTAGACTGGCATCCGCTGCCCGGCTTCTCCGCCGCCTACACGGTATCGTATGATTATGTGGATCAGGGGGCTTTCCCTTACGGCCTCTATCATAAGGAGACGGGCGTTGTCGATCCGGTCGTTACCGGCGACCCTTCGTCGTACAGCCGCAAGGTGCTTACCAACAGCCTGCTTCTGGAATATCGTACCCGTCGCTTCGTGCTGAGCAGCATGACCGGCTATCAGTATTTCAGCGACGATATGCGGATGGATCAGGATTTCTCTCCCCGTTCTGTCTTTACTCTCAATCAGTTGCAGAAGCAGAAAGCCTTCAGCGAAGAACTCGCCATCAAAAGCCATTCCACTCATAATTACCGGTGGTCGTTCGGCCTGTATGGATTCCGGAACGACCTGCATACCGATGGGCCGGTGACGTTCAAAGAAGACGGGATAAAAGATATCCTCCAGAGAGTATTCGACGACCTGAAAAAGGAGAATCCACGGATGCCGGCCTTGCAGGTACTGGATGAGCAACTCTATATCCCCGGCTCGTTTGATACGCCCTTCCGTGGACTCGCTTTCTTCCATCAATCGACTTATAACCACCTTTTTGTCCCCGGCCTATCGCTTACCGCCGGCCTCCGCTTAGATTACGAGCAGCAGCAAATGGATTACTTCTCCACTGCCCGCATGAGGATAGGGATAAGCGGAAACGGTGTCGTAGCAGAGATACCCGGCATCAAACCTACCCTGATGGATGTAAGCACTTCGCAGGATTTCAGCCAATTGCTTCCCAAAATATCGCTGAAGTACGAATGTACGCCCCGCACCTTTACCTATCTTTCGGCAGCAAAAGGATACAAGACGGGTGGATATAATGTGCAGATGTCGGCCGACCTGATGCAAAGCCAGATGCAATACGATATGATGAGCCAGTTTGTCCCTCACCTGGCCATCGCTCCCGAAGGGGTTGAAAAAGTAACCGCCTACCGGCCGGAACAGAGCTGGAACTACGAGCTGGGAATCCGCAGCGAACTGATAGACCAATGGCTCAGCTCCGAACTGACATTTTTCTATATGGACATCCGCGATATGCAAATCACGAAGTTCGTCGAAAGCGGCAATGGGCGTATTCTCGCCAATGCCGGCAAAGCCCGTAGCCTTGGCGCTGAGCTTTCTCTGCACGCCCGCCTCGCCGCCGGACTGACTGCCGACCTGAACTATGGTTTTACCCGGGCCACTTTCCTGGATTATACTCACGAGAAGAAAACCGGGGATGGGATTATCCGGACGGATTGTAAAGGCAAGTTCATCCCCTACATCCCCTCTCATACACTGAACGCAGGACTGCAATATGTCAGGCTTTTCCGCCATTCGTGGATAGACCAGTTCACTGCCTCCGCCCAGTTTTGCGGCCTCGGCCCCATTCACTGGACAGAGCTGAACGATGTGAAACAGTCCTTTTACGGCTTGCTGAATGTCAGGGCCGGCATCCGCAGGGGAGCCCTCCGCCTCGGCTTCTGGAGCCGTAACCTTACGGACACGTCGTACGCCGCCTTCTATTTCGAGTCTCTCGGCCAGCCCTACGTCCAGAAAGGCCCCCCCCTCCAGACAGGAATAGAAGTATCGCTTGCCTTTTAATCGTGGGTATTGATTCGGGAACGAATCTGTCTTCCGAGCGGTAGGCGAGATTCGAACTCGTGACCCTATATACTACCCGAAGAATAAAAAAGCCCCCCGTATAACGCGGGAGGCCGTCGAACAAAAATCTGGGATTGTAATCAAAGCGATATTTGCCCGACTTATACCGCTATTTCTTCACACTCTAATTTTTGGGCGAAGTGTTTTAACCCTTTTTCTATTTTATCCGCTGTTTCTTTCCGCGGACTTTTGTACCCGTTTGCATACTGCCAAAGTTGTTTTTGATTTACCCCCGTTAAATTTTCCATAGCGGGAAGCGTTATAAACTGGCTATAATACTTAACCAAACCCGTAATATCAAAAATTAATTCTATTTCGGGGTTACCTTTTAATACATCGGGGGCGCTTTCGTTATACTCCAAATACAAAGCTATAGCGTCTTTTACGTTGTCCTTTACCTCGTCTAACGTATTCCCGACCCCGTAAATACCTTTAACGTCCTTAGCCCAAGCCCCGTAATGGTCTTTGCCACCTGAAACAATAACTTTTAAAGCATCCATTTTAGTAGTATAAAATTATTAGTAAAAATAAACAAGCGATACCGACGCGAAAAAAAACGAATTGAAGGTAGGGGCTTAAAGCCCCATTTCCTTTGCAATTTTCAACCTAAGCAGTTCGGGTATTTCCTTTGAACCGTGATTAGGTACGGGGTAACGTATTCCGTCTTTCTCGTAAATAACGTGGCTTCCCGTTTGTCTGACTGATTCCCAGCCTCGCCGTTTTATCAGTCTGTGAAACTCGTTGTACTTCATGTCAAATATCGCTTTGTTTACCCTACAAAGATAGTATATAAATATATACCATCCAGATAAAACAGCATATATTTATATACTATTTATGCTTTTTAACTACCTACCTTTAAAACGGGTCACGACCCACAATACACCGCTGCCCAGGGCGGCTATACCTAAATACTGTAAGATACATTCCCACCACCTTAACGGCATACGTACGGGGGCCGATCTACGGGTACTTCCACTTCTACAGGATAAGGCGCGGGCTTTTCTACTTCTACTTCGCGATCTACGTACTGGATACGCACGGGCATACTATCCGCTTTATTTTCTATCAAAGATAATACTACATAAACGAAAAACGTCTAATAACAAGCGTTTTAGACGTTTTAAACGATGAGCGGTAGGCGAGATTCGAACTCGTGACCCTCAGCTTGGGAAGCTGATGCTCTACCGACTGAGCTACTACCGCGTTTCGGGTGCAAATGTAATAAATCTTTCTTTTTTTACTACCTTTGAAGCGAAATTTAATGGAAAATAATGGCATGGAAAGACTTACTTTCGTTAAAGTAGGGGGGAAAATTGTCGAGGAAGCTGACTCACTGCACGCTTTACTCCGTGATTTCGCTGCTATTCAGGGATATAAAGTATTGGTACACGGAGGGGGGCGCCTGGCTACCCAATTGGCCGGACAGCTGGGGATTGAAAGCCGGATGGTGGACGGACGGAGAATTACGGACGAGGCGATGCTGCGCATTGTGACCATGGTTTACGGAGGCCTGGTAAATAAAACTATCGTAGCCGGCCTGCAGGCTTTGCATGTGGACGCCCTGGGACTGACAGGGGCCGATATGAACCTGATACGCTCGGATAAACGCCCTGTAAAAACACTGGACTACGGCTATGTGGGCGATGTAAAAGAAGTAAATGCCGGCTTGCTGATCTCGCTTATCCGCCAGGGGGTTGTCCCTGTATTGGCGCCGCTCACACATGATAAACAAGGACATCTGCTGAATACCAATGCCGATACAATCGCCGGAGAGGTAGCCAAAGCCCTGGCCGGACATTTCGAGGTCACACTGGTTTACTGCTTTGAGAAAAAAGGCGTGCTGGCAAACGAAAACGACGACGAGAGCCTGATTACCGCACTCAACCGGTATACTTTCCGGCAATACGTGGCGCAAGGCATCATACAGGGAGGAATGATCCCCAAACTGGAGAATGCCTTCGAGGCAATTGATGCCGGAGTGAAACAGGTTCTTATAACCAAAGCCTCTGACATACACCTCGGAACAGGTACACGCATTTACTAAAGACAAAAAGCAAGACAGATGAATAATGAAAAACTAAAAGGGCATCTCCTTATTCTCATAACCAATGTGTTGTTTGCCATTAATATTCCCATATCCAAATTCCTGATTCCTGTGCATATAAGGCCTGAAGCCCTGACACTTCTGCGCATCGTGTCGGGCTGCCTCCTGTTCTGGATTGCCTCGCTGTTTGTTCCGCGTGAAAAAGTTGCACCGAAAGATTTGGGCATGCTTTTTCTCTGCGCGCTCTGCGGGATTGCGTTCAACCAGAGCTTGTTTATGGCGGGCCTGAACCTTACCTCGCCGGTTGATGCTTCGATTATTGCTACTGCCGGGCCTGTCTATGTGATGTTGCTGGCCGCTCTCATTCTGAAAGAGCCTATTACGAAGCAAAAGGCGCTGGGCGTCTTTTCAGGTGTGGCAGGGGCTATCACGCTGATTCTTTCTTCTGCCGGAGGCGGGATGGAAGGAGGCGGGATGGAGGGCAACCTGCGGATCGTATTCAGCAACCTCCTCTATTCTGTCTATGTCGTCTTGTCCAGGCCTTTGAGTCAGCGTTATTCGGCTGTTACGATCATGAAATGGATGTTTCTCTTCTCGGCTGTTATGTTGCTGCCTTTCATGTACCGGCAGGTATTGGAAGCGCCGGCTTTCCACCGCGAGATACCGGATTGGTCGGAGTGGGGCGCCCTTGTTTACGTCCTCTTACTGGGTACCTTCCTTCCTTACCTGATGATACCCATGTCGCTGAAGCGCCTGCGCCCTACGACCGTCAGTATGTACAATTACATCCAGCCGGTAGTCGCCTCTTTACTGGCGGTATGCCTGGGGCAGGGCAGTCTCAGCTGGGCAAAACTGTTTGCAGCCGCCCTCATATTCACCGGAGTTTATTTAGTAACCCAGAGCAAGAGCCGGGCCGATATCGAAAAAGAAAATCAATCCGCACAGCTACGGAATGAAAAAACATAATTTTTCTATCCGGAGAGGTTTGGAATATGATGCCGTTTTTCTTACTTTTGCGTGAGATACATTTTCTGTAAAAGTCTTTTTTTAATCATTCAATTTACAATATTATGAGACGAATAACATGCTTGTTTAGTGCATTCCTATTAGCTGCCGGTATGCTGCTGAATGCACAGGATTTAAAGGTGATTAAGCTGGATGCGCCGGATAAGAGCGGCGGAGAACCTCTGATGAAAGTGTTCAACAATCGTAAGTCTGACCGTGAGTTTGCGCCTGACAAGCTGAAGCCCGGCGACCTCTCTGCTTTGTTGTGGGCTGCCAACGGCATCAACCGTGCCGACGGCAAACGAACGGCTCCTTCGGCCATCAATGCCCAGGATGTCGATGTCTATGTCCTTCTGCCCGAAGGCGCTTACCTCTATGATGCAAAGGCACATGCCCTCAATCCGGTAGCAGCGGGCGATTACCGCGCAGCTGTAGCCGGCCGGCAGGACTTTGTGAAAGCCGCCCCGCTTTGCCTGGTCTTAGTATCAGACCTGACACGCCTGAGCAAGACCCCCGACGACGGCACCCGGTTGATGGGAGCCGTAGATGTAGGTATCGTTTGCCAGAATATCAACCTTGCCTGCGCAGGCCTGGGACTGTTCACCGTACCGCGCGGATCAATGGATCAGGAGGCGCTCAGAAAAGCACTGAAGCTGAAAGACACACAGCTGCTGTTGATGAACAACCCGGTAGGCTATCCGAAGAAGTAAACGGGGGTGCGGGTTTTTCTTCAATCTCTTGTCGCACAACTACTGCTCAACCCCTATGTGTTCTGGAGGGGATGGCAGGCTATTCCGCCGGAGAAAAGCCGGCGGATAGTTTTTATTGTATGGTTTGCCGTTGAATTACTGACTTATTTCACCGGATTCTTTTTTTATAAAGAGCTGCCCGACGAGCTGATGATAGCCATCCTGTATTACTGCGGGACCTGGTATATCTGCCTGCTGTATCTGACGATGGCTTTGCTGGTGATAGAAGTCATCCGCCTGTCTAACCGCCTGTATCCCTGGTATCCGGCCTGGATTATTTCGCATTGGCGGCAAACCAAAAGGGGGCTCTTTCTGGTGGTAGTCGCCGGCGTAGCTGCCCTGATGTGGCATGCTTACAGGAATGTAAGCCATCCGGTCGTCAGGCATATACACCTCAGCCTGCCCAAAGGGGAGGGCAATCGCTACGACAGCCTGCGAGTCGTCTTGATGAGCGACCTGCACATAGGCGAGATAATCGGGAAAGAGCAGGTGCGCCACTATGTCGCCCTCAGCAACGCACAACAGCCGGATATGGTACTTATCGCCGGAGATTGGTTGGATTATGAGTCCCGCTTTGCCGAAAACGACCATATCGAAGACGAGCTGCGGCAATTGAGCGCTCCTCTGGGAGTCTATGGGGTAAACGGGAACCATGAATACCGTGCCAACCGCCATGCGAAAAAGAAGTGGATACAGAAAACCGGCGCCACCCTGCTGGTCGATTCGGCTGTGTTGATAAATAATTCGTTCTACCTTGTAGGGCGCGACGATTTTATAAACAAAAACCGCCGCCCCCTGCAAGCCCTTCTGGCAGGGACAGACAGGAAAAAGCCCACCCTGGTACTCGACCACCAGCCCTGGGCCTTTGCTGAACTGGCAATGAACGGGGTCAGCCTCGGCCTTTGCGGGCATACCCATAACGGGCAGTTGTGGCCGTATCCGCTGCTGATGAAGTTTGTCTATGAATGTCCTTATGGGTATTACCGGAAGGGGAATACGCAGTTTTACGTCTCTTCCGGTATCGGGATTGCCGGTGCGCCTTACCGGGTAGGCACTGTGTCCGAACTGGTTGTGCTGCATATCTCGTTCAGATGAAAAAAGCTCCCGGTTGTAAGGCAACCGGGAGCCCTGGCCTTCAAGTTAAGGGAGTAAGGTCACCTAAAACTAATCAAATAACATAACAATCTTTTTGTTACTAAAAACTAATTCTATACTGCAAAGAAAACGGATAAAAAGAAGACGAAGAAATAAATACTTACTACAATACATGCTCATTCTGTTTATTTTTGCAGATGAAGGTACAACATTACTTTCTCAAGCCTTTCGTAAGTGCCTGGACGATCAGAAATTCATAAGAAAATCAACTAAATTGGTATCACTGTCCAATCCGATACGTTTTCGCAGGCGGTAGCGTCTGAGTTCGACAGCCCGGACGGATACATTGAGGATGGAGGCAATTTCTTTAGTCGATAGATTCATGCGCAGCAGGCAGCAGATACGCAGGTCGCCGGTAGTGATGTCGGCATATTGCTGACGGAAGCGTTCGGTAAAGTTTTGATGTGCGCTGTTGAAGTAGGCCTCAAAGGCAATCCAGTCGCCGTGGTCGTTGAGTACTTTTTCCATCAGAGAGCGCATACGTATATATAATGTAGAGGGGTAGCGCTCTCCGAGGATTTTTTTCTGGCGCTCCAGTTCTTCCAGCAGCGTATTCATTATCATCCCTTTGCGGGTAAAAATGGAGGTTTGTTTGATCAGTTCGTTTTTTTTGTTTTCCAGTTCGGCTTCCAGCATTTCATTCTTCAGCTGTTGCATTTTCTGTCGTTCAACGCTCAGGAGGTATGCTTCTTTTCTTTTCTGTTTTTTCAGATAGCTGTAGGTGTTTATCCCGGTAAGACTCCCCAGCAGAAGGGCGTAGCATAGATAAGCCCAGAAGGTCTTATACCAGGGCGGGCAGACATGGATATGCATCGTTATCTCAGGGAAATCACCCTGGCCGGTATGCTTGCGCACACTTAGTTTATATTCATGCTCAGGTAATTGCAGCAGGGTGATCTTGCCGTCGTTCTGCCAGTCCGACCAATCGGGCGAGACATCTGCTATCTTATAGCTGATCTGGCTGTTCGGGTCGAAGACAGACGAGCCGGCGTAGATTGTCAGTTCATGAAAGTCGTGAGGCAGGTAAATCTTTTCCGACCGGGGGTTCAGGGCATGGACGCCTTTGCTGTCTTTGTATTGGATACGGGTGAAACGGAAGGGGAGGCCTTTGTTGCTGAGGGCTTCAGGCAATAGATTCGTGTTGATGAGCAAGACGCCCTGAATGGTCGAAACGATATGGAGGGAGTCGTTGAAAGAGACGATCTGCTTTCCTTTCCTCACCAGGTTCAGGTTGTAGTTGTCGAACAGGATGCGGTAGCTTATCCGCATCCTGTTCGCTTCTTCAGCGACCAGCAGCGCTTCGTTCTTCCCGGTCAGCCAGTAGCGCCTGGCCGATATGGGATAGGCCCTTTCCATATACAGCAGCTCCGGGTCTTCGATGCTATCCCCGATGAGGTCGCTGACGCTTCGTTCTTCTTTCTGCCTGTCGGATGAAAAGCAGGGCAAAGCTTCCTGTTCCGTAACAGGAGTAAACGCATCGCCTGAAGCCGGTTTGCGTTTATAGTAATTCGTATTGGTTCTGATATACAGCATATCCTCATGCACGGCTACGTCCTGCAGCATACCGATATGGTTGCGGGTGCCCAGCAATCTGAAAGCCGGCAGGAAGTATATTTTTGCCAGTCCGTCGTCGAATGCCGCCCATACGCTGAATGAATCCTGTACGCAGAGTGCATGTACGATGTTGTTCGGCAGCCCCATAAGCGTTGAAAAATGCAGCAGGATCCGGTCTGCCTTTTCATTCGTAACATAAATTCCGTGGGCCAGGGTACCGATGATATGCATGGAATCAATCGTAGCAAAGGCCGATGGCTTTTGCTGCTGTATTTCTTCGGATAGGGTAGGGGGGAGGCCTTCAAGCGGGTCGGCGAAGCCGGCATGGGCCGGCAGGGAGTCGAGCGGATGGTAATCCAGCCGACCCATGCCGTTGGGCAACCAATAGCCGGCAGAGGTCTCGCTTTGGGTATAGACCGTATCGTTCACCCATTTTACCCGCAGTACGGCCGAGCGATCCGGTAATTCATAATTCATCCAGTTGTTGCCGTCGAACGTAAGAAAGCCGGAATTATTACCTACGTAGAGAATCCCTTCGGGCGAAATAGACAAATCCCAGTTCTGACTGGCGGCATTATAATCATGTATTCCATATTTTTTCAGGTGAACCGGAGGAACAAGAGGAATGTCCACCGCTGCATACATAGTCAGGGTGGTTATATACGAGATGACCGGAAAAAATAATAACATACGCATAATATACAAAATAAAGGCTTATTTATGTATTTACCAACTTTTTCTCCGGATATTAATAAGAATGACGTACATTTGTGTGAATAAAAAATAAAAACGATATAACAAACGTAGCATGAACTGGACTCAGTTACTCTCAGGAAAGCGTCTGGGAATGGAAGAGTACTCCGAACGAAAGCACGAGCGTACCGATTTTCAGCGGGATTACGACCGGCTGATATTTTCTTCCCCTTTCCGCCGCTTGCAGAACAAGACACAGGTATTCCCCCTTCCGGGAAGCATATTCGTACACAACCGACTGACACATAGCTTGGAAGTATCCTGCGTAGGACGCTCGCTGGGGAATAATATCGCCAAAGGACTTAGGCAGAAATATCCCGCAGGGAATATCAATTTCCCTGAAATAGGCCCTATTGTATCCGCCGCCTGCCTGGCGCACGATATGGGAAACCCTCCTTTCGGACATTCGGGCGAACGGGCCATATCGGCCTACTTCCAGGAGGGGAACGGGAGAAAACTGAAGGAGAAAGTCGAGCAGGAGGGCGGACGCTGGGAAGATTTTGTCCGCTTCGAAGGCAATGCCAATACCCTGCGCCTGCTCACACATCAGTTTATCGGCAGGCGCAAGGGAGGCTTTGCCCTGACATACTGCACCCTGGCGTCTGTTGTGAAGTATCCTTATGCCTCTGTGCTCTCGCCCGGCGGCAAGTTTGGCTTCTTTCAGACGGAAGAGGCTACCTACCGGCAGATTGCCTCCGAACTGGGTATCGGAGCGAACGAAGGCCGCTACGCACGCTATCCCTTAGTCTATCTCGTAGAAGCAGCCGACGATATCTGCTACCAGATCATGGACATAGAAGACGCTCACAAGCTGCGAATTCTCAGCGGCGAAGAGACCCGGGAGCTCCTGCTCGGCTTTTTTGAAGGCAGGCAAAAGCAGCATATCCTGGAGGTCATGCAGCTGGTCGATGACAGCAATGAGCAGATTGCCTACCTGCGCTCGGGCATTATCGGGCAACTGGTCGATGAGTGCTCGCGCGTGTTTGCCGAACAGGAGGAAAACATCCTGGAAGGCTGCTTCAGAGGTTCGCTCATCAAAGGGATACACGAGCCTCTCAGAAAAGCTTACGAGGCCTGCTCGGAGGTAGCGCAGCAGAAGATTTACTGCGCCAGGGAAGTGCTGGATATCGAACTGGCCGGCTACCGTATCTTCAGCCAGCTGATCGACATACTCACCGAAGCCGTGATGAATCCCGGCCATTCCTACAGCCGCCTCTTGCTGCAGCGCATCCCCGAACAATACGATACGCAGGCAGCTACGACCTATGGAAAGATACAATGTGTGCTGGATTATATTTCGGGGATGACGGATGTCTATGCGCTTGATCTCTATCGTAAGATTACGGGCATGGGCCTGCCGGTCGTCTGAGCTTTGTCAGTATTCTTCGCGGTATTTGCTTTCCTCGCGGTCTTTCAGGATGCTGAGGTAGCTCTTATAGCGTGAGAGGCTGATTGTCTCTTCGTGTACGGCCTGCAGGACGGCGCAGCCCGGTTCGTGGCGGTGCGTGCAGTTCCCGAATTTACAGCCGCCGGAGCAGGCAAAGATCTCCCTGAAATAGTGCGATATCTCCGTATCCTCCAGCTCAAAGGTTCCGAAGCCTTTGATTCCCGGCGTATCAATCAGGTAGCCTCCTCCGGGGAGTGCGATCATCTCGGAGAAGGTCGTGGTGTGCATGCCTTTATTATGATACTCGGAGATAGTGCCTGTTTTCAGGTTTGCCTCCGGTGCCAGTTTATTGATGATTGTCGATTTGCCTACGCCCGAATGTCCGGAGAGCAGGGTGATTTTATCTCTCAGTTCCTCTTTTAGCGCCTCCATTCCTTCTCCGCTCCGGGCGCAGAGCCGGAAGCAGGGGTAATCAATCCCCGTATAGAGGGCTATCAGCTTTTCCATCGCCTCTCTGTCCGCCTGCCGGAAGCGGTCTGTTTTATTAAATATCAGTCTGACACCGACATTATAGGCTTCGGCTGTGGCCAGAAAGCGGTCGATAAAGACAGTTGTGGTAATGGGATAGTTGACGGTAACGATCAACATCGCCTGATCGATATTTGCTGCAATAATATGAGATTGCTTCGACAGATTGGAGGCCTTCCGTATCATGTAGTTTTTTCTGTCTTCAATTTCCGAAATAAAAGCCGTTCCTTCGGGATTGAGTTCGAGCTTCACCCGGTCGCCTACCGCTATGGGGTTGGTGCTCCGTATATCTCTCAGGCGGAAATTCCCTTTGATCTTACTTTCGACCAGCCGCCCCTCGTCTGTACGAACGGTGTACCAGCTACCGGTATTTTTTATTACCAATCCTTTCACACAGTCATGATTTCTTTTTCTTTGGCTGCATACAATTCATCTACTTTTTTGATGAACTTATCATGTATTTTCTGTACTTCGGCCTCCGCATCTTTCTCCACATCTTCGGGCACCCCTTCTTTGATGCTTTTCTTCAGCCATTCGATGGCGTCTCTCCGGGCGTTGCGCACGCTGATCTTTGCGTTTTCGGCTTCGTGCTTGGATTGTCTGACGAGTGTGCGGCGGCGTTCTTCCGTCAGAGGCGGTATCCCCAGGCGGATCACTTCGCCGTTGTTCTCCGGCATAATCCCGACTTCGGAATTTATAATTGCTTTTTCAATCTCTTTTATCAGGTTTTTTTCCCAGGGAGTGATCAGGATGGTTTTTGCATCCGGTGTGCTTATCGATGCCACATTCGAAAGCGTCACCTGGCTTCCATAATAAGAGACTCTTACCCCATCCAGTATTTTTGCGTTGGCTTTACCGGCGCGGATATGGGCTAACTGTTCATCCAGATGGGCAATCGCATCTGTCATTTTTTTTTCGGCTCCTTTTACGTATTGCTTTGTATCTGTCATAATGCTACTATTTTAGTTTAAGATTAACAAAAGTACAAAAGTTTTCTTATTCTGCAAATATCTCTCCTCCATAAACAAGGCAAACCCTTAAAAACAGGTAAGAATAGGCTGAAACCTGTAATTCCAACCCAGACTCATTGCCGCTTTATCCGGCCAGGATGTCCACATCGTAGAAGGTACAAGCATGATACTGATTACAGCTTTTTTCGCAGGTATTTCCTTAGCGGAATATCGTAAAATTTCATGGCGGCGTACGAGATCAGTAGCGTCGTTACAAAAACGGCATACGGAACCCAGCCTGCC
>JAISZA010000106.1 GCA_031269535.1 Tannerellaceae bacterium
CGAGGGCTTCGTAGTGGCGAATGTTGGTTACGACAATGTCTCCGGAACGGAGGGAGGGAATGGCAGCGGCTTCTATGAGGTGATGTTTCAGAAGATCAATATCGGCTGCTTGTCTGACGGAAATATAGAGACGGTCGGCCACAACGTCCGGCAGAAGCGTGCGTCTGGCTTCCAGCTCTGCCGGCGACAGGAGATCGGATTTATTGAATAACAGAATGGTTTTCTTTCCTTCCAGGTGGGGGACTATGATACGGGCCAGGTCTTCAATCATGGTCTTATGGCTAGTGAGGTCTATCATCCACAATACGACAGAAGCTTGTTGAAGTTTGCGGAAGGTACGCTCTATACCGAGGCTTTCGATGCTGTCGTTCGTTTCACGTATGCCTGCGGTATCGATAAAGCGGAAGGTGATACCGGAGAGGTCGATGGTATCCTCTATCACGTCGCGCGTAGTACCATGTATGTCGGAGACGATGGCCCGTTCTTCTCCAACTAGGAGGTTGAGCAAGGTGGATTTTCCGGCATTCGTCTCACCGATAATGGCTACAGGAATGCCATTTCTGATGGCGTTTCCTACGCTGAAAGAATCGGTAAGTTTACGAATCAACTGCTCTATATCAGAAGCTAACCGGCAGAGATGGGCGCGGTCTGCAAATTCCACATCCTCTTCGCCGAAGTCCAGTTCAAGTTCGATAAGCGAAGTAAAGTCTAAGAGTTGTCCGCGTAGTTTGACCAGTTCATTGCTGAAGCCGCCACGCATCTGGTTTAAAGCCAGTTTATGCATACCGGCAGAGGTCGAAGCAATCAGGTCGGCAACGGCCTCGGCCTGGCTCAGGTCCATCTTACCATTCAGAAAAGCCCGTTGCGTAAACTCGCCCGGAAGAGCTGAGCGGCAACCTTTTTCTATCAACAGCTGCAATATCTGCTGTTGGATATACAAGGAGCCGTGGCAGGTAATCTCTACTGTATCTTCGCCGGTGTATGAATGAGGGGCACGAAACAGCGACACAAGCACTTCGTCTATCCACTCATCGCCTCGCCGGATACTGCCATAGCCAAGGGTGTAAGCCGGTCGGGAAGCTAAATCTTTCCCATGGTTTCCGGGTATAAACACGGTATTACACAGCGTAATTGCTTCGGGGCCGGAGACGCGGATCACAGCGATTCCTCCGGTTCCCGGAGCAGTTGATATGGCACAAATTGTGTCGTTCATCTTATACCGTTATCAGTTCATAGTTACGGGTTCCGAGCCCTATCTTTTCGGCATGTTCCAGGCCGGCCTGCCAATGGGTGTCGGGATGAATCAGCCGGAACTTATCTTTCCCTTCCAGATGTTCATGAGGATATTGCTCATCTAATTTGCTGCCTCTCAGCACCGGCGCTTTTATTACCATATCGGCGCATGCCTGGTCGAGGGCTACAGGGTCGAACGAAGCCAGGATTCCCAGGTCGGGGACAATTGCGGCGTCGTTATGATTCCAGCAATCACAATTGGGAGAGACATTCATAATGAAATTCAGGTGGAAACCGGGTTTGCCGGACAATACAGCTTTCGCATATTCCGCAATTTTACAATTCAGACGTTCAGAGGTGTCTCCTTCGCCCATAACAGATCCTTCGTACTGGCAGAGCGCTACGCATTGTCCGCAGCCTATGCATTTATCGTAGTCTATAACTGCCTTTTTATCACCGGATACATGGATGGCATCGTGTGCGCAATATCTTTCGCATATGCTGCATCCGGTACATGCTTCACGGTCAACCACCGGCTGAGAAGACGAGTGGAGTTCCAACTTCCCTCCGACGCTTGCCGAGCCCATACCCAGATTCTTCAATGCACCACCGAAGCCACTCTGTTCATGGCCTTTAAAATGATTCATGCTCACTACGATGTCGGCATCCACAATAGCCGTTCCTATTTTGGGCGCCCGGCAATACGTTCCGTGGATAGGCACTTCGCGGTAGTCGGTGCCTTTGACTCCGTCGGCAATGATGACATTACATTTGGCGGAGATGGGGTTAAATCCGTTTTCCATCGCAGTTTGCAAATGATCTACTGCATTGGAGCGTCCGCCGGAATAGAGCGTATTACTGTCGGTCAGAAAGGGCCTTGCCCCTAAACTACGGAGTAAAGTAGTCAGCCTTGCCGCATAATTCGGACGGATAAAGGCCAGGTTGCCCGGTTCACCAAAATGTATTTTAATCGCTACATAGTGATTCCTGAAAGCAATCGTTTCGATACCGGCCCGTTTGACAAGTCGTTCCATTTTAGTCGGCAGGTTGCTCGACGGGGTAGTCCTCAGATTCGTAAAATAAACTTTAGATACATTCATTATACTATTGGTCTTTAAAAGGTGTGCATTATAGATGATATTTTCTTTTAACTTTCCTAAAACGGATATCCGACAGCAAAATGCCAGGCAAAATTATCGGAGGAACCGGGGCGGGAAATTGCCCAGCGGCGGATCCCCTGCTCCTGAGGGTCGTAGGCTTTAAATCCGGTATCGATACGGAAGAGTACGAAATCAAGGTCAAGACGGAGCCCCAGCCCATACGAAAAAGCTATCTCCCGGTAAAAACGGGTAAAGTTGAAGCTCCCGTTCTTCTGTGAGGAATAAGGACGGATGGTCCAGATATTTCCGGCGTCGGCAAAGGCAGCCAGTTCAAATTTCCAGAATAATTTAGTACGATACTCCAGATTCACATCCAGGCGGATATCACCAGACTGGCGGATAAAATCAGCCGAATCTTTCGACATACTGCCGGGGCCTAACGAACGCACCGACCAACCACGCACACTGTTCGCTCCACCAGAGAAATAACGCCGGTCGAAAGGTATCTGATCGGCATTCCCATAAGGGACAGCAATCCCCACTCCCAGGTGGAAAGCCAGCCGGCTACGGTTATCCAGAATAAATCCTTTGCTGAAATCCACATCCAATTTTGCATATTGCGAATATTCGATTCCGAACAATTTATACCGCCCGTTATCTTCTTTCCATACGTTTGTCAGGTTTGAAAGTGCATACAACAGGTTGCCTGCCAGTTCGACCGAAGTGCGTAAAGAATGTGTATTCCGCTGCCGGTACCGGGGATCGTAATTGCTGAA
This sequence comes from Tannerellaceae bacterium, assembly GCA_031269535.1. Taxonomy (GTDB): domain Bacteria; phylum Bacteroidota; class Bacteroidia; order Bacteroidales; family Tannerellaceae; genus DFXE01. The sequence continues at coordinate 3,110 of JAISZA010000106.1, forward strand.
AGAATAACTATAACTGCTGCTTACAATAAACTGATCGATGTAATTATACTGTCGTGTGGCAGCAGGCAGCGACTCCTTAAAATCCGCATTGATACGGGGTAGAAACAAATAATCGACGTCGATCAGACTGAAAGAATGGCGTGCCTGCGAATTTCCTCTGTTTTGCCAGTTATACCCCCATTTCCCGGATACGACAGCCCGCTCGTATTCCGGACGTGTCTGGCGGTTATAACTCAGGCCGAATTCAGTGGAAGCATGAATCCTCCGCCGGAAACTTTCATGGGTGAAAGGCAGCAGAAACTGGGGAAAAGAAAGAGACATCTCTCCTCCGATCTCCCAGTAATTATTCAGTCCGAACGCTGTGTTTCCAGATAAAGATTCGTACGCACCACGGATTTTCGCAGAAAATATTTCCGAACCTTTGAACAGATTCCTGTGCTGGTAGTTCATGCTGGAGGCGAATCCGAGATCGCCTGCCGAATTGGTTCCCTCAATATCAACACCAAAGCCATGCGGTCGGGAAGGAGAGGTAAAGATGATGGCGCTCAGCTTCATCGTATCGCTCTCTTCTGTTTCGCTGAAACGTATATTGACACTGCGCAAAGCGTGCAGAGAAGCGAAAGAAGAATAGGTCTGTTCCAGGCTGCGTTCGTTAAACTGGCTTCCGGGCGTCAGATAATTACTTCTGCGCAATACATCCGGGTGAAGCGTTCTTCCACTCCTGCCATAGATGACGGAGATTGTGCCGGCTTTCACCGTGTCGGTAGGCGTAAAAGGCTCATCTCCATCCTGTCGCAAGGGGTCATAATCTGTCAGAACCGTCACATCCTTTATGTAATACGGGCGGTGGGGGAGTTCCGTCACGCTACCGTCGGGCATTACCTGGCGGTAGGGATGTAAAAGCATTTCCATATCCACTACTTTCTGCTTATACGAGCTGTCGGCCAGATAACCGAGGTTATCTTTATTAAACGCATAATATCCGTTTCTGCGTAATAAAGAGGTAATACGCTGGCGTTCTTTGTCCAGCAGATCACGGTCGAAAAGGTCTCCTTCCTTTATAACCGGCATATAATCATCCGGAGCAGAGCGGAAGGCCGTTTCAATCCACATACGGGGAGGAGGCTTCAGCCGGGCGATGCTGTCGATCATCGGGTCGCCGAATTTCATTTGGTAATCCCGGATAATATAAGGTTCATTGCCGGTGACATGGTATGTTACGACAGCTTTTTTGTAGCGGGTAGTATCTATCGAAGTCGTTACCCCGGCATCGGTATATCCTTTATTGGTCAGGAAACGCTCTAATTCCTCAGCCGATTGTTCTACTAAGGTCGTATCCAGAATCACAGGCGCTTCTCCCAACTTCCTGAGCTGTTTGTTTATCCACTTATCAGCGTCTGCGCCCGACCAGTCATAGACGTATAATTGCCATTTCATCAGCCCGAAGGCTTTGAAGTTGGGTTGCTGATGGAGGTAGGGCCTGAGTTCTGCCGATTTATATTGACGGATATCCGATTCGATTGCGACTTTGTCAAGCAGATATTCTCCGTCTTTTACAAACTTAACGGAGCTGCAGGACAGCAAGCATCCTACACTATAAACAATATACAGACAACGGAAAACGCCCCTCATAATTCAACCTGATTATGCCTGCAAATGTAGTTTAAAATAAAGAAAAGTCCTTACATTTGTTTGTAAATAATAGACTAAAGATGCTAAGTAAGAGTGAAATCAAGTATATCCGTTCGTTGGAATTAAAGAAATTCAGGAACATGCACAATGTTTTTGTTGCCGAAGGCAACAAATTGGTAGCGGATATGATGGGTGTTTTCGAATGTGAATGGATGCTGGCAAAAGCGTCCTGGATGGCCACACAGAGAGACATACCCACAACCAAATTAAGGATAGACGAAGGCGACGAAATTCGCAGAATAAGCTTCCTGAGCGCTCCCCAGGACGTAATTGCCATATTCAGACGGCCGTCTTACGATATCAGCGAAGCAGACGCTTCTGCCGGTCTGGTTGTAGCCTTAGACGGCATACAAGACCCCGGAAATGCAGGTACCATCATTCGTATTGCCGATTGGTTTGGTATCGGACATATCGTATGCAGTCCCGACACCGCCGATGTTTTTTCTCCCAAAGCTGTTCAGGCTACCATGGGTGCTCTGGCGCGTGTGAAAGTGCACTATACCCCCCTTGCATCTTATCTGAAGCTGGCCTCTGCCCGCTCTGTACCTCTTTACGGAACCTTTCTGAACGGAGAAAATCTATATACTCAAACCCTTTCCGGCACAGGGATCATCATCATGGGCAACGAAGGAAACGGTATCCGTCCGGAGATAGAACCCCTAATCAGTCAAAGACTGTACATCCCCAGTTATCCTCCCGGACGCATCACCTCCGAATCCCTCAATGTAGCGGTAGCCACAGCCGTTGTATGTGCTGAGTTCCGTCGGCGCATATGATTTATTCC
>JAISZA010000123.1 GCA_031269535.1 Tannerellaceae bacterium
ATGGGACTTGCCTTTGCCACCGTATCCGTACCCATTTCGGGCTGGTGGGGCGGTTCGCACGCCATTAAAAAGAAGAAACTCGAATTGCGGGCAGCTGAAAATACCCGCCGCGAAAACACCGAACTGCTGCTGATTCAGATGCGGCAACTCGCCGCCGGACTGGGTGAAGCCTATCAGCAGGTCTTGCTTGCCCAAAAATCCATTTCCGTGGCCGAAGAGAACGTTCGTATGAGTGAAGACCATTACAAGGCGGGCATTTCCATTCTGTCCGACCTGCTCGATGCCCAGAACCTGCTCCAGCAAAGCCGCGACCAGTATGTCGAAGCAGCAACGGAATACTGTGTGAAGCTGGCGGAATACAGGCAAGCCACAGGAGGGTGGTAAGGTTAGGGCATTGTCGGGAGAAAGCGCTGATTTGTAATTGATTTTTTGCTACTTTTGCGCCGGAGATAATTTACTTAGTATATGGCAAAAATAAATGTAACAGGCGCCGACATAACTGTTATTAAGATAGACCTTATTCCGCCGGAGCTGATGCTGCAACAGGTATCGGTTATACAGGAAGTAGAAAGCCGGAAATTACTGCACTGAAATGCGATGTAATTGATTTTTTTACTACTTTCGCGATATGTTTCTCATACAAAATTCACTTGTAATGAAATTTGTACTTAAAATTCACAGAAAAATGAAAAACAAATTATCCAGCCTTCTGCTATTCAACCTGATTCCTTTCGCACTTTGTGCACAAACGTTTGTGCACGAAAAATCGGACACGTATATTCCCCCTAAAGAACCGGAAGTGCTCGGACAGCTCGACCGGTGGCAGGATTTGAAATTCGGCATGTTAATCCATTGGGGCTTGTATTCCCAACTCGGCATCGTTGAGTCGTGGTCTATCTGCTCCGAAGAGGAGGGCTGGATCCCCCGCGACACTGCTATCGCCTACGACGCCTACAAGCGCAGCTACTGGGCTACGATAGACGTGTTCAAACCCGAACGTTTCGACCCGCTGGCCTGGGCAAAGACCGGCAGACAGGCCGGGATGAATTATGTGGTATTTACCACCAAACACCACGACGGATTCAATATGTTCGACACCCGGCAAAGCGACTTCTCCATTACGAAAGGCGCCTTCAGGGACGACCCGCGGCGAAATGTGGCAAAGGAGGTGTTCGCTGCCTTCCGGCAGGAAAATTACATGATTGGTGCCTACTTCTCGAAACCCGACTGGCACTCGCAGTACTACTGGTGGGACAGGTACGCCACCCCAACCCGCAACAACAACTACAGCATCGACAAAAATCCCTGGCGGTGGAACAAGTTCAAGACGTTTACTTATAACCAGATTGAAGAACTGCTCAACGGCGACTACGGTGCTATTGACATTCTCTGGCTCGACGGCGGTTGGGTACGACCTGCCGAAGGCAGCGCCAGGCGCCCTCACAATGGCTCGCAGGATATTGACATGCCCCGGATAGCAGCCATGGCAAGGCGCTACCAGCCCGGCATACTGATTGTTGACCGCACCGTGTCGGGAGAATTTGAGAACTACCAAACCCCCGAACGGGGCATTCCCGGCGCCCAGCTGGAAACCCCGTGGGAAAGTTGCATCCCGCTGGGCAACGACTGGGGATATGTGCCCACCGATGTTTACAAAACACCGGCAAAGGTTATTCATACGCTGGCGGAAATTGTGGCAAAGGGAGGCAACCTCCTGCTGGGTATTGGCCCCAAGCCCGACGGCACTTTGCCCGACGAAGTGGTGATGAAGCTATCGCAGGTGGGGGCCTGGCTGCAAAAAAACGGCGAAGCTATTTTCAACACCCGCATCACCCCGGTTTACAACGACGGTACCACGTGGTTTACCCAAAGCAAAGACGGCGCGAAACTTTACGCCATTGTCTGCTGGAAGGAAGGCCAATCGGCACCTGAAAAAGTAACGTGGAAAGGAAACGAACCTGCGCCGGGCAGCAACATTGTGTGTCTCCAAACAGGAAAGCCTGTGGCGTGGAAAAAAACAGCCAATGGCGTTGAGGTAGCCCTTCCCGCCGCCCGCAATTTGCCGGCAGGGATCGCTGCCGTAGCCTTCGTGATAACTAAAACGGCGGCTCAATAAAAAAGACAGGAGGGTGTGTCGGATAAGCTTCTCTGCAATGATGCTCCGGAAGATTTTCGACAGACCCTCCCTTTTTTTAATCACAGAGACGTTTACTTCGGCTCTATTTTTATCAACAAGTGGTTCTTGCTGATTTTGTCGCCTTCTTTTATGTATATTTTCTTCACGATTCCTGATACGGGCGCAAGGATGCGGTTCTCCATTTTCATGGCTTCGAGTATCATCACTAACTCACCTTCTTCCACTTGCTGTCCTTCCTTCACGAGTGTCCGGATCAGGGTACCGGGAAGGGCTGACATGATTTCTCCCGGCAGGCGCCGGCTCCATACCGGGCGGTTGATGTATTTGTTTGTCAGCAGTGTCTTGTATTTACGGGCTGTAACTACAAAGTCCACATATTGATTATTCTGTGTTTTCATATTTCTATGTTGCTGTTGGATAAAGAATGTTGTGTCAGAAAGGAGGAAGTCCGTGTTTCTTGGCCGGCCTGAATTCTTCCTTCAGGACAGAAAGTTCCAGGGCATGAAGGAGCAGGGCGCGTGTCTCCTTCGGCTCGATAACCGAATCAATGAAGCCTTTGGAAGCGGCTACAAAGGGATTGGCAAACTTCTCGATGTATTCTTTTACCTTTTCCTGTCGCATGGCGTCTTCGTCTTCAGCTTCTATGATCTCTTTGCGGAAGATAATGTTGGCGGCTCCTTCCGGCCCCATGACCGCGATCTCGGCACTTGGCCAGGCAAACATAAAGTCGGCGCCTAAGTGGCGCGAGTTCATGGCAATATAACCACCGCCGTATGCCTTGCGGAGGATAACGGTTATCTTGGGCACTGTGGCTTCGGAATAGGCATAGAGTACTTTCGCCCCGTGGCGGATGACGCCGGCATGTTCCTGGTCAACGCCCGGCAGGTAGCCTGGCATGTCTTCCAGCGTGATGATGGGGATATTGAACGAATCGCAGAAGCGGATGAAGCGGGCGGCCTTGTCGGAACTGTCGCAGTCCAGCACACCGGCCAGCACCATGGGTTGGTTGGCTACGAACCCCACCGTTTCACCGTGCATGCGGCCGAAGCCTACGACGATATTAGCGGCCCACAGCTCCTGTACTTCCAGAAAGTCGGAGGTATCGACGATGCAGCGGATGACGTCGCGGACGTCGTAAGGCTGTCGGGGATCGGCGGGGACAACTTCTTCTATATTCAACCTGGCGCAAGGTTCTTTGGGCGTGATGGATTTGCTTCGTTCGGTATTATTCCAGGGGATAAAGCTGACCAGACGTTTGATCTGCTCAAAACATTCCTGTTCACTTCTGGCGTAGAAATGGGCATTGCCCGTCACTTCGGCATGCACGCGGGCTCCGCCCAGGTCTTCCATCGAGATATCTTCACCCAGTACGGTCTTTATGACGTTCGGGCCGGTAATAAACATCTTTGAGATGTTCTCTACCACAAAGACGAAGTCGGTCAGGGCCGGCGAATACACGGCTCCTCCCGCACAGGGTCCCAGGATAAGTGATATTTGCGGGATGACCCCCGAGGCGATGGTGTTGCGGTAGAATATTTCCCCGTATCCGGCCAGTGCCTGGACGCCTTCCTGAATGCGGGCGCCTCCCGAGTCGTTTATTCCGATGATGGGGCACTTCATCTTCAGGGCATGGTCCATGATTTTCGTGATTTTGCGGGCATGTTGCAGCCCCAGCGAGCCTCCGGCCACCGTAAAGTCCTGTGCATAGATACATACCGGTGCACCGAAGATGGTACCTGTGCCGGTCACGACTCCGTCACCGGGGAAGTCTTTTTTATCCATTCCGAAATCACGGCCATCGTGTTTCACAAACATATCGTATTCATGGAAAGAATTGGCATCCAACAAAGAAAGGATCCGTTCGCGGGCTGTGAGTTTACCCATGGCTACCTGTTTTTCTATTGCAGCTTCTCCTCCTCCCATTTCAGCGACGGCTTTTTTTTCCCGTAGTGTCTGGATGTTTTTGTTTAATTCTGTCATCGTGTTAATTGATTTATGTGATTATTTTCCCACTGCTTTTGTTTTGTAAGAGCAGCCGGTTGTTCCTTTGATTATATTGTTCAGTTTTCCTTTATTCAGTTGACGGCGGATCGCTGAAATATTGTCGATAAAGACAAGGCCGTCCAGGTGTTCACATTCATGCTGCACGATACGGGCGGCAAAGCCTTCTATTGTTTCGTTGTGTTCCACCCCATTCTCGTCGGAATATTTTATCCGTATCCAGGCGGCCCGTTCCACTTTCTCGTGTATGCCGGGCAGGCTGAGGCATCCTTCTTCCAGCGATATTTCTTCGTCGCTGTATTCTTCTATCACCGGGTTGATCATCACCCGCCTGAAGTCTTTACATTCTTTGAAATCCTCTGACATCGGTTTACCATCGAGCACAATCAGCCGGATGGATCGTCCGATCTGCGGGGCGGCCAGTCCTACGCCTTCGGCATGGTACATGGTGTCGAACATATTGGCTACTAATTCCTTCAAGGCAGGATAATCACCGGGCACTTCTTTTGCTTTTTCTCTCAGTACCGGATGACCGTATAAATAGACAGGTAAAATCATGATTATATAGTTGTTGTTTTTTTGCTTTCCAGATAAGATTGCAGGATTATCACGGCGCTGATTTTGTCTGTCAGCGCTTTGTTTTGCCGTTTCTTTTTTTTCAGTCCTCCCTCTCTCATCGCTCTTTGCGCCAGAACGGAGGTGAATCGTTCGTCATAGTATTGCACGGGGATACCCGGTATGCTACGCTTCAGATGAGTGACAAAAGCTTCCACGTACTTCATGTTTTCGGAGACTTCGTTGTTCATTTGCTTGGGGAGTCCGACGATAAGTCTGTCAACAGGTTCGCGTTGCACATAGTCGGAAATGTATTCGACCAGCTTGCCGCTTGGCACCGTCTCCAATCCTCCGGCAATGAGTTGCAGCGTATCTGTTACTGCCAGACCGGAGCGCTTACGTCCATAATCGATTGCCATAATCCTTCCCATCGGGTGCAAAGATAGGTAAATAAAAGCAGATAAATGTGCAGGCAACATCAGTAAGCATTTCTTTCCCCCTTGAACATATTAAAGATAGTGACGACAATGATCTTCAGGTCAAGGAAAAAAGACCAGTTTTCGATATACCATACATCTCTTTTTACTCGTCCTTCCATTTGTTCCAGAGTTTTTGTTTCTCCGCGGTAGCCGGTTACCTGCGCCCACCCCGTGACGCCGGGTTTTACCAGATGCCTGACCATATACTTATCAATGAGGGTTGAGTATTCTTCGGTATGTTTCAGCATATGAGGGCGTGGGCCGACAACCGACATTTCTCCGGAAAGGACATTGAGGAACTGTGGAAATTCGTCTAAGTTTGTCTTTCGCAGGAAGTCTCCCAGTGGGGTTTTCCGTGGGTCGTCTTTGACAGCCTGTGTCGTATCGGCTTCTGAATTTACTTTCATTGTCCGGAACTTATAACATTCGAACTCCTGTCCGTACAGCCCGGTTCGCTTTTGTTTGAAAAGGACAGGGCCTCTGGAGCTTATTTTAATAAGCGTTCCCAGGATAAGGTATAAGAAAGGATAGATAACGATTAAGACGAAGACAGAAAAGACGATATCAAAACACCGTTTGATCGCCCGGTTGTAGGCTGCCTGAAGAGGTTCCCTGCGGATGGAAAGCAATGGGATAGACTCCATCATCTCCATAATCAGACTCTTTTTTACATTGCGGTAGAATTCGGGTACGATGTAAAAACGCACCATGTTCTTTTCTGCAAAATTCAGCAGTTTCAGCATCTTCTCATCTTGTGTTCCGGGGAGTGTGCAATAGATTTCGTCGATGCCATGCCTGGACACATAATCGTTTACTTCATCGGTATTTCCCAGATAATTGGGCAGTACTTCTTTCAATAGCGCATTATCGTCGAAGAATCCCATAACGGTGAAGCCATAGGCCAGTTCGTCTTTCATCACCCGGTAGAGTTCCATCCCGTTCTTACCGGCGCCTATGATAATGATTCGTTTCAGATCATGCCCTTTTCTGCGGTACATCTTTAACAGAATACGTACAAGCACGCGCCAGAGGGAAAAGACAAGCACAGCAGTCACATAAAAGACAATAAGAAAGGTAGTCAGCACATTGCCTATATTTAAAAAGAAAAGGCAGGTGGCAAACAGGAAGATAAGAAAGGTAACCAGGAAGATCGCTCTTTGCACAATCTTATCGAGAAAGACGACCGAGGCATGTAATTTAATCGGTACAAAATAAAGAGCGAAGAAATAGCAGAAATTCAGTAAAAGCAGTACTTCTCTCAAATCATAAACGATGGACTCCGTATAATACACGTCCACTCCGTAATAGATGGCGAAGAAAAGAAGATTCAGTACCACTAAATCTCCGACTCCTATTACCCATTGGAGCAGCAAATTACCACGTTTATTATTAAGTTCCATACGTTTGCTGTAAAAATCTCACAAAAGTAACAATAATTCGAGAATAGTCGAGATTTGGATATGGAAAGTTCGCATCAATACAAAAAAGGCTGCCTGATCTTTTTCTCAGACAGCCTTTCGGAGCTTGTAACTTCTTTTGTTTTCCGAATTATTTCTCGGCAGTCATAATAACGACGCGGTTCCAGTTGTTTTCGCTGAAAGGCTGAACATCAGAGCCTTTCCATTCGATAGTAATCTGGTCGGAAGAGATGCCGTATTTTTCAATCAATTCCTTGGCAACGGTTCTCGCACGTTTCTCGGAAAGGCTTAAATTATAGGCAGAAGTACCTGTTTTCTTGTCTGCGTACCCGATAACTTTAATCGGAGCTTTGTTTTCCTTCATGAACTGAGCGGTGTTATAGATATTAATCTGTTGATTATTATCTATCTTAGAGCTGTTCAGACGGAAATAAACCACATTTTCAGCATAATTGTTGACAATCGTGGCAGGGACGACTTGCGGGCAGTCGGGGCAGGATTGCGGACGTTTGCTCAGCTCATCATTTGCAGAACGCAAGGTGTTGATCTGGTTGTTCAGGTCGTTCAGCAAAGCATAGTCCATCGATTCGATTACTTCAAAGTCTGATTTTCCTAATTTGAAAGTCAATCCGACGGTTCCTTGTGCGATGAAATCTGTCAGGTGATATTTGTATATCCTGTTGAAGTCTTCATTCAGCAAAGAACCTTGCAGTTCCACATTCAGGTCTATCCGTTTGCTTAAACGGAAGGCCGTCAGAATACCACTGTTAAAAGTCGGGGTTTCTGTTCTTGAGATGTCCTGGTTTTTGAAACGTTGTGCATACCCCATCCCTATCCACGGGATCAATCTGAACACTCTGGCTTCGTTGTAAGGAGTCAGCAGATTCGTAACATCAAACAACAGGTCAGCATGAGCGCCGACATAGTTGTTTTTCTGCTTGAACAGCTTCTCACCTCTGTCGGCATCATAGCCTACAAGAGGACCTCCGGTCAGCTGAACACGGAATCCGAAATAGGGTTTGAACCATTTCCCAAAAGCAATCTGAGGATTAATGTTCAGGCGGTCGCCGATTTTTGCTTTGTCATTATCATCCCCAATCAACATAGCCCCGCCTCCGGCGAGTGAAAAGAACCAATTGTCACCTGCTTTATTCTTCTTAAAGTTGGCCTTCGCACCCGTTTCAGTACTATAACCAACTTGTGGCTGGTACTCCTGAGCAGATGCAGCAAAAGCAAAACATAAGAACACTGCAAGAGAAAAAACTTTTGTCTTCATATACATACAGATTATAAATTAAACATTTATTCCTATCAAATTTTTAATATGTTATTACATTCAATATATCCAACGGTCAAATACGGAACAAAGTTAGTTTTTTTTTCTATCCGTACAACAACTATATTTGAAATGTTTATATTATTCAAAATAATTTAGTATCTGATAGCCTCCTTCTTTCAGATAAGTATCCTTTTTCATTAACTTCAGATCATTATGCACCATATCTTCGATTAACGTTTCCAGCGAGTATTCAGGCTCCCAGCCCAGGCGGGTGCGGGCTTTGGTGGCATCACCGATAAGCAGCTCCACTTCCGTAGGGCGGAAATAGTTTGTGTCAACCCCTACGACTTCTTCTCCTATGCGTTTACGGAGGGCTTCCAGATAGGCCTCTCCCACTTTCAGGGTAAAGCGTTTTTCGTCGATGCCGGTCAGGATAGCTGTTTCTGCCACTCCTTCGCCCACAAAGTCGATCCCGGCGCCTATTTCTTTAAATGTCATCCGTATAAAGTCGCGGATAGAGGTGGTGATACCGCTTGCTATGACATAATCGGAAGGCTCGTCCTGCTGAAGAATGGCATACATGGCGCGTATGTAATCTTTGGCATGGCCCCAGTCTCGTCTGGCGGAAAGGTTTCCCATATAGATCTTTGTCTGCATCCCCAGTGCGATGCGTGAGATGGCCCGGGTCACTTTACGGGTCACGAATGTTTCGCCTCTCAGAGGCGATTCATGGTTGAACAGGATGCCGTTGGATGCGTGCATCCCGTAGGCTTCGCGGTAGTTCACTGTAATCCAGTAGCCATACAGCTTGGCTACGGCATAGGGGCTTCGCGGGTAAAAAGGCGTGGTCTCCTTTTGCGGGACTTCCTGCACCAGACCATATAATTCGGAAGTAGAGGCCTGATATATACGCGTTTTCTTCGTCAGCTTCAACAGACGTACGGCTTCCAGTATCCGCAAGACTCCCAGCCCATCGGCATTGGCAGTATATTCGGGTGTATCGAAACTTACTTTCACATGGCTCATGGCAGCCAGGTTATAGATTTCGTCGGGCTGTGTTTCTCCGATGATGCGGGTCAGATTCAGACTGTCGGTTAAATCACCGTAATGGAGAATAAGGTTGCGGTTCTCGATATGCGGGTCTTGATATAAATGATCAATGCGTTCGGTATTAAACATGGATGAACGTCGTTTTATCCCATGTACAATATACCCTTTTTTAATTAAATACTCAGCCAGATAGGCTCCGTCCTGGCCGGTAATTCCTGTGATTAATGCTACTTTACTCATTCGGTGTTTTGTTTAAATTATTTATATACCATTTATACAAACGTTCGATTCCTTCATTTATTTTAATGGTGTGATGCCAGCCCAGCTCATGCAGTTTGTTTACATCAGTCAGTTTGCGGAGGGGTCCGTCCGGTTTGGACGTATCGAAGCTCAGTTTTCCCCGGAATCCAACCATTTCTCTGATTCGTTCCGCCAGTTCCCTGATAGCTATTTCCGTACCTGTGCCTATATTGATATGTGTATTACGCACTTCATTTCCTGGCGGTTTCAGGTCGGCGAAGTTTACATTTTCCATGATAAAGACAGAGGCGTCAGCCATTTCTTCGCTCCACAGAAATTCGCGCATCGGTTTACCTGTTCCCCAGAGCGTCACTTCATCGTTCCGGATTCCGTATTTATCCAGCAGGGCGAGTATTTCTTCGGCAGAAGCCTCTCCCGAACAACCTTCTACCGGGCGGGCATTCAAATCCCGCCGGATCAGATCCCAATCCTGCCGGTGGAGGCAGTTGCCTAAGTGTATCTTGCGTATCATGGCCGGGAGCACATGAGAGGTTTCCAGGTCGAAGTTATCGTTCGGCCCATAGAGGTTGGTAGGCATGACGGCGATATAGTTTGTCCCATATTGCAGGTTGTAACTTTCGCACATTTTTATTCCGGCTATTTTGGCAATGGCATACGGTTCGTTGGTATATTCCAGAGGCGAGGTAAGCAGGCTCTCTTCGCGCATGGGTTGGGGGGCTTCGCGCGGATAAATACAGGTACTTCCAAGGAAGAGCAGTTTTTTCACTCCCTGGGTATAAGCTGCATGAACGACATTATTCTGTATCATCAGATTAATGTATATAAAGTTTGCCCTGTACGTATGATTCGCCATGATCCCGCCCACGTATGCTGCCGAGAGAAAGACGTAATCCGGTCGCTCATCGGCGAAGAAGCGGTTTACCGACGATTGATGCGTTAAATCCAGTTCGGCATGGGTGCGGAGCAGCAGGTTCGTATAGGCTTTGCTATGCAGATTCCGCAGGATAGCCGAGCCTACCAGTCCCCGGTGTCCTGCCACATATATTTTAGCTTCTTTGTCCATTGGGAGTCTCCATTATTCGATGATTCTGTTATCCAGTATTTTCTTCAGATATTGCCCGTACTGGTTTTTGATCATAGGGGCAATAAGTCCGGCCAGTTGCCGGCTGTCTATCCATTTGTTTTTATAAGCGATCTCTTCGGGGCAGGCTATTTTCAGTCCTTGTCTTTTTTCGATTACTTCTACAAAGGTAGAGGCTTCCGAGAGCGAGTCGTGCGTACCGGTGTCCAGCCAGGCAAATCCCCTTCCCAGCAATTGTACTTTCAGTTCATTATCTTTCAGGAACACTTGATTCACCGTTGTAATTTCCAGTTCTCCCCTTGCCGAGGGGCGGATATGCTTTGCCACTTCCACCACCTTGTTCGGATAGAAATAGAGCCCGGTCACGGCGTAATTCGACTGAGGATTTTCCGGTTTCTCTTCGATACTGAGTACGTTTCCTTCCGTGTCGAATGTTGCTACGCCATAGCGTTCGGGGTCGTTCACATAATAACCGAACACCGTCGCTTTGTGCTCTCCGGCATTATTCACCGCCTCTTTCAGCATCGTGGTGAAACTTTGTCCGTAAAAGATATTATCCCCCAGTACCAGGCAGACCGGTTCATTCCCGATAAAACCGGCTCCGATGATAAATGCCTGCGCCAATCCATCGGGCGAAGGCTGCTCTGCATATTCAAAGCAGACGCCCCAGTCGCGCCCATCTCCCAGCAAGCGCCTGAATCCCGGCAAATCCTGCGGGGTCGATATAATCAGTATCTCACGAATACCGGCCAGCATCAATACCGATATGGGATAATAAACCATGGGTTTATCATATATGGGCAATAACTGCTTCGATACCCCTTTCGTAATGGGATAGAGCCTTGTGCCCGAACCTCCTGCCAAAACTATTCCTCTCATGTGGCAAATGTAAGGAATTATTTTTATGTTAGTGGTTAGGGATGCGGAATAAATAAGGTAAGAGTTTCATCATCCCTGAGTGCAGGACCGCTACGCTTCGACACAATCCCCCATGGGGAATGTGTCGTCCATCTTTCTTATCAATTCACTGAACAATAGGGTCATACGACCAGCGGCTTCGTTGGCGGCGCGGATGACGTCGCCGGCATCGTTGACGAAATCGTCGGCAAAATGATAGCCTTCGTTGGTGATGACCGACATTCCGAAAACGCGCAGGCCGGCGTGGCGGGCTACGATGACTTCGGGAACGGTACTCATTCCGATGGCGTCGCCCCCTACCCTGCCGTAAAAAGCATACTCGGCAGGCGTTTCATACGAGGGACCGGTAAGTCCTACATATACTCCTTTTTTCAGAGGAATACCCTGTGCGGAAGCAATGGTTTCCATCAGGCGGATCAACTCCCGGTCGTAAGCGCGGGTCATATCGGGGAAACGGGGGCCGAAGGCTGCGTCGTTCGGGCCTGTCAACGGGTTGGGCATCATATTGATATGGTCGCAGATAATCATCAGATCACCTACCTTGAAGCTATGATTGATACCTCCTGCGGCATTGGAAACCAGGAGGTTTTTTATCCCAAGCAGTTTCATCACACGAACAGGAAAGGTAAGCTCCTGCATGGTATATCCTTCGTAGTAGTGGAAACGCCCCTGCATGGCCAGTACCTGCTTTCCGCCCAAACAGCCGCATATCATATTTCCTTTATGCCCGATGGCTGTTGCATGTGCAAAATGGGGAATCTCGCGATAAGGTACGACTGTCGCGTTTTCTATCTTATCGGCCAGCACGCCCAGCCCACTCCCTAATATAATGGCTGTCAGTGGACTCCCCTGAATACGCCCCGCCAGGTAAGCGGCAGCCTCCTGATAGCGGTTATTCTGCGGAATAATATCTTTTTCAGTAGAATACATAAGTTATTGTTATTTTTAAATTCTATTTGAAACAAAAATAGTTAGTTTTTTTTCATCCCTTAAATTTATCAGAAAAAAAATGGCTCTATGTCGAATCGGGTGGGTAATCAAATCTGAGTTTAGCCCTGAGGAAGTAAATCTTTTTCCGGTATCGGATACTTTTATTTGTCCGACCCAGGTCTGATAGGTGTCCGACCCGGGTCAAACAGCTGTCCGACCCAGGTCAGATAGGTGTCCGACCCGGGTCAAACAGCTGTCCGACCCAGGTCAGACACGTGTTCGACCCAGGTCGGACAGCTGTCTGACCCGGGTCGGACAAATAAAAGCTTCAGAGGCAGGCTGCCGGTATATTCCTCTGCGGGAACTTCTTCCTCTGATTATAAACGTAACAGACTTTACTGCATCAGAAGGCCGCAGAGGGTTTACACAAAAACAAATACCGGAA
>JAISZA010000198.1 GCA_031269535.1 Tannerellaceae bacterium
ATTCATTGAATAGTATGGGAACAGTTTGGGAAACTTATTCATACAGCCATAGCCTGGAAGAATAAATGAGAGAATCAGACCGGAAACAAGTGAGCAAAATTACCCAAGTATTTCACATTAACGTCTTGAAAGAAATTTACACAAGGGCGCTGGGGGAATATGGAGATATAAAACAGTCATTAAATAATCATTAACTGATTCTAATTTCAGTTACACTTCGCACGGTTTAAGGAAGAAGTTCCCGCAGAAGAATATCCGGGGAGCCTGCCTCTGAAGCTTTCATTCGTCCGACCCAGGTCAAACAGCCGTCCGACCCAGGTCAAACAGTTGTTCGACCCAGGTCGGACAGTTGTTTGACCTGGGTCGGACAACTAAAAACATCCGGTACCAGAAAAAGAAAGATCAGGAAGTTCTGAAAGAAACACAGTACATTTAGCAGAAAGACTTTATATATCTGAAAGATAGGCTGAGGCAGAAAAGTTCCGGCGTGCCGGCAGGGGTAGCTGCCTGAAGAAATACCCGCCATGATTTACTTCCTCACGGCCAAACTCAGATTTGATTACCCACCCGATCCGACATAGAGCCAAAAATCCGACCCTTTTGATGCTGAAATTGTGGCCGTTTGTCTCTGGGGTGCCTGCGATCGATACCCACGTTAAATATTCATAAAAAAAGACTAAAGCTGAACTTGTATCCGTTATTTATGTACTTTTGACACGAGTGTCAGACATAAGAGACAAAACAAATAATAACGAACAAGGAACTTATGAAAACAGAAGAGACAAGCAGCATGGAAGGACGCATCATCGAAGCAGCTAAACGGATATTCGTACGTAAAGGCTATGAGGCAACAACCATGAGCGACATCGCCGCCGAAGTAGGCATCAGCCGGACAGCTATGCACTACTACTTCCGGACAAAGGATATGATGTTTGAAGCTATCTTTGCACAATTGATCGATATGGTACTGCCTAATATTGAACTGATTATGAACGAGCATACCACGATATTGGAGAAACTCCCCAAAGTCATAGACCAGTACCTGGCCGCCCTCCGCAACAACCAGATGTTCCCGCTTTTTGTCGTCAACGAAATGAATCGGGATATGCTGCATCTGTTTCAGGTGATTGCAAAAGACCCCAAGCGGGTAGAGGTTTTGATGCGCTTCAAGCAACAGACACAGGATGAGATGGACAGAGGACTGATCAAACCGCGCCCTCTGGAAGATATCATATCTGCTTTCATCGGACTGATCGTATTCCCCCTGCTGATCCGGAACGTCCTGCTGGCTATCTTCATGGAGGGGAAAACCGAAGCTTTCGACGAATTGCTGAACCGCCGCAAGCAGCTGATTTATGATGCCATGTACCACCTGATGGCTCCTGAAGAAAAGAAATAACAGAACGAAAAATAAACAGGTATGAAACGATTATGGATGTGTCTTTTGTTGCTTTGGGCCGGCGGGGATGCCGTGTCGCAAAATGCCCCCGGCCTTAGCCTTATCCAGTGTTACGAACTGGCGCGTGCCAATTATCCGCTTATCAAACGCTACGGACTGATCGCAGAAACGGAAGCCTACAACGTGGCAAACGCCAGCAAAGGCTGGCTGCCCCAACTCGCTGTCAATGCCAGGGCGACGCACCAGAGCGAGGTCACAACACTGCCCTTTGATGCCGACAGGATAGCGGCCCTTATACCCGGCTTCTCCGTCCCTACCGTAAGCAAAAACCAGTACCAGCTGACGGCTGAGATCACTCAGACGCTATGGGACGGAGGAAGTATCCACTCGGCAAGAGAATCAGCCCGCGCACAGGCGGAAGCCGAACGTAAACAATTGGATAGTGACCTCTATGCCCTCAACGAACGAGTGAACCAGGTCTATTTCGGATGCCTGCTCCAGAACGAACTGCTCCGGCAGAATCTTTTGCTGCAAAAAGAGCTGAAGGTCAATACAGAACGCATCGAAGCTATGATAAACAACGGAATAGCCAATGAATCGGACAGGGACATGCTGGAAGTAGAACGATTGAATGTCTGCCAGCGGGAAACCGAGCTCGAAGCCGGACGCAAGGCGTATCTGGCCATCCTCAGCGCCCTTATCGGACAGAATGTGGATGAGACCGTAGCCCTGGCTGTCCCTGCAATGCCCGGACTGACTCTCTCTATGGAGATAAACAGACCGGAGCTTGCCGCATTCGACGCCCGGAACCAGCTGACGGAAGTGCAGCATAAACAGGTCAGCGCCGGATTAATGCCGCGCATCGGACTCTTCGTACAGGGCGGATATGGGCGACCGGGACTGAATATGCTGGATAACAGCTTTGAACCATTCTATATCGCCGGCTTCCGCTTTTCATGGAATTTCGGTAAATTCTATACACTCAGGAACGACCGGCAGAAGATAGAAGCCAGCCGGCGGATGGTGGACGTACAGCGCGAAACCTTCCTCTTCAACACCTCGCTCCAGCTTATCCGCCACCACAGCGATATCGAAAAGATACGGAAACTCCTGGAAACAGACCAGGAGATTCTGCGCCTGCGCACAAGCATCAAAGAGGCGGCCGGAGTGAAACTGGCCAATGGCGTAATCTCCGTCGCCGACCTTATCCGCGAGATCAACGCCGAAGACATGGCCAGGCAATCCTCCGCCATGCACCATATCCAGCTCCTGACAGCGATATACGATCGGCTCTACACAACGAATGAATCTCCAACCAGCAACTAACAATACAATAATTAAATGATATGAAGACTTATTTTTCTTTGCTTTTAACGGCTGTTTGTCTGGCCTCCTGCGGGGAAGGGGGCAAAGGGTTTGATGCTACCGGCGCTTTTGAGGCGACAGAAGTGGTCGTTTCGTCGGAAGTAAGCGGACGGATTATGGAGTTCAATATCCAGGAAGGAAATCACCTGGAAGCCGGGGCATACGTAGGCTATATCGATAGCACACAGCTCTATCTGCGCAAAATGCAACTGAAGGCCGGACTGAAAGCCGTCGATATACGGAAACCCGACATACACAAACAAATCGCTGTATTGGAACAGCAAATCGCTATCGCACGAAGCGAACAACAGCGCATGACGAATCTGGTACAAGCCAAAGCCGGCAATCAAAAGCAACTCGACGACATTGTAAACAATATCTATCTGTTACAAAAACAGATAGACGCTCAGCGCTCTGCACTGGACAAGACGTCGGAAAGCGCCGAAGCCGAAGCCGAAAGCCTGCTCTATCAGATCATGCAGCTGGACGACCAACTGCAGAAGTGTCGGTTCATCAATCCCCTGACAGGCGTCGTTCTGGTGAAATACACCGAAGCGGGCGAAGTAAGCACCCCCGGCAGACCACTCTATAAAATAGCCGATACCGGCCTGCTCTACCTCCGCGCCTACATCACCGCCGCCCAGCTGTCGCAGCTGAAGCAAGGCCAGGCTGTCAGGGTCTGTGCCGATTACGGCAGCGACGAACAGCGCGAATACCCCGGAACCCTTACCTGGATATCCGCTAAAGCCGAATTTACCCCTAAAGGTATCCAAACCAAAGACGAACGCTCGAACCTGGTCTATGCCATCAAAATAGCAGTGGAAAACGACGGCTATCTGAAGATCGGACAGTATGGGGAAGTGAATTTTTAAACGCGCGCAAGAGAGGATATAGTGAGATGAATCAGGTAATCATTCGGAATATCAGCAGGAAATACGGAGATACAACAGCTTTGCAAGCAGTCGGCTTCAGCGTTCCTCCCGGTGAACTCTTTGGGCTGATCGGCCCCGACGGGGCGGGTAAGACAACGCTTTTCCGGATTCTTACGACCCTTCTGTTGCCCGACAGCGGGTCGGCTACGGTCTGCGGCTTCGACATTATCAGAGACTGGAAGGAGATACGTACACGGGTGGGCTATATGCCGGGGCGATTCTCTTTGTATCAGGACCTCTCAATGGAAGAAAACCTCCTTTTCTTCGCTACGGTCTTCAATACGCGAGTGGAGGAGAATTACGACCTTATCCGCGATATCTATGTACAGATAGAGCCTTTCCGCAAGCGGAGAGCAGGGAAGCTTTCGGGAGGGATGAAGCAGAAACTCGCCTTGTGTTGCGCCCTGATCCACCGCCCCGAAGTCTTGTTCTTAGACGAGCCCACAACGGGGGTTGACCCTGTTTCGCGCGTGGAGTTCTGGGATATGCTGCGACGGCTGAAGCAACAGGGTATCACCATCCTGGTCTCTACGCCCTATATGGACGAGGCTTCGCGTTGCGACCGCATTGCCCTCATGCGTTCGGGGCATTGCCTGTCTATCGACACTCCCGGCGCTATATGCCGCTCGTTCGGCAAACCCCTTTATGCCGTCCGCTCCGGCAGGATGTATGCCTTACTGAAAGAGCTGCGGACTTACAAGGAGACTTTTTCGTGCTATGCCTTCGGCGATTCGCACCATCTGACGCTAAACCCCGGCGGAGCCGATGACGTCGGCGCTTTGCAAACCTGGCTGCGGGACAAAGGATATACCGATGTGAGCATCGAACCCATCGCCCCCGGCATCGAAGATTGTTTTATGGAATCAGGAGACAGAAACGTATGAGTGTAATAGAAACAGATAAGCTGAGCAAACGCTTCGGCAGCTTTACGGCTGTCGATCGCATCAGTTTCCGGGTAGAAAAGGGAGAAATATTCGGTTTTCTCGGCGCCAACGGAGCCGGCAAAACAACAGCCATGCGCATGCTCTGCGGCCTCTCTGTACCAACCTCCGGCCAGGCCCGCGTAGCCGGCTACGATGTCTATAGGGAGCAGGAGCAGATAAAAAAACACATAGGCTATATGAGTCAGCGCTTTTCGCTTTACGGAGACCTCACCGTAGGGGAAAATATCCGCCTCTTCGGCGGCATCTACGGACTCCCCAAAAAACAATTAGCCGGACGGACAGACGAACTTCTTCGCACGCTTGGCATGGAGAACGAGCGAAATACCTTCGTCAGCGACCTGCCACTGGGCTGGAAACAGAAATTAGCCTTCTCGGTAGCCATCATTCACGAACCGGAAATAGTCTTTCTCGACGAACCCACAGGGGGTGTCGATCCCGTCACCCGACGCCGGTTCTGGGAACTGATATACCGCGCTTCGGAACGGGGGATTACAGCTTTCGTCACCACACACTATATGGATGAGGCAGAGTACTGCAACCGCGTATCCATCATGGTGGACGGACGAATCGAAGCCCTCGACAAACCCGCCGCCCTGAAAGACACCTTCCAGGCCGGGAATATGAACGAGGTATTTCGCGCCCTCGCACGTAAAGCCGTGAGAAACGAGTAAATAATAAACAGCTAAGAGAATGATATGAAGCAGTTTGTTTCTTTTATCAGAAAAGAGTTCTACCATATTTTCCGGGATATGCGTACGACATTGATGTTATTGCTGATGCCTGTGATACTCATTATCCTGTTTGGTTTTGCCATCTCTACAGAGATCAGGCGTTCCCCCATCGCCGTATGGGATCAGCGTCACGACGACAGCTCCGGAAAGCTGATCAATCAGCTACAGGCCAGCGAATACTTCGAGCTATACCAGATGATAAACAGCCGGGAAGAAGCCGGGGAGCTTTTCCGCCGCGGGAAGATACGCTTAGCCCTTATCATACCGCCCGCCCAGGCAGATGCCCGGGTACAGATACTTGCCGACGCCACCGACCCGAATGAGGCCAACCTCCTGATCCGCTATGCCGGCGCTGTGATGACCTCCTCCCTGCCGGGCCCTTCCCTCAGGGAAGAGGTCAGCGGGGAGGTACTCCTGCTCTATAACCCGCAGATGAAAGGCGCCTACAACTTTGTACCGGGAGTGATGGGGCTGATACTCATGCTTATCTGCGCCATGATGACTTCGGTGGGGATTGTGAAAGAGAAAGAGCTGGGCACAATGGAAGTCCTGCTGGTATCGCCCCTGCGACCGGTTTATATCATCCTGGCAAAGGCTGCCCCCTATCTGCTTATCAGCATGGTCAATATAGCGACCATTCTGTTGCTTTCCCGTTTCCTGCTGGATGTTCCTATCCGGGGGAGCTTAGTCGTGCTCGTATCGTTATCCGTTTTGTATGCACTGGTAGCGCTTTGCCTGGGCCTGCTTATCTCCACCCTTGCCGATACCCAGCAGGCGGCTATGCTCATCAGCGGAGTCGTGTTGATGCTTCCTACCGTGCTGCTAAGCGGCATGGTGTTCCCTGTCGAGAATATGCCGTGGATCCTCCGCCGGCTATCCGATATCGTACCGGCCAAATGGTATATCATCGGTGTAAAAGATGTGATGATCAAAGGCCTGGAGGCCGGAGCCATCCTCAGAGAGACAGGCATCCTGGCGCTGATGGCCATAGTGCTGACAGGCCTTAGTGTTAAACGCTTTAAAATAAGATTATGAGAACATTAGGTTATTTGCTCGAAAAGGAGTTCAAACAGATCAGGCGCGACCGCTTCCTGCCGAAGATTATCTTTCTGGTTCCCGTGCTGCAACTGCTGATATTACCTTTCGCAGCTGATTTTGAGATGCGTAATATCAACCTCTGCTTGATAGACCGGGATCACTCCACCTACTCCGCACGCCTCATAGAGAAAGTACTCTCTTCGGGCTACTTCCGCCTGACAGAGGTATCAGACCGGTACGAGGACGGGCTGGCCTCTATCGAACGCAATGCCTCAGACATCCTGCTGGAGATACCCGCCGGATTCGCGAAAGACATCCAGCGCGAAGGAAATGCCAGCGTGCTGATAGCCGTCAATGCCATCAACGGAACCAAAGGCGGCCTGGGAAGTTCGTACCTGAACGCCATCCTGCAGGATTTCAGGGCCGGAATAACGGCTGTACCAGCCGCCTCCGGCGAAACAGGAATAAGTTATACCCACCTCTTCAATCCGCACCTGAACTACAAAAACTACATGGTTCCGGGGATTATCGTGTTTCTGCTCACCATCATCGGCGGCTTCCTCTCGACCTTGAATATCGTGAGTGAAAAAGAAAAAGGGACGATCGAACAGATCAATGTAAGCCCCGTACCGAAAGCCGTTTTCCTTCTCTCGAAGCTGATCCCTTTCTGGATTATCGGGTTTATCCTGCTGACGATCAGTATTTTTATTGCCTGGCTGGTCTATGGTCTGGTTCCTGCGGGTAGTTTGGTTGTTATTTATCTGTTTGCCGCTATCTATCTGATAGCGTTTACGGGCCTGGGGCTGGCCATCTCCTCCATTTCGTCTAATCAGCAACAGGCGATGTTTACCGCTTTCTTTTTCCTGATAATCTTTGCTTTGATGAGCGGCCTGTTCACTCCCATCCACAGTATGCCCCGATGGGCGCAGCAAATCACCCTCTTCAACCCCATACGCTACTTCGTCGAAGTCATGCGCATGGTGTATCTCAAAGGAAGCACCCTGGCCGATTTGCGCACACATTTCCTCATTATTTCTCTGTTCGCTCTTGTATTCAACGCTTTAGCCATCATAGGCTACCGAAAGAACAACTGAATAATGATCCGAAATCTAT
>JAISZA010000228.1 GCA_031269535.1 Tannerellaceae bacterium
GTAAACATATTCATTAGAGAGGGATTCTTTCAGCGTGAGGCTTTCTTCAAGTCGGGGAGGAACCAGGTGATGAGTCCCAGCAGTGGCATATAGGCGCATACATTATATATAGCTTCTATGCCGTAGAGGTCGGCCATCTTGCCTAAGACGGCGGAGGCTATCCCGGCTACACCAAAGGCAAATCCGAAAAACAGTCCGGACACCAAGCCGAGTTTATAAGGCAGTAGCTCCTGGGCATATACCAGGATGGCGGGAAAGGCGGAAGCAATGATAAGCCCGACGCAGAACGAGAGAATGACCGTCCAGAACAGACCGGCATGTGGCATCAGCAGCGCGAAGGGTGCTGCGCCGAGGATGGACGCCCAGATGACGTATTTACGCCCTATCCTGTCGCCGACAGGGCCGCCTATTAATGTGCCGATGGCCGTGGAAACGGCAAAGACAAAGAGTAGCAGTTGGGAATATTGCACGGTAACACCAAACTTCTCAATCAGATAGAACGTGTAAAAGCTGGATAAACTTGCCATATAGATGTATTTAGAAAAAATAAGGAAGAGCAGGATAAGAATGGATAAAATGGTTTGTCTCAGAGGGAGGGGAGGGGAGATCCGGTTGTGCGCTCCCGGATTGCCTGTTTGCCGGAGAAGTATCAATCGCTTTTTGTACCAGCGGCTGACGGGGAGCATGACACCGATAGCGATACCGGCCAGCAAGGCGAAATCGGCGATATGCTGCCGCCCGTAAGGAGCTATCCAGAGGGCAACCAGCAAAGGACCTAACGAGCCGCCTATATTTCCTCCTACCTGAAAGAGCGATTGGGCAAGCCCCCGCTTACCGCCGGAAGCTAAAGACGTGAGCCGCGAGGCCTCGGGATGGAAAGTGGAGGAGCCGATCCCTACCGTGAGAACTGAGGCCAGTACCCAGGGAAGCGTCGTGGCAAAAGCCAGCGATAACAAACCCACCAGCGTAAATACCATGCCGGCAGGCAGCGACCAGGGAGAAGGACGCCTATCGAAATAAAGCCCCGTCAGCGGCTGAAATACCGATGCGGCTGATTGATAAACCAGGGTGATAAGCCCGATTTGCCCAAAACTTAAAGACAAATCATCCTTGAGTATGGGATAGGCTGCCGAAATAACCGATTGAAGCGCGTCATTCATACAGTGGGCAGCGCTTAAAGCGACCAGGATGCGGAAGGTCGTTTCGCTGATTTGGGGAGATGTATTTCGTTCCATTTTTAAAAATGCACAAAGATATGAGAAAAAGCGCTAACTTGCGCCCTCAATTAAATTCGAATTGTATGAAAGATTTTCTTTATATTCTCAGGCGTTTTATTCCACCGTATAAAAGATATTTGATATTGAATATTTTTTTGAATGTTTTATCTGCTGTATTAAATCTGTTTTCTTTTGCTTTAATTATACCGATATTGAATATCCTCTTCAAGACCGATGAGGTGGTGTACACGTCTATTGATTGGGTCTGGAACCCCGGTTCCTGGGATTTCTGGAAAGGCCTGCCCGAAGTGTTGAAGAATAATTTTTTCGCTTTTGTGAGCGAACTGATTGCAACAAGGGGTGGTTCGGTTACTTTAATTGTTTTGGGTGTCTTCCTGGTGGTGATGACATTCCTGAAAACGGCTTCCATGTATTTCGCCTTTTTTACGATGATTCCCATCCGTACAGGTGTGGTTCGTGACATCCGGAATCAGATCAATCGTAAAATTACCCAACTGCCGCTGGGCTTCTTTTCCGAGGAACGGAAGGGGGATATTCTGGCGCGCGTATCGGGCGATGTGAACGAGATAGAGACTTCGATTATGAGTTCGCTCGATATGTTGTTCAAGAATCCGATCCTTATCCTGGTCTATCTGCTGGGAATGCTCTTTATCAGCTGGCAGCTAACTATCTTTGTCTTAGTGCTTCTGCCTGTCGCCGGCTATGTCATGGGCCAGGTGGGAAAGTCGCTCAAGCGCAAGTCGCTGACCGGACAAGAGCAATGGGGATATTTAATGAGTCAGATAGAAGAAACACTGAGCGGATTGCGCATAATAAAAGCATTTAATGCAGAAAAAAAGATACAGAAACGATTTGAGAAAAGCAACGATACCTTTCGCCGAACAACCAACCGTATTTACCGCCGTCAGCAGATGTCGCAACCAATGAGCGAGTTTCTGGGAACAGCGACCATAGCTGTTGTTCTCTGGTACGGAGGAAGTTTGATACTTAAAGAAGACAGCCTTATCAATGCTTCTACCTTCATCTATTATTTAGTGATATTTTACAGCATTATCAATCCGGCGAAAGACCTCAGCAAAGCAGCCTATGCTATCCGGAAAGGACTGGCTTCCATGATACGCATTGATAAAATACTCATGGCGGAAAATCCTATCAAAGACCCCGCAACACCTAAACCCATCGGACTGGAAGACCGGATCGTTTATCACGACGTATGGTTTAAGTATCAGAACGATTGGGTATTGAAGGGTATTAGCCTGGTGGTGCCGAAAGGAAAAACCCTGGCCTTGGTCGGACAGTCGGGGTCGGGGAAAAGCACCTTAGTAGATTTGCTTCCCCGCTTTTATGATGTAGATAAGGGGAGTATCACCATTGATGGGACTGACGTCAGGGATACAAGGCTCTGCGAGCTGCGCGCACTGATGGGAAATGTCAATCAGGAAGCTATCCTCTTCAACGATACCTTTTTCAATAATATCTCTTTTGGGGTGAACAGCGCCACGCAGGAACAGGTCGAACAGGCTGCACGCATCGCCAATGCACACGATTTTATCATGGCTACGGAGGAAGGATATCATACCAATATAGGCGACAGAGGCGGCAAACTCTCCGGCGGACAACGCCAGCGCATCAGCATTGCCCGCGCCATCCTGAAGAATCCACCTATACTGATACTCGACGAAGCAACCTCTGCATTGGATACAGGATCGGAACGCTTCGTGCAGGAAGCGCTTGAAAATCTGATGAGAAACCGTACGACCATCGTCATCGCCCACCGCCTATCGACCATCCGGAACGCCGACGAAATCTGCGTAATGCACGAAGGACGGATTGTGGAACAGGGCCGGCACGAGGAACTCCTGGCTTTGAATGGATATTATAAACGATTATGCGATATGCAGAGCTTTTGATTAAACAGAGATTAAATAGCAATTGAATATCCAGCATACGAATTGAATACAAATTGAATGATAATTGAATAAAAAAACAAATGCATTATGAAAGCTGTCCACATTGTTTTTACACTCTCTATTTTGTCTGGCTGCACATTGCCGGAAGCAAATAAAACGACGCCCTTGTCGTATTATTTTCAGACTCCCGCGCGGATATGGGAAGAAACGCTTCCCCTGGGAAATGGTCGTTTGGGTATGATGCCCGATGGAGGGATCGACCGCGAGACCATTGTCCTGAACGAAATCTCTCTCTGGTCGGGAAGAAGGCAGGATGCCTCGAATCCTTATGCTAACCTCTATCTGAAGTCTATCCGCTGGCTACTGTTTAAAGGGCGTAACGATGTGGCACAAGACCTTATGTATGAAACCTTTGTATGCAAGGGGAAAGGCAGCGGACAAGGAAATGGAGCGGATGTACCTTACGGCAGCTATCAACTCCTGGGCAATCTGATATTGAATTATACCTACCTGCACGGGGCTAACGCGCCCGTCTCCTCGTATCGCCGGGAACTGAATCTGGAGCATGCTACGGCAACTGTCTCTTTCACAAGAGACTCGATTCATTATACCCGCGAGGCCTTTACTTCTTTCGGAGGCGATCTGGGAGTCATCCATCTCTCGGCCAATGCGGAGCAAGCGCTGAATTTTACCATCGGGATGAATCGCCCGGAGCGCTACGAAGTGACGACCAGCGGCAATGACCTGATTATGCGCGGACAACTCAATAACGGAACCGATGGGAAGGGGATGCGCTACGTTGCCCGCGTACGCATTATCCTGCCGCGGGGGGGAATGTTGTCGGCTTCTGATACGACCGTTTCCATACAAAATGCCTCGGAAGCAAATCTATTGGTCAGTATGGCAACCGATTACTTCGGAGACGACCCGGAGGCTCAGGTCGTCTCATTGCTGGATGCCTCCGCGGATAAAGATATCCGGACACTGAAAGACGAGCATCTTGCCGTTTACGGCAAACTATTCAAAAGAGCAGGTCTGGATTTAGGATGGAGCGGAAAAGAAGAGCTGCCGATAGACCGCCGGCTGGCTGCCTTTGAAGAAGATAAGCACGACCCTGGCCTGGCTGCGCTTTATTTCCAGTTCGGGCGTTACCTGCTGATCTCTTCTACCCGCCCCGGCCTGCTTCCTCCCAACCTGCAGGGCCTTTGGGCCAATACAATACAAACCCCCTGGAATGGCGATTATCATTTGAACATCAATCTGCAGATGAATCTCTGGCCTGCCGAAGTAACCAACCTCACAGAATTGCATCTGCCCCTGATCGAATGGACAAAGCAACAGGTGGCAAGCGGAGAACAGACGGCAAAAGTCTATTATAATGCCCGCGGCTGGGTGACACATATTTTAGGGAATCCCTGGGAGTTCACGGCTCCGGGCGAGCATCCTTCGTGGGGGGCTACCAATACGTCGGCAGCCTGGTTGTGCGAACATCTATATACCCATTACCTATATACGCAGGATACAGATTACCTGAACGAAGTCTATCCGGTGATGCGGGGCGCTGCTTTATTTTTTGCCGATATGCTGGTAGAAGACCCTCGCAGCCATTATCTGGTAACGGCGCCTACGACCTCTCCCGAAAATGCGTTTGTTTTCAACGACAGGCAGATTCACATCTGTGCCGGTTCAACGATGGATAACCAGATTGTTCGCGGACTATTTACCCATACCATCGAAGCCGCTTCGATACTGGGTGTGGATACCGCTTTGACAGAGGAACTGGCGGCGAAACGCGCCCGCCTGATGCCTACCACCATCGGGGAAGACGGGCGTATCATGGAATGGCTCGAACCCTTTGTGGAAGCTGAGCCTCATCACCGCCATGTGTCTCACCTTTACGGGCTTTATCCCGGCAACGAGATATCTGTGGAAGGTACGCCGGCCTTAGCTGAAGCCGCCCGTAAATCGCTGGAAGCCCGCGGCGACAAAAGCACCGGCTGGTCGATGGCCTGGAAAATAAACTTCTGGGCACGCCTGCATGAGGGAGAACATGCCTTTAAGCTGCTGGGCGATCTGCTGACGCCGGCTCTCCGATACGATGGCACCAAGTATAATGGAGAAGGTGGAGGAACTGCTCCGAACCTCTTTTGCATGCATCCGCCTTTCCAGATCGACGGGAATTTTGGAGCCTGCGCCGGGATAGCGGAGATGCTGGTTCAGAGCCATTCGGATCGGATCGAACTGCTTCCTGCTCTTCCACAGGCATGGAAGAACGGAAGCTTTTACGGCCTGAAAGTGCGCGGAGGCGGAGAAGTTTCGGCCACCTGGAAAGAAGGCTTATTGACGGAGGCTCGTTTGCGTGCGCCCCTTGCTTATACCTATCATATCAAACTGCCGGCCCATTCAGCCCGGCTCAGTATCAGCATGAATCAAAAACCGGTATCTCTTCCTGTGATCAGCGGTATGTTAACGCTTGATATGCAGGCAGGCGATGAGGTGTTATTAACTTTCTGAAAAGGAGATACCTGTATAAGCATACTCACAGAGGCATACTCGGTTTTTCAAAAACTCCCATAATTCACCTGAAAACAAGGGAGTTTCAGCTCTTTCCGCCAGCGTTCCACTACCTGGTTCCGATCATCCGGATACTTTCATTTGTCCGACCCGGGTCAAACAGCTGTCCGACCTGGGTCGAACACGTATCCGACCTGGGTCGGACAGCTGTTTGACCTGGGTCGGACAAAGAAAAGCTTCAGAGGCAGGCTCTCTGTATCTTCCTCTGATTATAAGCGTAACGACCATTATATGACGCAGACAACTGGTATCTTTTCACTCCCGTCCGGTTTATTCCCGGACGGGAGCAAATTTATCCCGGACGGGAGCGGATTTTTTCCGGACGGGAGCAGGAGGACGACACAATTCCCCATAGACTTTTAACGAAAAATCCTTCACTCCTTCACAGAGGGTATAAACCTTTGAGTGATATAAAATTAAGGTGTGAAGGACGGGCTTTCCATCCTTCACCTCCCCCGGCCTTTTTCCCGCGGATCGGGCGCCTTTCCTCCCCTGTCTTGCGGGAGGGGCCGGGGGAAAAGTACGTCCCAACTATACGAGTGAGACTTCCGGATATAAACCCGGACAGCTGTTTCAGACAAAAACCGTCAGCTGATTTCAGGGCAAATCACGTGTAGGCGTGTGAAGGATAAGAACCCCATCTTTCACACCTTAATAAAATGTCAATCAAAGGCTTATATCCTCTGTGAAGGAGTGAAGGATTTTTCTTATCTTTGCCGGAAACAATTTAAGAAAGAAGACTATGCGCTCAACATCATTTCCGGGTAAAGCAAATTGTAATGTCAAAAAGTTTGTTTATCTTTTTATTTGTTTGATACTTCTGTTTTCCTGTGACCGGAAAGTGGACAAATGGGAATTAATATGGGAAGATGATTTTAATCAGGAAAAACATTTCAACGAAAGTTATTGGAGTAAAATTCCACGGGGACATTCCGATTGGCAGAATTATATGTCTGATTTTGATTCTCTTTACCGGATGCAGGACGGCAATCTTGTTCTCCGGGGAATTGTAAATAAGAGTTTGCCGCAGGATACGGCTACATTCCTGACGGGTGGCGTCTGGACGAAAGATAAAATCAATTTCGAACGCGGACGTGTAGCGATCCGCGCAAAACTTGGAGGAGCGCAAGGCGCCTGGCCGGCTATCTGGATGCTGCCGCAGAATGGCACCTGGCCGGAGGGGGGGGAAATTGATATTATGGAACGCCTTAATTCGGAAAATATTGCCTATCAGACGGTTCATTCATATTATACCTATACGTTGGGAATCAGAAATCCTCCCACGGGCGTAACAGCCACCATCGACCCTGCCGGATATAATGTCTATGCTGCTGAGCTTTACGCAGACAGCATTTGCCTGTTTATTAACAACAAGCATA
Organism: Tannerellaceae bacterium; assembly: GCA_031269535.1. Lineage (GTDB taxonomy): Bacteria > Bacteroidota > Bacteroidia > Bacteroidales > Tannerellaceae > DFXE01. The sequence goes on from JAISZA010000228.1 coordinate 7,102, forward strand.
CAATGACTTATCCCCGGATAGAAACAGACAAGGAGGGACAATTCCCTTTTGATCAACCGCAATATCTCTTGATAGATATGCAGTTAGGCGGTTCCTGGGTTGGAGCGGTTAATCCCGAAGATCTGCCTGTTGAGATGTGGATCGACTGGGTCAGGTACTATAAACATGAGTAAAATAGTATCCTTGTAACTCGTAAGTTATAACTTCCCATCAGTTTTCGTTTGCCGTGACTTGTTTGAAGGCTTTGCCGAGCATTTCAATGATATCGCCGGCGAGGAGGCTTTCTTCCGATTGATAGATGACGGCCAGGTCGGCGGCTATGCCGTGCAGGAGGACGCCGGTGATTGCCGCATCCTCCGGTTTGTAGCCTGCGGCGAGAAAGGCGAGGATGATGCCTGTCAGTACATCGCCGCTTCCAGCGGTAGCCATGCCCGGATTGCCGCTGCTGTTGAAATAGACATTGCCTTCGGGTGTGCAGGTGGCGGTATAGGCTCCTTTCAGTACGAGGATAAGGCGGTGTTCGCCGGCAAAAGCCTGTGCCTTCTTCAGGCGTTCGTAAGAAGAGGCGCTTTCTCCGGCCAGACGGTCGAACTCTTTCGGGTGCGGGGTCAGGATGCTGCATGCCGGGAGGAGGTTCAGCAATTCTTTGTCGGCGGCGAGGAGGTTGAGGGCGTCGGCATCGACGACGAGCGGACAGGAGGCTTGCTCTAACAGGGCTTTCAGGGCAGCGGCCGACTCCGGATGCCTGCCCAGTCCCGGCCCGATGCCTATGGCGGAATAGCCTGTCAGTTCGGGCAGCGAAGCGAAATGTCCGGGATGGGTATCGGGGCTGACCATGGCTTCAGGGAAAGCTGTCTGTATGAACCCTTCGGCGCAGGAGGGCAGGTGCACGGTCAGCAGCCCGACTCCGCTGCGCAGGCAGGCTCTGGCGGCGAGTAGGGCGGCTCCTGCCTTTCCCCGGCTTCCGGCAATGAGCAGCGCGTGTCCGAACATCCCTTTATGGGCGAACTTCCCGCGGGGGCGTATGCGCTTACCGGCATCCTCTTCCGTGACCAAATAATAAGGGGTCGGCGTACTGGCTATAATATCGGGATGGATACCGATATCCAGCACTTTCCAGCTGCCTGCGTAAGGCGCGTTCTCCGGTAAGAGAAAGGCTAACTTCGGGAAGCCGAAGCTAAGCGTAAGGCTGGCGCGGACAATCGTTTCAGGCGTATTCACGCTATTGTCTTCACCGAAAAGGCCGGAGGGGATGTCAATAGACACGACCTTTGCCCCGGATGCGTTGATATACTTTGCCAGCTTGGCAAAGCCTCCCTCCAGCGGACGCTTAAGCCCTGAGCCGAACAGCCCGTCGATGACGATATCGTGCTTATCCAGTGGGGGAGGAGTGAAGCGTGCACTCACTTCTGCAAAAGCCACACCGCCTGTCGCGCTCAGGCGCCGCTTGTTGATTTCACATTCGGCAGACAATTGCCCTGTATGGGTATTAAACAGATAGGCCTCTATCCGTGTGAAAGAGTAATCTTCTGCCAGCAGGCGCGATATAGCCAGGGCGTCGGCTCCGTTATTGCCCTGGCCGGCAAAGACAATCACCCGTTTCTGCTTTCCGTAGCGACGCGAAAATTCCCCGGCAAAGACATTCGCCGCCCGTTCCACCAGGTTTACGGAAGAAATGGGCTCGTGTGTGATGGTGTATTTATCAAGCGTTTTTACGGTCTCTGTTGTAAATATCTTTATCATAAGTATATAAATTGGTAAACTCAGAAATCAACGATCAGGCGCAGATTAAGCCGGCGGCCGGTCAGGTAATTAGGGACTGGATATTGCCTGTCGTGCACGTCGGTAATCCAAAGGTACGAATTGGTATTGAGTATGTCGAAGAGGTTAAACAGGTCGGCTCCGATCCAGATATTTTTCAGGTGGCGGAAGACGCCCCTGTCCATCAGAGCATCCGTGCCCCCCGCCAGCTGGTACGACATGCCGACATCGACCCTCCGGAAAGGGCTGGTCTGGTAATATCCCTTCTCATATCCTTGATAGGGAGCTGTCACGGGCAGGCGTCCCGACAGGATACCCCGCAGGTTCAGTTTGATCCGGTCGTATCCCGGAAAATAATCCTGGAAAAAGAGGGAGAGGTTGTATCCGGGGTTATTGGGCAGGGGAGCCTGGGTAAGCTCCCGGATGGTTTGTCCGGCCTTTATCAGTGAGAGGCTGAGCCAGGAATCGACCCCGGGTACCAGCTCGCCGAAGAACTTCAGGTCGATGCCTGCCGCATAGCCCCGGGCGCAGTTCTCGCCATAGTAGCGGATTTTTACATTATCCACCGTATAGGGATTCAGCCTGTCGAGCTTTTTGTAGTAGAGCTCGGTCGTCAGTTTGTAGTTTCGTCCGAGCAGGCTGAACGCATAATCACCTCCGGCAATGAAGTGGATGGAGCGCTGGGATTTCAGTTTTTCGTTCAGCTCAATGATATTGTTTCCCGCATCGTCCTGTGTCATCCGGCGCAGTTCCTTGTAGAAAGGAGTCTGGTAATATACGCCGGTGGCGAGGCGGAAGGTCAGATTCTGATTGCTGTTGGGTATGAATCCCAGCGAGACGCGGGGACTGAAGATAAATTCGTCGTTGTATGTCCAGTAGCCGGCCCGTCCCCCTGCCGTCAGCGTGAACAATCCCTGGGGAGAGCGGAATTTGAACACATCCTGGAGGTATCCGGAGAGCCTCGTACTGACAAGGCTGTTGTCTGAATAGAGATTGGAGAACACATAAAGGCCCTCTTCCCGGTGGGGGAGTGAATAGCCTGCCGAATCGCGCCTTTCCCATTCGTTGATATGGTCGCTTATGTTTTCTGTCTGGGCGGTGACGCCCCATTGGATGGTATGGCTTTGGGTGCGTACGGAGCCATAGTGTCCGATATTGATTACTCCGGCGTTCAGGCGGTTGCGGGCATGTTCGTGATACAGTCCGACCTCTAAGGGCGAATTTCCGGCGCCTGTATTTTCCGTATCCTCTTTGCGTCCGATCACATAAGAGCCGGTGATATCATACGTCTCTTCTTCCCGGCTGCTGAAAGCCGAGAATTGCAAGCCCGTTTCCACCTGCTCGCGGGGTTTGTATTTCAGGGTGAGTGCACCAAAGAGGGTCTGAAACTTATCCCGCTCCTGGCCCGCGAAGTTCACGTAGAGTTCCATGGCTTTTGTGTCTGTGCCAAAGGCCGTAGAGCGGCTGTGGGGGATAAAGCGGAAACTGTTGGAAGCAATGTTCCCCAGGAAGTTCAGCTCCCACCGGGGAGTCAGGCGATAGGTCATATAGGTTTGCCAGTCGATAAAGACAGGGTCGTATTCGGCATTCGTGTCTAAGGTGCCCAGCAGGGAGCGCGAAGTCTTATAGCGTAGCCCCGTCACTTGGGTGAAAGCTCCGGCGGCATTTCCCACATACGCATTGGCGCCGAGCAGGCTTAGCGAGGCGGAGCCTTCGGTCTTCTGTGGTTTTTTGTAGGTAATATCGAGTACGGAGCTCATCTTGTCGCCATAACGCGCTTCAAAACCTCCGGCGGCGAAACTGACCGATTCCGTGAGGTCGGGATTGACAAAGCTCAGGCCCTCCTGCTGTCCGGAACGTATGAGCAGGGGGCGAAAGACTTCCAGCCCGTTGACATAGATGATATTTTCGTCGAAACTTCCTCCGCGTACCGAATACTGTGAGCTGAGTTCATTGGAAGACGACACACCGGCGTACGTCACTACCAGACTCTCGATACTGCCGCCTGCCGGGTCGGGAATCAGTTTGATCCGGTCGGCATTGATGTACTCCATGGTATTGAGCTGCCGGCGTGAAGCCGTTACCGAGACTTCTCCCAGCGAGAGTGTCATGGCGTTCATCCGTACATTCAGGCGTATATCTGCCTGCGCCGTCGGAAGGATGCGCTCCGCCTTATTATATCCGAGACAGGAATAAAGCAGGGTCAGCGAATCGGCAGGAGCTACCGACAGGGCGTAAAAACCTTTCTCGTCGGTCATGGCTCCTGTCAGGGTATGCTTCACCTGGACGACGACCAGTTCGAGCGGACTGCCGTCGGCATCATACACATAGCCGCTTATGCGGATACGACTTTGCCCTGCAATCTGTACCGCAACAAGTATCAGTGCAGCTATGGCACAGAACTTCCTCATCTTCCTATCATAATGTTACAAGCCATTTCGTTTATTA
>JAISZA010000155.1 GCA_031269535.1 Tannerellaceae bacterium
GCGAGCAAGCAATATCAACGATTTCCGCTTGCTGCTGAAAAAGAAAAATATAGGGGTGATTTTCAGGCAGAACGAAGCGGGGAGGATTTACGGCGTTACATTTATTGATTATCCGAATCCTAAGTACATGACAAAAATTTGAAGATCTCTATATTCTGTTTATTATTGGGGTTTAGCAAAATGCTTGCGATTATTGTCAACCCGTGTTTGAATAAGGACTTCTGTCAGCAATAAGGCAATCCATACTTTGGATTCCAAACAAATGGATATACCGATTTAGTAATCCTATTCTTTCCGCTAAGTAAAAACGATTATTCAAAAGAGGTCAATCCTTGTTAAAAACAAAAGTTCCTGCCCCGGGGAGGGAAGCTGCCGGAGATTACCTGCGGCAGCTAATCCCTTGTTCACACGCCGCTGAAGGCGGAAAAGCCGCCATCTACGGGGAGTACGACGCCGGTGATGAAGCCGGCGGCTTCGCTGCACAGGAATTGGACGGCGCCGTTCAGTTCCGTGATGTCGCCGAAGCGTTTCATGGGTGTTTTGGCCAGCACTTTCCGGCTGCGATCGGTGAGGCTACCGTCCGGGTTGATGAGTACGGCGCGGTTCTGGTCTCCGATGAAGAAGCCGGGAGCGATAGCATTGACACGTATGCCGTCGCCATATTTAAGCGCCATCTCGGTGGCCAGCCATTGCGTGAAATTGCTGACGCCCGTCTTGGCCGCCGAATAGCCGGGCACCCGTGTGATGGCCGAATAGGCGGCCATGGATGAGACATTCACGATACTGCCTTTCTTCTGCGCGGCCATGACCCGCCCGAATACCATCGAGGGATAGACCGTCCCGTTCAGGTTCAGGGAGGTCACTTTCTCCCAGTCGACTATGTTCATGTCGAAAAAATCCTGGTCGGGCGCCAGGGTGGCTCCGGGAAGGTTCCCGCCGGCAATATTGAGCAGGATATCGATGCGTCCCCAGCGGGCGACAACAGCTTGCGCCACCTTTTCGAGGCTTCTGATATCGAGCACATTGCCTGTGATTCCGATGGCCTCGCCTCCCAGGGCGAGGAGTTCAGCCACCCGTGCGTCGAGCGGCTCCTGCCGGATGTCAATGGCAACTACTTTGGTTCCTGCCTGTACAAAACTTTTGGCGATACTTCCGCCAAGCACTCCGCCGGCGCCGCTGATAACGGCTACTTTTCCGGCAATACTGAAATTGGACATATTTCTTTTTAATTAATGATTAATGATTAATGATTAGTGGTTAGTGGTTAGTGGTTAGTGGGGTAACTAACCACTAACAGCTGCCAGGACGCCTTCTATCTGTGCCAGGGCATACATGCGTCCGTAGAAGGAGTAACCGGGGTTGTATCCCCGGGCGGCATCGTCGAACATCAGGCGTCCGTGGTCGATGCGCATGGGCAGGTCGGGGTTCTCTTTTTCGAAGATACGCGTCACTTCTACCAGATGCCCCCGGCCTTCGAGGTGGGAGGCTTCGATGAAGTTGCCGTCTTCCAGGATGTCGGTACTGCGCAGGTGGACGTAGTGGGTGCGCGAAGCGAATCGGCGCGCCAGGGCCGGCACGTCGTTATGCGCTCCCGAACTTAGGGAACCAGCGCAGAAGGTTAGTCCGTTGCGGGGATTGTCCACGGCTTGCAGTATCCAGCTTATGTCTTCGTCGCCCGTGACGATCCGGGGCAATCCCAGGACGGGGTAGGGCGGGTCGTCGGGGTGTATGCACATCCGGATGTCGTAGGTGTCGCATACCGGCATGATTTGTTCGAGGAAGTAGCGCAGGTTGTTTCGCAGGGCGTCGCGGTCGATGCCTTTATACAAGGCCAGCAGGCGGTTGAAGATAGCCACAGGCTCCGGGTCGCCTTCACGGATATTCCCGTGTATGAAACCCTGCGTCTTTACGATGATGGTATCTATCAATGCATCTTCTTCTGCCCCGGTGATGTTTTTTGCCAGCGCCTCCACCCGTTCCCTTTCCTGCGGAGTATAGTCTTTTTCGGCACCTTCGCGCCGGAGGATACGGCAATCGAAGTAAGCAAAGCGCGTCTTGTCGAAGTAGAGCGACGACGTACCGTCGGGCAGGGGATGCTCCAGGTCGGTGCGTATCCAGTCGATGACTGGCATGAAGTTATAGCATACGGTACGTATGCCTGCCCGGCCTAAGTTGGCGAGGCTGAGTCTGTAGTTTTCAATCAGCCGGTCGCGGTCTTTTCCCGCGTATTTGATAGCTTCGCTGACCGGCAGGCTTTCGACTACCGACCAGCGAAGCCCTCCGGCTTCGATATCGTTTTTCACTCCGGCAATCGCTTCCGGCGACCAGATTTCGCCGGCGGGTACGTCATACAGGGCTGTTACAATCCCTTCTACTCCGATCTGCCGAAGCATTGCGAAGGTTATCGTATCTTTTTTCCCGAACCATCTCCAGGTCTTTTCCATGTATGTTGTTATAAAGTAGAATTATGTTTGATTCTTATTTGCTCTTTCAGCTCGTCCAGTTCGTTTACCGGGCGTTCGATATCGTAGGGTATGGGCTGCCCGGAAAAGGTCTGGAAGTATAGCAGGCAGGCGTCTTTCCAGATCAGGGCGTCTTTGGCCTGTATCCTGAGCCTGGACTGCACTTCGCGGAAACGTTGAGCATCGACCCAGGTTTCCAGCCTGTCCCATACTTTCTGATAGGAACGTACTTGCTGCACCCCCTCGTCGTAGCGATAGCACAGGTTATCCCACAGGCTACCTCCGTTCTTCAGCTTATACTCCCAGGGTACGTGATGGAACCAGAGGAGGAGGTTTTCCGGGCAGCGGCTGATGTCGCCATAGACGTCGTTCAGCGAGGGGAAGTATTGCGCGACGGCATTGCTTCCTGTCGCTGTCCGGTCGAAGCCTACGCCTGTGGTATCGGCATTGTGGTAATACCAGGGCATCCAGTCGGCGCGTCCGCCCGGTATATCGCCCCAGGGCTCCGGGCCATAGTGCTGGTTGAAAGCAAAGATGTGATGCAGGCCGTAGGGCATCATATAATTGACGCAGGTTTCGCGCGAACTCATCATCATATCTTTTACCGGGCGAACGAAACGCTCATCCGGGGTAAAGGTCATCCGTATCCATTCATCGGCGATTTGTTCCGACGGCAGGTTGTGGTTCCAGGCCAAGCGTCCGAAGGCATACCAATTGGATTGGGCGAAAGGATGTCCGCACCAGTTCACCTCGTCTCCCGTATTGGCTACACCGGCAATGGCCGTCACCCGGGCCGGGCGCAGGCTTCCGTCGGTTATTTTGGCCACGGTAGCGCCTTTGCCGTCGGAATAGGTATCGCTTTGCAGGGTTTCCTCGAAGAGCGGCGCCAGATAGACCAATTGTTTGGAATGTCCCAGATACTCCTGTGTGATTTGAAATTCGATCATTTCCTGCGTATGCCTGAGCGCCCCGAAAAGCGGGCTGAAGGGTTCGCGCGGCTGGAAATCGATCGGCCCGTTCTTTATCTGTATAATTACATTGTCGCGAAACTGTCCGTCCAAAGGCACGAACTCCTGGCAGGCCTGCTTTGCCCTGTCTTCTTTCGTGGGACTATAAACGAATGCCCTCCACATGACGATGCCTTGGTAAGGTTTGAGTGCGTCGGCCAGCATATTGGCGCCGTCGGCATGGGTGCGTCCGTAGTCCTGCGGGCCGGACTGTCCTTCCGAATTGGCTTTCACCAGCAGGCCCCCGAAGTCGGGTATCAGGGCATAGATTTCCTTCACTTTGTTTTTCCACCACTGCTGTACGTCTTTATTCAGCGGGTCGGCATCCGGCAATCCGCCTATCGCTTTCGGAGCTGCAAAATTAACCGAGAGATAGACCGTCAGTCCGTACGGTCGGAAGAGGTCGGCCAGGGCTTTTACTTTCAGCAGGTATTCGGGGGTGAGTATCTGCGGATTGGCATTGACGTTATTCAGTACCGTCCCATTGATACCGATGGAGGCATTGGCACGTGCGTACGCTTCATAGCGGGGCGAGAGGGTGTCGGGCAGCTGGCTCCATTGCCAGAGCGAACGTCCGGCATATCCTCGTTCGATGCTTCCGTCGAGGTTATCCCAGTGGTTCAGGATGCGCCGCTCGTAAGAAGGTCTTTCCTCTACGTTAAGCGCTGTCGCATCCTTGCCTGTCTGTTGCAGACGGAGCAGGTGATAAACGCCATAAAGTAAGCCGATATCCCGGGCGGCAGAGATGCTTATTTTGCCCCCCTTGTAGCTTATCTTGTATCCATCCTTGATGGTTCCTGCTTTCTTATCTGCTATCAGATCGACAGCCGGCCCTTTCCAATAACGGTTTAGTTCGTCCAGGGCGATCGTAATGGTGGGACTTTTCCGGTTAGACCTGAACAGCTTACTATCCGTCGCCTCCTTTTTTGTTTCCTGAAACCGCAACCATAAACGGCTACCGTCTTCGGCAGCAAGGTGCGAAACAATAAAAACAGAAATAAAAATAACAACTAATTTCTTCATCCTTCATCTATTTTTTATATTAATTTATTCATTTCAATCTCCGCCGGGGAAAATAATCCTGTAATTCCCGCTCAGGTGCATAAAAGCGAATAATTGCAGCAGCCCGTCGTAGTATGCGTCGAAATAGCCATCTTCGTATGGCTGGTTTCCGGAGTTCCAGAAATGCGCGATAAATTCCCTGCTTTTGGGATGGGTGCACACTAAAGAGACGGCGGCGGAAGTAGCCACTAAGCCTATCGAATGGCGCAGTGCGGTATATCCACCTGCGGGCAGAATTCTTTCCGGCAGAGTTCCGTCTGTCTTGTATTGGTCAACAAAGGTTTCAAGCCCCTGTGAATAGAGAAAATTCTGGATTTTATGCCCATATTCGTGTTGCCATTCTTTGTCGGCGCATGCCCACGAATAGTCGAGCGCAATGTTCATGGGGACCCGCCAGGAGTCGAACCGGAACTCTTCACCAATGATAAACCCTCTCCGTACCGGCGTACCATCGTAATAAGTCTGGTCGGGGTTGAGACCGGTTTCAGGATGTATGGCCTTGTGCAGGTAGTCACGGCTTTTCGCCGCACATGCGCGCCAGAACTCCGAACGTCCATCGCTGGCCCAGCGCGCCCATACTTCGTAAAAGGCAGGAACATGATAGGAAGGATCGGTAAAGGTCGCCCCCCAGAACGCTTCGGGTGTAAACGTGATGAGTTGATGCTCTACGTTGATGAAATTGGTAACGCCACTATCCGTTTCATTTTTGGCAAAGGAGCAATTCAGGATATACTGCGCCTCTTTCAGGTAATCGATTCCGGTGTCGTTGCCCCAGCGGTTTGAGGCAAACAACAAAGCTGTGACGTAATACAATTCGCCGTCGGAAGCAGGTCCCTGGGCATTCCGGCTGCCGTCAGTCCGGCAACTCCATGCGAAATATCCCTTATAGGGTCCTTCTTTATGCTGCATATACTTAGTTCCCCATCTCCACAGGCGGTCGAATACTTCTTTCTTGTCTAATTGTACAGCAATCATCAAACCGTATGACATTCCTTCGGTGCGCACATCGTGGTTTTTCAGGTCAGAGATATACGCCATGGAATCACCCACTTCAAAATAAACTTTGTCGGGGCCTTCGAAAAGATTGTAAACAAGTTCATTTAGTTTACCGTCGATCTCTTCCCGTGAGTATCCCATCTCGGCGAAAAGGTTACGGTACCGCTTTGTTTCAAAAGCTCCCTTATCCCACGGTTTCAGCTCTTTGTTCACGGGATTACAAACCGTAAAGCTTGCTAATGCGATAAATAATAAGACCTTTTTCATGCTGTTCATTGTTCTCCTCCTCCGTCGATTGTTTTGATTGTTCCATCGCCGTTATATTCCATTTCCACGACTTTCAGGCTCCGGAGCCAGGTTTTTCCCCCTGAAGGTACGCAATCGTGATGAAATAAATACCATTTCCCTTTGTATTCGACAATGGCGTGATGGGTCGTCCAGCCCACCACCGGCGTCAGGAGGACTCCCTGATAGGTAAAGGGGCCATACGGATTATCTCCGGTAGCATAACATAGCCTGTGCGTATCGCCTGTCGAATACGAGAAGTAATACGTCCCCTTGTACTTATGCATCCAGGAGGCTTCGAAAAAGCGGCGTTCCGTATCCCCCTGGGTAAGCGGCCTGCCCTCTTTGCCGAGAATAAGCAGATCGCGCGCTTCTTCGGCAAATCCGAGCATATCATCACTTAGCCGGACCACTTTCGGACATAGCGAAGGCTCCTGCGCCGAAGGGAAAAAGGCCGATTCCAATGCTTTGTTGTTGCGGTAGCGCTGCAATTGTCCTCCCCAGATACCGCCAAAATACATATAGTATTTTCCGTTTTCCCCGAAGACGGCCGGATCGATGCTGTAACTTCCCGGTACGGGATGTTTCTCAGGGATAAACGGCCCTTCCGGTTTGCTGCTGATAGCTATGCCGATACGGAAGATGTCGTTTTTGTCTTTCAGCGGGAAATACATATAGTATTTCCCGTCTTTATAAGTCACGTCGCAATCCCATAGCTGCCGGCCTGCCCAGGGAATATCCGTAACCCTGAGCGCGACGCCGTGGTCGGTCACTTCCCCTTCGATATCATCCATAGAGAAAACGTGGTAGTCGTTCATATCGAAATGATCGCCATTATCGTTTTCGGGGATGCCGCTTTCGCGGTCATGCGACGGATAGATGTACAACTTACCATCGAACACGTGTACGGCAGGGTCTGCCATGTAATCATCCGGGATCAAATATCTTGCCTTATTCATGGTTCTTTTATTTTCCGGTATTGAGACTCATCTGTATGATTTCATTCACCACAGGTTTGGCTTTTCCCTGCCGGTCGAAGAGCAGGGCATAATCCGTACGTCCGGGCACAGGCCAGTCGTTGCGCCACGAATCCTTGTCGCATACGCCCCACAGGGTTACGCGGCTGATTTTATCCTGATGTGTGAGAAAGAGGCGGAAGAAGCCAGCCATGCGTTTGCTCCATGCGTTTGCCAGGCTGTCGGGCAATCCGTCGGTATAGGGATTCAGTTCTTCCCGGAAGTCGAAGCCGGATTCCACGGCAGCGCCTATATGCGGGTCAGGCGAAGGTAATACGGTCAGGTCTAATTCGGTAATCATTACCTTTACGCCTGTTCCGGCAAAAGCAAGCAAGCTCTTTTCAAAGTCTTCAATGGCCGGGTCGTCCATCCCGATATGCCCCTGCATCCCGATGGCGTCGATGCGCAGCCCGCGCTCTTTCAATGTTTTTACAAGTTGAACAACCGTATTCCGTTTCCCTTCGAAAGCCATTGAATAATCGTTATAATAAAGTTCGGCTTCGGGGTCTGCTTCGTGGGCAAACTGAAACGCCAGCGGAATAAACTCCTCGCCCAGGATTTCGTAAAATTTACTCTGGCGCCAGGAGCCGTCTTCCAGTATGGCCTCGTTGACTACATCCCAGCCTTTGATACGCCCTTGGTAGCGTGTAACCACTGTTGTGATATGCTTTCTCAACCTTTCGGTAAGCACTTCGGACGATACATTATTCCCCTCATTATCCACGCAAAGCCATAAGGGAGCCTGCGAATGCCATACTAAGCAATGCCCTGTGATCCACATCTTGTTTGCCTCGCCCCAGGCCACAAATTGATCCGCATCGTCAAAAAAGAACTTCCCTTCGACGGGTTGCAGGTACATGCTTTTCATGCAGTTCTCCGGCACAATGGCTGAGAAATTCTCCCGTGCCACACGTTCCGACAGGGTATCAATCCCTGTAAACTGCTCTACATTCAGTGCTGTGCCGATAAGGAATTTATCTTTCAGCGCATCCTTCAGACTGCGACTATCGGGTTGGGGCTCCTGTTCGCATCCCAGTAGTAAAAGGGCCAGAATGCCGCTATAAACAAAAGAAGATTTCATAAATTGTATGTTTTGTTAGTTGATTAATCAGAAATAAACCTGTATATGATTCACTCATTCGCTATGAATTGCTTTTCTCTTCAATTTCTTTTCCGTACCCGACAAGCTGTGCATCGGTAAGCTTATAGCGCGAAACAATGAAAGCAAGCAGCACGACTAATAAAGCCGGCAATGCAGCGAGCAAGACCCTGATACCAAGCAAAGCAGCATCAGTTTGTACATTTAGTTCGGAGTTGAAGCCGGTAAGCGAAAGCACAATGCCCGGGACAAACCCTCCAAGCGCCAATCCGAATTTGAAAAAGAAACCAATCAGCGCATTGGCGATCCCTGAAATACGTTTACCGGTTTGCCATTCGCCATAGGTGATGGCTTCGGGAATGAGTGACCAGATAAAAGCTCCCACAACGCCAAATCCGATGGAGCGTATTGCCTGGAAGGCAAAAATCAGGCTTACCTGGCCGGCAGGAAGGATAAACAAACCCACGAACCCGATAAACGAGATGGCAAGCGAAAGGTAGAGCAATCCTTTTTTTCCGAGTTTTTTGCGCAACAACGGCATGAACGGTAAGATAATCAGCGCCGGAAGGGCGGAAATCACATTGTAATATCCTACCAGGTTCTCATTTCCGAGATTGTATTTCACAAAATACGTAGCAGCCGAATTGGTGATAGCCATGATTGCAAATGCGGTAATAAACATAAACGAAATCACACGCAGGGGTTTATTGCGTACCACTTCGGTAAACAAATCGGTGAACTTTACTTTCGACTGCTCTTCCCTGGAAATGACCACACGTTCTTTGACACCTGCAAATGAGAAGATCAGTGCGCAGAATCCTACCACTCCATAGATAATGATAGTTAACAACCAGCCGTTGCGCGCTTCGGGGGAATTCATCGTACCGGCAAATGCAATGACGATGGTCGGGACTCCGTAGGTGATGGCTACCTGCGCCACGTTCACAAGCCACATGCGTGTTGTCGTGAGTATGGTCACTTCGTGCTGGTCGCGTGTCAAAGCGGCATTGAGTGCACCGAAAGGTACATTGACCGTTGTATAGACTATCGAAAGGGCTACGTAGGTCGCGCAGGCATAAACAATCTTCCCTGTCTCGCCGAAATCGGGAACAATGAAACAGGCTATCATCAGTATGGTAAGCGGCAAAGCCATGATAAGTAACCAGCCGCGGTACTTGCCGAAACGGGTTGTGTGCATATCAATGATGGCGCCTACTACCGGGTCCCAGATGGCGTCGATGATGCGTACGCCCAGAAACATGGTGGCTGCAATCGCAGGATTCAACCCATAGACATTGGTGTAGAAAAACAACAGATAAGTCGTTACCGTTTGGTAAATGAAGTTCTGTGCCATGTCACCCGAACCGAATGCGATTCGTTCGCGCCATGAGAGTTTGTAAAAGCCTTTGGCTTCCGAAAAGGTGCTTGTATTCATTATTCGTTGATGTTATTTCCAGTATTTCAAAATAAATTCTTTAAACGCAGGGTAGTTCGGCCCTGCTTCGTGTCCTCCGTGGTGGCGACGGAAACCGATGTCGCCCGAAAGGTAGGCTTTGTCAGTGACCGGCATCGGTATTTTCTTCCCCTGATAATCCATGGTATCTCCCATCACAATGCCCTTTTTACCCAGTAATTCATAGACCGGACTTGCGGCAACTGCGGTGAGGTAGAGGCCGTAAGGGTCCACCCAGGCATCGCCCTGGGTAATGTCGCCGCTACCGATAAAGAGGGGACGGGGAGCGCAGAGCGCTACCAACGATTCGGCATCGACAGGCATTTGCAGCACTTTACGGGGCATATAGCCGTCTGTGCTGCTTTCGTCCACACCGGCATATCGCATGGCGTTGCCAGCCACCCAATGGTATTCCGAATCCCAGACGCAGTTTTCGAGGTCTTCGCCCCAATGCCTGCGGCTTTGTGCAACTCCCATTGCACCCGACGAACTGGGGAAAGCCGTGCTGATACGGGTATCGTAAGCCATCGCTACCAGGGTCGCTTTTCCGTAACGCGAATGTCCGGTGACGGCTATCTTTCTCGTATCAGCGAGCGCGTTGTTCTGTTCGAAGAAATCAATGAAGCGGCTGATCCCCCACGACCAGGCCACCAGGGTTCCCCAATCGGCGGGTTTGCGCCAGGCTCCTTGATTGACTAAGCCGATGAGATAGCTTGTCAGCCCTTCTCCGTTATCGGGCTGGAGAGCGCCGGCATTGAAGTAGAGTACGCCGATGCCGGCAGGCGCCATCGTATTCCATAGGCTCTCATCACTTATCAGGAGGCCACTGCCGAAACTAAACGCATAGTTGATAACGACCGGTGTTTTCGTACCTTCGGGTACACTTGCCGGGATACGCAACGTACCACTCACGACAGGCGCGTTGCGTACCATGGGGAAAGCAGACACATCCGGCTTTCCCGTAATCTGGTACTGGCGGAAAGGAATCGTTTCGACCAGGCCGTTGCGGCTGAACACTTTTTTTACTTCTATCGGGTCGCTCACAGTCCATTCAATCTTCAACCCATCCGCTTCTTCAGGGATCGCTCCGTATATTTTCCGGACTTCTTCGAATATCGCTGCGCGGCGTTCAGGCCAGGATTGTGCGCTCAGGCCGTTCAGATCATGTAGTTTGAGTGGTTTATAGAATCTGGAGCCGGTATAATAATCGCCATTCGGTTCCCATTCGTTTACATAGTTTGTCCATAGGCCGAAAGCCGAGCGCACCGTATTGTAAAGAGATGGATTCGGTGCGCCTTCGTCAGGCGGCAATGCCGGATAGCTCAGTCCCAGTTGTTCCATCATCTGGTCGTGGTCCAGGCGCGTTGTGACGCCCTCGGCCGGTGGAACGGCAGGGAAGGGCGAATGGGTATCGACGTAGAAACTTTCCGGAGCGCCGAGATAGCTGGCTTTCAGTCCGCCGAAGTTGAGCAGGATTTTTTCAAACACGATACCGGGTTCGAGCACGCGGATGCGCAGTGTATGATTACCCGCTCCGCCAATCCTCATGGGAGTCGCCGTCCGGATGATGCGTTCGCCCTGCCACTTGCCGAGCGAGCCGTCGTAATGTCCGTTGAAATTAACGATTTCCTCTTTGCCTCCATCAATCG
Source organism: Tannerellaceae bacterium (assembly GCA_031269535.1). Lineage (GTDB taxonomy): Bacteria > Bacteroidota > Bacteroidia > Bacteroidales > Tannerellaceae > DFXE01. The sequence goes on from JAISZA010000155.1 coordinate 11,030, forward strand.
AAAGGGCATAACGTAGCCCCTTATTGGCATTGAAGTTCAGTGTGGGCGCCAGCCAGAGCTGCACGTCCACCTCGCCTTCCGGTGAAACGGTCAGTAAATCATATTCGAGGTAAACCGCTTCATCTTCTTTCGGATACACCTGCTGCGGGAAGGTGCTTACAGCCGACAGGGTTCTTCCCAGGTCGGGAATGATCTCCCAGCGGATTGAGCCGGCGCCTTGCGAACGGGCGAAATGACAGGCTTCTATCGAGATATACCCGTCCTTTTCTATGAAGCGCTTCTCTTCCGGTACTTTGCGATAGACATACTCTACCTGGGGCATGATGCTGCGGGCGGGTTGTTGCCACGAAGTATAACCGATGCGTACCTGGTCCATCTGGTGCGCCCATTTACCGCCGGCGATATCCCGGTTGTAATGTTCTGTGAGCAACGAATCCCGGAGGAAACATTCTTTCACTTTGCCGGCATACGGATTGGCACGCATATCGTATGTTTTTGCATATTGTTTGTTCATCGCTAAGGCGTAGTACATCTCGTACAGGTTGCACATGCCGTTGATGGGAAAGAGCACCAGCTCGTCGAAGGCATCGCGCCAGGCAGCCGGCAGTTGGTTATACAAACGAAAAGCGTCGAGCGCAAGTTGTTTGTAGTCGTTCACGACGGTTTCAAATTCCTTGTAATTTTCAAGGCTGTATATTTTGTCATCCAGCAGTTCCGGCGTCACGCGGCTGTTGTATTTGGTGTAAAGATTGATGAGGCGGGCGGCTTCCCCGGCATATTTTCCGCCGAACTGTTGTGCGCACCATTCCTCTGTATAGTGCAAGAGGTTGCCAGGGCTGAAGCGGCTGGGATTCCATGCCATATCCAGGAAAAAGCTGATAGGAAATTCCATGGGTTTCAGATCGCCTACATTGACGACCCATAACCTGTCGACTCCATGCGTATAGGCCAGATTCATCTGTTCCCAGGTACGTTGTATTTGGCTGACGTTAATCCATTTGTAGTTGCGCGGGCCGCCTACATAGTCGAAGTGGTAATACATGCCGTATCCGCCTTTGCGCCGGGGCGCGTTGATGTCGGGCAGTTTGCGCACATTGCCCCAGTTATCGTCGCAAAGCAGCAGCGTGACGTCGTCGGGGACGCGCATTCCTTTGTCGTAATAGTCTTGCACTTCTTTATACAAAGCCCATACCTGGGGTCGTTCTTCCGCTTTCTTTCCGGTGACTTTGGCAATGATAGTGCGCTGGTCGCTGATGATGCGTTGCAGTAAGGCGATATTGGCTCCTTCACTCATGGGTTCGTCGCCGTCGCCACGCATACCGACAGTGACTACGGTTTCAAAGTCTTTCATCCGTTCTATGCCGCTGCGCCAGAATTCCTGCAAGACTTTCGGGTTCTTGTCATAGTCCCATGCTCCTTTTCCGTAGCGGTTCCATTCTTCGTGGGCGCGTCCCATCGGTTCATGATGCGAGGTGCCGATGACGATCCCCATCTCGTCGGCCAGGGGGCCATTCAGCGGATCGTCGTCGTAAAAAGCGTTGCCCCACATGGCCGGCCAGAAGAAATTACCTTTCAGGCGGAGGATCAGTTCGAAAATATGTACATACATTCCCGAATTGACGCCGCCGAATTTCTCTTCGCACCACGACTGGAATGCCGGCGCTTCGTCGTTAATAAAGATGCCCCGGTAGCGGACGGCAGGTTCGCCATCGGTGTAAGTACCGGGCCTGACATAGAGGTTTTCCTGAGGTACGACCGGCACATCCGCCCACCAGTACCAGGGTGATACGCCGATTTGCCGCGAAAGTTCATAGATACCGTAAATCGTTCCTCGTTTATCGCTTCCGGAGACGACAAGGGCGGAAGTGATGCCTTCGACGGCGTTCGCTACAGTCTGTATCCTGTATTTCTCCCGTTTGCCTTCCAGTTCACTCCCCTCTATTTTGCCTTCTCTGATGAGGCGGTCGATAAGGGCCGATTTCCCTTTCGTCCCGATGATGAGGGCATAAGGGCTGTTGGCGGCAGGTGTGTTTCCCGTTACTTTGCGGAAGTCGTCTTTCAGGTCGTTTATCGCGCGGACTACGCCTTTATCCTCGCCTTCGCCGGAGAGGATCGCTACCGGTTTGCCGTTAACCGCCAGTGGGAACCAGGTTTTGTCTCCCTGGGTGAAGACAAATTGTTCCGTACCGGAAAGCCGGATTGTCGAAAGTAACAGGATTAAAAATGTTGTTAAACGTTTCATCTTATTGTTGTTTAATGTAGTTAAAGAAATCAATATCCACATATCCTCCTGCTGCTTTCGTCGCGTAGTTGTAAATCGCAAAGCGATTACCCATGAAATGAACCAGGTTATATATCATGCGGAATTCCGTGCCCAGGCGCGTCCAGCTCTCCTGATCGAAGCTATAACGGAAGGTCGCCTTATCGGTGCGGAAGTCACAGTCCATACGCAGATAGACCCGGTTTCCGGTACATCTAATCCTGCCTTTTTCTTCGTCCCGGTCTGTCATCACAAGAAATTTACCCGCACTTTCCATGCGTACCGAGATCAGTCCGGGTTCGGCGCAGAAAGCGCCTAAGCCGGCTACATCCCCCTCTTTCATCTGAGAAATATCCATGGCAATGATCCCGCTGCACCGGGGTCCTTCGGTACGTTGCGACAAGGTGTTACGGGCCTGGAAGATGCTTTCCGTCACCTTCCCTGTCCTGAGCCTCAGGTAGCCCGGGCGTTCGGTGAGCGACCACAGGCTGTTATCGGGATTATGATTCCATTGCCAGTTCAGTGCCAGCTTCCCGGTATCGAAGTGGTCGCTGACGACTAAAGGCGTTTCGGCATAGCCCTGCACCGGTTTTTCCATTATTTCAGGCACTTTCCCTTCTTGGTCGCCCAGGACAGGCCAGCCGTCTTCCCAGCGGCAAGGCATCAGTACAGGGACACGTCCTACGGCATTATGGTCTTGAAAGAGAAAGCCAAACCAGCGACCATCTTCCGTATCCACAAGGCACCCCTGGGCGATGCCTCTGCCATACAAATTAAGTGTGTCGGCGAGTATCGTTTTCGACTCGTAGGGCCCTTCTATGCGGTCTGAGCGGAAGCAGAGCTGGGTGCGGATGCCTCCGGCAGGCCACCATATCAGAAACATATAATACTTCCCATGGTATCTGCATAGATGCGTCCCTTCCAGCAAGCCCTTATAGCCTTGCTCTTCTCCGTCAATGACGTTGGCATTGAATCCCTCCTTCACACCGCTGAGGTCGTTCTTTAGTTCCTTTATCCGGATATGTCCGGCGCCGTAAGCCAGCCAGACCTTTCCATCGTCGTCGAACAAGAGCGAGGCGTCGTGGTAATTCCCTTCAAACTCACCGGCTTTTTCCCATTTGCCGGACGGATTGCCGGTGGCATATATATAGGATTTCCGGGGCCTGTTGGTTGCAAAAAACACATAGAATTTACCTTTGTGATAGCGAAGCGACGAAGCCCACTGCCCTTGTCCATACACATTGCCTCCTTCGAGATCGTATAGCGGGCTGTCTTTTATTTCATCAAACACATAACTGATGATTTCCCAGTTTACGAGGTCTTTTGATTTCATAAGCGGCGCTCCCGGCATCAGATGCATCGTGGTACTCACCATATAGAAATCGCTCCCCACCCGGATGACATCCGGATCGGGGACATCTGCGTAAATTACGGGATTGGTAAACGTTGTCTTATTGTTGCCGGTCGTTTGCGCCGGCAGCGTATCCGGCAGGAAAACGGATAAAAAGAGGCATATACTTACTGCTGGTCTCATTTCTGAATCTTTCGTATTTGAATTTGCTCTTATCTGTTTGCCGCCTCATCAAAGCGTATCCAGTCTATTTCGATATGGCCCCGGCCTTCGAGCGAGATGAACAGGTCGTGCATGCCTGCCGGAGCGTCCGCGAGTGCACCGCTGACTTCCGTCCACGGTGGGCTGGAGTGAGGTATCGCGATTTCGGCAATCCGCTTTCCGTTCACTCCGTCTGTTCGTACCACCAGTTTACCGCCTGTTGCTGAGGAGACGAGGGCTTTCAGGATTTCCGGCTTGCTGTTTCCGAAATCCACCCGGTTGTATTGCACCCATGCGCCTGCTTCGTTCAGGATGGTTTTCCATCCCGCGAAGGTATTTTCCGGATGCAGGAAGCCGATCGCTGCTCCTGTGTCGCTTAGCCGGCTGTAGCGGTCGGGATGTATTTCATTCCGGGCGTTGGTGAGGCCTACGCCGCGCAGGCTGGGGATTACTTTCCGGATGCTGCCGTCGGGATTGAATGTCAGGGAATCTACGCGGACGGAGCGGTTTTTATCGAATTGAGGCGAGAGGTCGTTGTGATGATAAAATAAATACCATTGTCCTTTATACTCAATGATGGAGTGGTGATTCGTCCAGCATCCCGTGGGCGACTGGTCCATGATGACGCCTTTCATCCCGAAAGGGCCCAGGGGATTCTCTCCCATTGCATACACCAGAGATTCCGTACTGTCTTGCACCCATGGGAAGGTGAAATAATACCTGCCCTCGCGCTCGAATACAAACGGCCCTTCTTTGAGGCCCTTGTCGGGTAATTCGCGTATGACCACAGGCTCGGAGGCCAGCTCCAGCATATTCTCTTTCAGTCTGGCGCCCATCAGGTTGCCGAAACCCGCCCAATAGATGTAAGCTTGTCCGTCTTTATCTGTCAGCGTACAAGGGTCGATGCCGTGTACTCCCCTGATGGGTTCGGCCTGCGGGACAAAAGGGCCGTATGGACGCTCCGCGATGGCCACACCGACCATTGAGCCGCGGCCAATCAGGGTATCCCGGACGCTTGCCGGGAAATAGAAGTAGTACTTACTGTTGCGATACACACAATCGGGCGCCCACATGCTGTACGATTCCGGATCGACCCAGGGAACCTTGTCCTGGCTGATAATCACGCCGTGGTCGGCCCACTCCGTCAGGTCTTCCGACGAGAAGACATGGTAGTCGGCCATACAAAACCATTCCCGGAGCCGCTCGATGGGGCTGGGAATATCGTGCGAGGGATAAACATAGACTTTACCCTCAAAGACCCTTGCTGTCGGGTCTGCCGTGAATTGATCGCGGATAAAGGGATTCTGGGCCGATAATGCGCCGGAGAGCAGCGTTATTGCAAATAGGGATGCATAGTGTTTTCTCATGGAACATGTATTTCAGGTATTATTTTGTTCGGAATGGAGAGGCGGGAAGGTCTGAGCGGTTGCTCAGGTTGGCGCCTTCAGGGTTGTTTGCCCAGGCATAGCAGACAGCCTGGGGCTGAGTAATCGTGTCGTGCCAGACGACGACTTTTTTCCCTTCGATGACGGCCTTTGCCGGGTGGAAGATGTCGTCGGTACCGGCTAATGCGAAGCCTTTGAGTTCGTTTACGGGCTTCAGGTCGTTCGTCCCTTCTCTGAAGGAGAGGATGAGTTTGCTGCCATTCGTTTCGTACGATTCAAATACCGGGCCTTCGCTGACGATTTTTTCGCCGTAAACGATTCTGCGGGCTTGCAGGCTGAGGCGTTTGGCCAAGTCTTTCTTATTGAGCGGATGGATGTCATTGGCTTCGCCCAGGTCGATGGCTACGGCCAGCGCGGTATTCGGGATGGTTTGCGACAGCTTCAGCTGCACATCCCTCAGTGCGGCCCAGTGGCTGTTCTGCTGTACGTAGGCCGGCTCCATATAGTTGGGCAGTTGGACGATAAAGAACGGCAGCTCATCGCCTTTCTCCCATAAGCTGCGCCAGTCGTTTATCAGCGCCACCATTAGGCCGTAATACTCGTCGTAATTGTTCGTATTCGATTCGCCCTGGTACCAGATGATTCCCTTGAGGGGGAAATTTTTCAGAGGGCTTATCATCGCATTGTAAAGCCCTGTCGGTTTGTTCTGGAAAGAGACTCCCCCTCCCGTCATCAAGGGCATCTCGGCTCCCAGCTTGTATTTCCATTCGCCTTCGAGGCTTATGGTCTGTCCGCCGGCTACGATCGCATACTGTTTTCCTTCCACAAATCCGGGGATTCCTCCCTGGCTGGTCAGGCGTACGCTGATCTGGTTTTTCCCGGCTTTCAGCATCCCGGCCGGCAGGGGATAATTGCGGGGAGGATACTGATACCCGGTTGTTCCGGCCAGGCGGCCGTTGACATACACCCTGTCTGCGTCGATGATGCGCCCCATGTACAGCATGGCTTCCTGATGCGCCATCTCTTCGGGGACGTCGATCTCTTTCCGGAACCAATGTGCGCCGTTGCGCGGACGAAATCCTTTCCTTCCCCAGCTGTTATCAAACAAATCCGTGGTCTCCCATGCGGTGTCGTCGTATCCGGGCGACGACCAGTCTTCCTGCAATCCCTGGTCTTCCGCATTCAGTACTTCATTCCACCGGATGCCGGGCAAGGCCGAGAGGCGCTGCATATCGGCGATAAACTCGTCGGAGCGGCAGATGCGCATATCGTTCAGCAAGACGGGGTAGGCTTGCAAGGCTGCCTCGCCTATCCAGGCTTCTACGGGCGAACCGCCTACGCTGGAATTGAGGATGCCGACGGGTACTCCGGTCTTTTCGTACATCTCTCTTGCGAAGAAATAAGGGAGAGCGGCAAGCGTCTGTGCCGTCTCCGGCGTGATGTCCACCCACGAACAGGGAGCTACATCGGTTTGCTCTCCGTGGAAGTTATAAGTCAGGGGTATCTTTACATACCGGATATGTGGATTGGAATAATTCCTGATCGCGTCGCCAAAGAGCGTCATCACGCGTGAAACGGGCGTCTCCATATTCGATTGTCCGGAGCACAGCCATACGTCGCCGAACAGTACGTCGTTTATGGTCAGCGTATTGCCGGCCTGAATCCTTATCTGATAAGGGCCTCCTGCCTTCTGGGGAGGCAGCGCAACCGACCAGTTACCGCCCGGGTCTGCTGTGGTCGTATAAGTGGTTTGTCTGAAACCAAGATGAATTTCTTCGCCGGGCGCCGCCCATCCCCATAGTCTGAGGGGCGCCTCGCGTTGCAGGATCATGCCGTCGCTGACTAAGCGAGGCAGACGGACTTCCCCTGAAGCACAGAGAGCTGTAAAAAGTAAAACAATGAATACGACTGTCTTTTTCATGCTATTGAGTTTAAATATAATCGTAAAGCTTTTATATTATCCGATTGGGGAAGAAAACCCCGGCAGGCCTGTCCCTGCCGGGATTGGATTAGGGTTCTTTAATCTTCGAAATCTTCAACATAGCCTGGGTTCTGATACGCCAGCTTTTCGGCGGCGGTCATTTCCAGCCGGTCGAGCTGAGCGCGTGGGATAGGACGCAGGTAGTGATGATTTTCGATATTACGGTTGTAAGTTACCGGCGTATGATCGCCTGCATTGACTCCACATATCTCATAAGAGCCCGCCTTCGATTTCCAGCTTTGGGTACGCACCAGATCAAACCAGCGGTAGCCTTCGCCGTAAAATTCGCGCGAACGTTCGTCCAGAATGTAGTCGATCGTTATTACAGAGGGTGTGGCAGCGGTCAGGACATCGCTGTAGTCTGCTTCTTTGGCCGTATTCCCGTTGTTGTCCCAGCGCCATTTACCGGCACGTGCGCGAAGCACGTTCACCAGGTCGCGTGCAGATTGGCTGCCACCGGCGCCTTTCACGGCTGCTTCGGCTGCTATCAGATAGAGTTCGGAAAATTTGGCGATGTTGAAAGGGCGGGTGCTGCCGGCATTCGGTTGTCCCAGTCCACTCCCGTTGTCGGTACGGTAGGGCCCCAGTTTCCATAGGCCGGGATAGATCAGCCGGCTGATGCCGCGTGGCGAGACCACATAGTCGGCCCTGTCGGGCAGTACGCCTGCACCGACATTACTGGCGTCCTTCTTGTCGGGGAGATAATAATCTATCGGCGTGGCAGGCTCTTCGTTCAGGAAGCTCAGTATGGCATCGCCCGGATAGACCGGCAGATTGTTTGCATTGTATAATACCGGATTGGAGGTGCCTCCTTTCGGCCAGTTGCCGCGATAGACGGTCGTAAACGTGCCGTCGTAGCGTGCATCCCGGGTTTTATCGGCAAAGGTGTTTTCTATCACGTTGATGGTGGGGCACATGCGTATCCAGGGACGTCCCAGCGCCTGCACGGCTTCGCGCTGTACGGAGCTTACAGCCTCTGTACCGTCTTCTTTGCCGGCACTGCGGATATTGGTGTAGTTCCAGGTCATCATCCAGCCGGCAAAGTTGTCGGGCGCTGCACCGTTGCCGTAAGTCAGACTGCCGCCATTGTAAAACTCGCTCGACTCCGTATGGTCGGCAAAGAGCAGGATTTCCTTATTGCGGTCGTTCTGTGCCAGGTTCACATCGTAGAACGTTGCCTGCAATCCGAAAGGTCCCGGATTGGCAATGGCTTCGGTCGCTACATTGTATGCCTGCTGGAAATACCATGCTGCGTCGTGCCCGTCGGGATCGCTACGGGGAGATTCCGGATAGGTCGGAATATTGTTCGGGTTTTCGAGCCACCATGCGTAGGTGAGATAGGCTTTGGCCAGATGGAGGCGCGCCGCCGTCTTGGTTACGCCGCCGACTATGCGCGGGGCATCCGGCAGGTCGTTTACTGCGATCAGCAAATCCGGGAAAATACCTTTGGTATAAACTTCGGGCACGGTATTGCGCACGGACGTTCTTGCGGTAGAGGTATTAAACTTCAGCTCTCCGGCTCCCAGGTCGAGGGGTACGCCGCCAAAGGTCTGCACCATCAGGAAGTAGTCGAAGGCGCGGAAGAAGCGGGCTTCGGCAATGAGCGCCGGGTCAAGGCCTACTTCGATGGCATTTTCGATGACGCCGCTGGCGGTGTTGATGTTAGGGAATGCGGCATCCCATACCACGTCGGCCCGGCTGGTAGAAGAGGTCATCTGCCCTCCGCTGGTCAGATCGGCATCCTTGAAGTTGGCATCGGCGCTCTGTGCCCACGTCACCTCATCGGTACCGGTGAGGCAGATGTTGTAATAGTAGGCTTGTCCGTAAATATAGCGCAGGTGGGCGTACATCGACGTCAGCCCTCCCAGTACTCCTTTCTCGGTCTGGAAATAGCCGGGTTCGTAGATGCTGCGCGGTTCTTCATTCAATATGTCGGAGCAGGCCATGGAGAAGAACAAAGTCATGAAAGCTACTCCTTTTACCGTATTTCGATAGATTCGTTTCATAAGGATATGGATTTAAAATGTCAGATTAATACCAAGTAAATAATTGCGTGTGGCAGGCGAGTTCGTCCCGATGGTCAGGATACGTCTCAGTCCGCCTACCGCTACGTTTTCGTTGCCGTAGGAGTTCGTTTCGGGGTCCATGCCTGATTCGCTGTGGTAGGGCGAGAAGACCACAAAGGGGTTTTGTGCGGTGAGGTAGGCGCGCAGCCTGTCGATGCCGGCGCTCTTCAGCCATTTCGGGTTGACGTTGTATCCCAGGGTGATGGTGCGTACCTTCAGGTAGGATGCGTCGAAGTATCCCAGGGTGCTGCCGTATTTGGGATTGTCGCCGCTCTGCATACCGCCGGGTTTGGGATAGTTGGCATCGGTATTCTCCGGTGTCCAGTAGTCAACCTTTACATTTCCCCGGCGTCCGGTCAGCATATTGAGGTAGCCGTTGGAAGAGTAAAGGGTACTGACGAGGATACCTCCACTCTTGAATGCGCCCACCAGGCTCAGGTCGAAGCTTTTATAAGCTACGCGGGTGTTGATGCCGCCCTGGAAGTTGGGTTCAATGCTGATGATTTGCCGGTCGTCGGGGCCGATTTGTCTGGCCGGTGTGCCGTCGGCATTGTAATCGCCGGTATATTTCACTTTGATCATCCCTACATTACCGCCGGGTTCCAGGATATCCAGGTAAGGGTCTCCCTCCTGCCAGAGTCCTGTCTTCTCATAGTCGTAGAGGGCGTCAATGGGGTAGCCTACGAACCATTGGTTGCCTTCGTCTCTCTCTTGCCCCGATACAAGCGATACCAGTTTATTGCGGTTGGAGTAGAGGTTGAACCCGGCTTCCCAGGTCCAGCCGCTGAGGTTGTCGATGATCGTACCGTTGAGTGAGAGCTCAAAGCCTTTGTTCTGCGTTTCGCCTATATTGGCCGTGTAGCTGCTCACGCCCGATGTACGCGGCAGAGCGACACTCAGCAGCACATCCTTGGTGTTCTGCACATAGTATTCCACGGTACCCGATACGCGGTTGTTCAGCAGAGAGAAATCCAGACCGTAATTCCATGTTTCGGAATATTCCCATCCCAGTTCGGGGTTGGGCAACTGGGAGACGTAGTATCCGGTGGCGTAGGTATCGCCGAAGTTATAAGGCCGGGTATCCAGCAGTCCGAGCGTTTTATAGGGATCAACGGCCTGGTTGGAGGTTTGTCCGTAGCCTACGCGCAGCTTCAGCTTATCCAGCCAGGTGAGGTCTTGCATAAAGGCTTCTTCCCTGATATTCCATCCGGCCGATACGGCAGGATACGTATGCCACTGATGTCCGGGGGCCAGGCGGGAGGAGGCATCGGAACGGAGGGTGACCGAGAGCATGTAACGGCCTTCGTACGCATACATTGCGCGTCCCATCCACGACATCAGGCCGCTCACCTCGTATTGTTGTTCGCCGGGACTGACCGTTATTTCACCGGCAGCCCTTCCCAGGTTATAGTACTGGAAATGATCGGCAGGAATATCCCTTGCCGACATATACGAACGGTTGTAGCTGGTTTGTTCTGCGGAGTACATCGCTACCACATTCACCTGATGTTTGCCGGCGAAGGTACGGTCGTAGCTCAGCAGGTTTTCAACGGCCCAGTTGGTGGTAAGCGAGTTGCTGACGGTAGCTGTGGAAGGTGTCGTAGCGGTAGAGCTGTTGATTCCTTCGGCCGTATAGCTTCCCCCGTTGCTCATGCGGAAGTTCAATCCCACATTGGCGCGGTACTTCAGGCCTTCGACACCGGGTATTTTCACTTCGCCATACAGGGTGTTGTACGAGCCGAACGCCTTGCTTATGCTTAGCCATTTGTCTTCCAGTTCGCCCAGGATTTCTCTCGTATAGACCCATTGCTCATCTGAGGGCATCCGGATGGTTCTTTTCCAGCTGCCATCCTCGTTGTAAGGGTTGGCAATGGGCGACATACTCAGTACGCCGTACATTCCTACGTTGGAACCTCCAGTCACATTGTAGTTGTTGTTTGTGGTGACGCCGAAGCGGAAATATCGGCCTATTTCCTGGTCGAACGTGCCGCGCAGCGAAAAGCGTGTGTAGTCTTGTGTGGGCACTACGGCTTCATCGCGGTAATAGCCAATCCCGAAGTTATATCCTCCCTGGCTGGCACCACCCGAAACGCTCACATCGTGGTTGGTGACGGTAGCGGTCCGGTACAGCAGGTCCTGCCAGTCGGTATTTACATTATCCGCTTCATCCAATGCATTGGTGTACAGGCCGGCAGCCTGACGCATGGCGGTAAATTCCGGGCCGTCCATCATGGGGAATTTGGCAAAGACGTTTTTCACTCCATAATAGCCATTGTAGTTTACCTGCGCCTTTACGCCCTCTGTTCCGCGGAAGGTAGTGACCAGTATCACGCCGTTGGCGCCCCGCGAACCATAGATAGCCGTTGCGGAGGCATCTTTCAGGATATCGATGCTCTTAATCGTATTGGGATTGATGTCGCCGATAGAGCCGGCGAAGGGGATGCCATCCAGTACGACTAAGGGGTCGTTGCTGGCATTCAGAGAGCGCGTACCGCGGATACGGATCTGCATATCCGCTCCCGGCTTGGTAGAGGTTTGCGACATTTCCATCCCGGCAACCCTTCCCTGCAACGCCTGCGAGATATTGCTTGCCGGTATTTCCTTTATCTTTGCTTCATTCACCGAAGCAACCGAACCGGTTACAGCCTCGCGGCGCTGAGTGCCGTAGCCTATCACCACTACTTCTTCCAGTAATTCCGAATCTTCAGACAAGGTGGCATCAATCCTGTTCCGTCCCTGGACGGGAATGGATTGTGCTACGTAGCCTACGTACGAAAAATCCAGGACAGCATCTCGGGGCACGCTGAGGGTGTAATTCCCGTCGATATCTGTTGTCGTTCCATTTCTTGTGCCTTTTTCCACGATATTCACACCGATTAAAGTTTCACCGTTTTTATCGGTTACTGTTCCTCTTACGACGTTCTGCGCCGTAAGAGCAAACGAAGTTAGGAAAAATAACAAATAAAACGTTGTTCGCCTAAATAAAATAAATTTTTTCTTCATGGTACATTTTTTTTAATTGTTAGAGTCATAGATACATCTTTTTAAGTTAAACAAAGCCATAACAATACGAGACGGCATATCTGCGGTAAAATTAGAAGGTTTTGATTGCCTGATGCGGGAAGCGTGTATTGTATAGATTGCTGTATGTCTTACCCTCGTTTGGTTTTGTCTCATTTTCATTTCTCCTTGTTGCATCATGCCTCCGGGGCGTCCGGGGCCTTGCCGTCGGGCTGGGATTTCCCATACAAAAAAACAAAATGCTCCCTGAATATTCCGGCCGGCTCCTGAACCGGCTCTGGTTTCCGCTGTACTCCCCTCCGTCTGCAAATATACATATCACTCACCCGTTTTATAAGGCCGGTTTTTTGGTGGTCGGGAAGGGGAAACAGATGGTTTTGCCACCTTTGTCGGAGCCTTCCCTGCGTATAAGATTTTCACTTTTCATTTTTTCCAAATGATGCCGCAAACTGCCTTCGGATATTTCCAATTGATTTGCCATCTCCGAACGTGAAATTATTGGATTGGAATTTAATATTGCTATTATTTATTCTCTTATTTCTGGTTGTTTTCTGGTTGTTTTCCGTATCGTTGGACATATCGTTTTTCAGGTTTCAGGTAGTCGCGAAAACTTTTGTACGAAGCCCTGTTAAATGAGTTTATTGATGTTCCTTCTGCCGGTTTTGCCGACATAACACCGAAAGACTGCTCGCGCAACAACACATTTATTTCATAAGTTTTTTTACAACCAGCAAGGAAAAAACGCCTGCGCCCATACATGAATAAATTATCAGGACTTGTATGGTCGCCATTAATCCTCTATCTTTACGCAAATTTTTATTGCATAAGAAATGGCAGGTAGAACAGAAAATATAAGCAGTACAGAGCTTCAGTTGCGTTTGGCGTACAACGGAAAAATAAAAATATTAATAAAAATAGTAATGGTTTAATAATAGATAATAATAAAATGATGGGAATGACTAAATGTAGAATTACAGTTCTGAAAAGGCATTTTGATGAGGAACTTGCGAAAGAATATGGTGTCAAAGGCATAGGTAAATGCCCGATGCTTAAAGAAGGACAGATTTTTTATGCTGATTGGTCAAGACCGGAAGGATTTTGTGATGAAGCATGGAAAGCAATCTATCAATATGTTTTTGCACTGGCACATGGATGTGGCATTTTTTACTATAACGATTGGATTGAAAAACCCGGTGTAGCCATATGCAGTTGTAATGATGGATTACGTCCCGTTATTTTTAAGATTGAAAAAACGGATGAAGAATCCGTGATAAATTACACACCGGATAAGGAGTGATTTATTTTTCAGCCCTGACTACCCATGACGACGGAATTAATTAATTAAGAATTAAGCGTTAGAGGGGAAAAGGTCATTAAGTCAATACTTATATGGCTGTTTTATAATCAGTTAATGTTTATTGTAAGGGGGATATGCTTTCTGTTTATGCCTGTGTCAATAACTATTAACTGATTCTAAATCCAGTTAATTCGTATGCTTTTTAATAGTTAAACAGATAGTTCAGCTATCATATTGTCATTGTATTTTAAAGTTAATTCAGACAGATTTGTTATTTTATAAAAAGAATTATGCGTATTTCGGTAATTCGATCCCCTGTTTTCCGGGATTTCATTGCGATGATTCCGGGAAATCATTGCGGTGATCCGAAAATTTCATTGCAATGATTTCCCGGAATCATTGCAATGATTTTCCGGAAAGATGCCGATGAAAAGTTAAGAACATTCAATATAGCAGAAAATTCAGTTAAAATCGGTTTTTTTTGCAGTTATAAGTTACGAGTTACAAGTCACAAGAGAGAATATCAGATTGCACTGTTTGCGGAACAAAAGCTGTCTTATTGTCACTTCCAGGGATGTACTGTTCACTATTCACTATTAATTATTCACTATAAAGAGCAGAATGCTTTTTCACTCCCTCCAGATTACGGCATTTTTTGCGCCTGGAGGAGAGACGGGCGGCAAAAAAGCGGGTTTTTGAATGACAAAATCTGACATTTTGATAGTTTTGACAATTTGATTAGTGGTTAATGGTTAGTGGTTAATGGTTGTCATAAAATAACGACTATTGCAACCAACCAAACAACAACATCAATGATTGCCGTTGGGTGCAATTCAAATTGTCGCATCGTCATTGCGCATCCGAAGGGTGAGGCAATCCAGCCCGGGCGCACGCTGGATTGCTTCGTACCTCGCGCAAGGACGGGAATCTGTGACAATCTGAATTGAAAACCGACGTAGTCATAATGTACCCGAGGCGGGCGCCTCCTTGTTTTTTCGCCGGAAAGTCGCTACCTTTACGGCATTAATCAACTACATCCCAAGTTTAAATGAGACGTCTGATATGTTTGTTCATTGTGCTGCTCCTTGTCTTTCCGCTTTCGGCACAGCTCAGCCTGAGCGATGAGGCGCGAATAAGCCTCCTGACCTGCTCGCCCTCGGAAGAGGCTGTCTTTACGGTATATGGCCATACGGCCATACGGGTGTCTGATCCTGCGCATGCGTTCGATCTCGTCTTTAATTATGGTCTGTTCGATTTCAGTAAAGACGATTTCATCTATCGTTTCACCAAAGGGGAAACAGATTATAAATTAGGTGTAACCCATTTTGTGAATTTCCTTGACGAATACCGCCTGCGGGGCAGCGGAGTCGTGGAACAACAACTGAACCTGACTTCCGGAGAGCGGCAACGCATCTGGGAAAGCCTGCAGACCAATCTCCGTCCGGAAAATGCGATCTACCGGTATAATTTCTTTTTTGATAATTGCTCTACCCGTCCGGCGGCAATTGTTGAGCGATCGGTCGTCGGCGAAATAGTGTATCACCACGAACCGGTACAGCAGACTTTTCGCCAGCTGATAAACTATCATATGCGTAATAAGCCCTGGCTTATCTTTGGCTGCGAGCTGGCCTTGGGGAGTCCTGCCGACCGTCTTGTCACGCAGCGCGAAGCCTTCTTTCTCCCTTTGTTGCTGGAGTCGGCCTTTGATGAGGCAACGGTCGTTTCGCCCGGGGGTGAAGAGCGTCCGTTGGTATCGGTGAAGCGCGTCCTGCAGGAAGACATTCCCGAGCCGGTAGCGAAGAGCTTGTTCAGTCCTCCGGCAGTTAGTCTGGCCGCCCTTGTCTTAGTCGTTTTCCTTAGCTGGCTGGAATGGAGGAAGAAGACGTATTACCTGGCGCTTGACTGCTTTTTGTTTACGTCGGCGGGGCTGGCAGGGCTTGTTCTGTTTTTCCTGGCATTTGTTTCCGTGCATCCGGCCACCTCTCCGAACTACCTGCTTCTCTGGCTGCATCCTTTCCATCTGGCGGGAGTGCTGTTGTTTGTGGTAAAAAAAGGGAAGAAAGCTGCATATTGCTACCATTTTATTAACTTTGCAGCGCTTACGCTGATGCTGGCAGGAGGGTATTTCATTCCGCAGCATTTCAACGCCGCCTTTTTTCCGCTTATTGCTTGTTTATGGGTGAGGTCGGGGCGTAGCTTATTGTTGAAAGTATGAATAAGGTATGAGAAAAATATTAACATCGCTTATTGCTATTCTGGCGATTACGAACATGGAAGCCCAGCATGTTCCCAAGCTTGTTGTCTTTATTACTGTTGACCAGTTGCGGGGCGATTATATGGAGTATTTCTATACGACTTTCGGCGAACATGGTTTCAGGCGACTGATGAGTGAAGGCCTTACCTATCAAAATGTCCGTTTTGAGTTTTCGAATGTTGACCAGGCGAGCGCCTTTGCTACGTTGTTTACCGGGAGCAATCCCTGCTTCCATGGCATAAGCGGAGACAAGCGCTATCTTTTCGGTGAGCATAAGGAAGTCTCCAGCCTGAACGATCCGGACTATCTGGGGAATTACACCCGCGACAATTACTCGCTGAAGCGTTTGCTGGCTTCTACTATCGGCGACGAGCTCAAGCTTGCTTCTCTGGGTCGTAGCGACGTCTATGCCATTGCTCCCGATGCCGAGAGCGCCCTCCTCTCGGCCGGACATGCGGCAAACGGCGCTTTCTGGATAGATAATATCAGCGGGAAATGGGCGACAACGACTTACTATAAAGGCCTGCCCTGGTATGTCGATCGCTACAATAGCGGGAGGGAATCGCTTTCTGCCCGCGTGGATAAACTGGTGTGGGCCCCTTCGCTTGCGGCAGAGCGCTACAATGCCTTCCCTTATACCGTAGATACCTATGCTTTCCGGCATACCTTCAGTGAGAAGACGCTCGACTGCTATCCCAACCTGAAGACATCGGCCCTCGTCAATGAGGAGGTCAACCGTCTGGCGCTGCAATTCCTTGAATATGCCGCTTTCGGCTCGCGTTCGTGCCCTGATATGCTGATGCTCACCTATTACGCAGGCAATTACCGGCGCCTGATGGACAAAGAATATACCCTGGAAGTACAGGATACCTATTACCGGTTAGATAAAAGCATCGCGCAGCTGCTGAGTGCCATCGAACAAAAACCGGGCTTAGCGCATACACTGATTGTTTTCACCGGTTCGGGCTATTATAAAAGCCTGGAAGCATATCCCGAAAACCTCCGCCCGAGCGGAGGGGATTTCTATCCCAAACGATGCGTGGCCCTGCTGAATATGTATCTGATGCAGCTGTACGGACAGAAAAACTGGGTGACGGGCTATTATAACGGGCAAATATACCTCAACCGGAGGGTCATAGACGATACAAAGATCGCCCTGGAAGACATACAAGGCAAAGCGGCGGAATTTGTGGCGGAATTTGCCGGCGTGCAAAATGTGACCACCGACTGCGCCCTGCGTAGCGGCAGCTGGAACGAAGGAAATGCCGCCCTCTACAAAGGCACACACTATCTGGGACGCGGCGACCTGATCATCGAACTACAGCCGGGATGGAAAGTCAACAACGAAATACCCGGAGAGAAAGTACAAACAGTACGCAACAATGCCGTGATTACCCCCCTGATCTTTATGGGCAACGGATTGAAGCCCAAGCATATCTACCGTGAAGTCAAAACTACGGAAATTGCTCCTACCGTCACCCACATACTCCGCATCCGCCCACCCAATGCCGCACAGAGCATCCCGCTCCGGGAATTGACAACGAATAACTGAGAATCTGATTAAGAGAAAAATAACAAAATACATTAACAAACAGGAGAATGATAATGCACCTGAACCGTCCATTATCCATTATCAATATATAAGTAAATTATGGGATTTAATGAGTTTATGACAAAGCTGTTCGGCAATAAGTCGCAGCGCGACCTGAAGGAGATCGACCCCTATGTGAAGAAGATACAGGAGATTTATCCTTCGATAGAACGCCTGTCAAACGATGAATTGCGTGCGAAGACCGACGAGCTAAAACAACGCATTCAGGCTTATGTAGCAGCCGAACGGGCGCAGGTAACCGAGCTGCGCAAAGGGATTGAAGACAAGGAACTGGAGGAACGCGAAGCTATCTGGGCGGAAGTGGATAAGATAGAAAAGGAAATTACCGAAAAATCAGAGACGGCGCTCGACGAAAACCTCCCCGAAGCCTTCGCCGTCATGAAGGATACCGCCCGCCGTTTCACCTGCAATGAAGAAATAGTGGTTACGGCCAATGACTTCGACCGCGACCTGGCTACTCGGCACGATTTTGTACGCATCGAAGGCAATCAGGCCATCTATCAGAACCATTGGGTAGCCGGAGGAAATGAGATCACCTGGGATATGATACATTACGATGTCCAGCTGTTCGGAGGCGTCGTACTGCATAAAGGGAAAATCGCTGAGATGGCAACCGGCGAAGGCAAAACATTGGTGGCTACACTGCCGGTCTTCCTCAATGCACTGACAAAGAATGGGGTGCATGTAGTGACGGTGAACGATTACCTCTCGAAGCGCGACTCGGAATGGATGGGGCCACTCTATATGTTTCATGGCCTTTCGGTCGATTGTATCGACAAACACCAGCCTAACTCCGACGCCCGCCGGGCCGCTTACAATGCCGATATTACCTTCGGGACAAACAATGAGTTCGGCTTCGATTACCTGCGTGACAATATGGCTATCAGTCCGAACGACCTGGTGCAACGCAAACACAATTATGCGATTGTCGATGAGGTGGACTCCGTATTGATAGACGATGCCCGTACACCGCTGATCATATCCGGCCCCATCCCACGAGGCGAGGAACAGCTCTTCGAACAATTCCGGCCGAATGTGGAGATCGTGGTCAATGCACAGAAAAGCCTGACAGGCAAACTGCTCCTGAATGCCAAACAGAAAATGGCAAGCGATGATACGAAGGTGGCGGAAGAAGGCAGCCTGCTGCTCTACCGCTCGTTCAAAGGCAATCCACGGAATAAAGCGCTGATCAAGTTCCTGAGCGAACCGGGCGTCAAAGCCTCCATGCTGAAAACCGAAGCGTTCTATATGGCAGACAATATGCGCAATATGCACCTTGTGACCGACGAGCTCTTTTACGTAATTGATGAAAAGAACAATAGCATCGAACTGACAGATAAAGGGATAGATCTGCTGACCGGCAAATCGGACGATCCGCAGTTCTTTGTCCTCCCCGATATCGCCTCCGAACTTTCACAAATAGACAATATCCAGGGAAGCGAGGAAGAAAGACAGGCAAAGAAAGACGAAATACTGGCGAATTACTCGATAAAAAGCGAACGGGTGCATACCATCAACCAATTGCTCAAAGCCTATACCTTGTTTGAAAAAGACGACGAGTATGTGGTGATAGACAATAAGGTCATGATCGTAGATGAGCAGACCGGACGTATCATGGAAGGACGCCGCTATTCCGACGGGCTGCATCAGGCCATCGAAGCCAAAGAGCGCGTGAAGGTAGAAGCCGCCACCCAGACTTTTGCTACCATTACCCTCCAGAACTATTTCCGCATGTACCACAAACTGGCGGGGATGACCGGTACGGCCGAAACGGAAGCCGGCGAGTTCTGGAATATCTACAAGCTGGACGTCGTGGTGATACCCACCAACCGCCCCATCGCCCGTACCGATATGAACGACCGCATCTACAAAACCAAGCGGGAGAAGTACAATGCCGTCATCGACGAGATCAACGCCTTGGTGGAAGCCGGACGCCCCGTGCTGGTAGGTACGACTTCGGTAGAAATATCCGAATTGCTGAGCCGCATGCTCAAGCTCCGTAATATCCCCCACAACGTACTGAATGCCAAACTTCACCAGCGTGAGGCGGATATCGTGGCACAAGCCGGGCAGCGGGGCACGGTGACCATCGCTACCAATATGGCAGGCCGGGGTACCGATATCAAACTATCTCCCGAAGTAAGAGCCGCCGGCGGTCTGGCTATCATCGGTACGGAAAGGCACGAAAGCCGCCGGGTGGACCGTCAGCTCCGGGGACGCTCCGGACGCCAGGGCGACCCCGGTTCCTCCGTCTTCTTCGTCTCGCTCGAAGACGACCTGATGCGACTCTTCGCTTCCGACAGGATTGCCGGACTGATGGACAGGATGGGATTCAAAGAAGGAGAAGTACTCGAACACAATATGCTGAGCAAATCCGTTGAAAGGGCGCAGAAAAAGGTGGAAGAAAATAACTTCGGCATCCGTAAACGCCTGCTCGAATTCGACGACGTGATGAATGCCCAGCGTAATGTGATCTATACCCGCCGCCGCCATGCCC
This sequence comes from Tannerellaceae bacterium, assembly GCA_031269535.1. Taxonomy (GTDB): domain Bacteria; phylum Bacteroidota; class Bacteroidia; order Bacteroidales; family Tannerellaceae; genus DFXE01. The sequence continues at coordinate 30,955 of JAISZA010000155.1, forward strand.
TGATCGGTGAACGTATCGGCCTCGATGTGCTGAATACTATCTTTGATAATTCGACCTCCATCGTAGAACAACATGCTGAGAGCATGGATTATGAAAACTTCAGACTGGAACTCTTCCGTACCTTTGCCATCGAAGCGCCTTTCTCTGAAGAGACATTCCGGGAAACAAAGCCCGGGAAACTGACGGAACAGCTCTTTGACGAGGCGCTGAGAATCTTCAAACGACGGATGGACCGGGTGGTACAGATAGCCAATCCGGTCATCCGGCAGGTCTATGAACAGCAAGGCGCTATGTATGAGAACATACTGATCCCCATCACCGACGGCAAACGCATGTATAATATCTCCTGCAACCTGAAAGAAGCCTACGAAACGGAATCGAAGGCCGTTGCCAAAGCTTTCCAGAAATCCATCGTGCTGCATACGATAGACGAAGCCTGGAAAGAACACCTGCGCGAGATGGACGAACTGCGCCATTCGGTACAGAACGCCAGCTACGAGAATAAAGACCCCTTACTGATCTACAAACTCGAATCGTATAACCTCTTCAAATCAATGGTGGATGCGATGAACCGTAAAACGGCAGGCATCCTGATGCGTGGACAGATACCCGTGAGGGAAGAAGCGCCCGGACAAGCCGAAGGAGGCGGCGGCCGCCGTGTAGCGGTAAGGCAGGCGGCTCAGGAAAAACGTCAGGACATGAGCCGCTACCGCACGGAAAAGAGCGACATCACAGGCAGCCGGCAGACAGACCCCAATGCACCGCGTCCGCCGATGGGCCCGCAGCCGCCTCAGCCACAGATGCCCGTACGCGCCGAGAAAAGGGTCGGACGAAACGACCCCTGTCCCTGCGGCAGCGGAAAGAAATACAAAAACTGCCATGGCAAAGGTCTCTGAGAGGTGCAGCCTCAGAGAAAACGGGGCCTGAAAGTGAGCATCACATAGCACCAGTGGGGGAAATGGGTCGGGATACCGGTTTGCTCTTTGAGCACATCCGTCTGCCGATTTCTGAAATAGGCGCTCCAGCCTCCCTGGATGCTGAAGTGGGGCGAAAGAATGTAATTAACCGTGAGGTCGGTCTCCGCTCCTATGTTTGCGGAGGCTGACTCCGGTAGTTTTCCGGCTAATGCGAACGAATGGAAGCTGAGGCTGAGATTGAATTTCGAATCCGGTCTGAACAAGAGCGTTCCGTATAAGTCGGTTAGGCCTCCTTCGGGAAGGGTACTCCAGTATTCCATCGAACCGTTGAATGAATGGTTGCTGCCGTATAATTTGTTGAAGGTATTGTTTATGCCCTCCTGCTTCCTGCCGGGGCTTGTACCGGAGAAATAATCGGCTCCTGCCGTCAGGCTCCAGGCTTCTGCGAATCGGTATTGTGTGTTCAGGGCCAGTAAGCAGGCGCTGAGCCTGCGGCGGTCGGGGTCGTGTCCGAACTGGTAATAAGCTGTGGCATAGAAAGCGAAGGGGAGTTCTGCTTTTTTCAATCCCAGGTTCCCTCCCAGGGTATTCCGGAACGTTCTCCGGCTGCTGCTCCCGGCATCCGTCGTGCCGTAACTGGAGACATCGTTAATCCATATTGCGCTGAAATCCAGTTTGCCTAATGGTTTGGCGAACCATAAATACGTAAGCGCTTTATAACTTTGGGCGACGGTATATATTTTTTCGTATTCGTGCTCGCCGGAGTTGTTCCATGCGCTTCCCAGATGCAGCTTTAACCCGGTGGTCGATTCGTATTTCAGTAAGAGCATATCGTGCGCTTTTCCTGTATTGCCCCAGTTTTTGGAGGCGGAAAAGAGTCGTTTGTCATCGTATTCAATGGCCTGCCGCCCTAATGTTGCAGAAAATTCAGGTGTGAACAGATAGCTACCCCAGGCTTCGAAGATGCCTAAAGAGTTTTTTGTATCGTTTATTCCTGTCTGGCCATACGTACGGCTATCCTGCAGGATGATGAGCGTTTTTATCTTTTCGGTGGCATAGTTCAGGTTGATGCGCGTCCTGAGTGTCGCCACCGTAGCTCCGCTCAGGGTGTCGGCCAGCGGTTTTCTGAATCCGTTCCTGTATTCGATCCGGGAACGTACCTCTCCCTCTATCCCGGCTTCCTGCCCCCGGACCACGACAGCCAACGAAAGAAAACAGCCAATAAGGACGAAAGGGATAAATCTCATGCTCATATCGTTTTACGCAAAGATATAATTCAGGATAAAGAGAACGGCCAGGATGTACATGGTGAGGGAGATTTCTTTCTGTTTGCCGCTGAAGAGTTTGATCAGTACGTAACAGAGCAACCCCAGGATCATGCCGTCGGCGATGGAGTAGGTGAGTACCATCATAAGGATGGTGACAAAGGCCGGCAGTGCTTCCGACATATCTTCCATATTGATCCGGTGGATAGCCTCCATCATAAAAACGCCGACCAGTACCAGGGCCCCGCTGGTAGCCGCTCCGGGTATGAGCAGGAAGAGGGGAGCGAAAAACAAAGCGAGGAGGAAAAGGCTGCCTGTTACGAATGAGGTAAGGCCCGAACGCCCCCCTTCGGCTATGCCCGAAGCGCTTTCCACGTAGGTAGTCACCGTCGATGTCCCCAGCATGGCACCTATCGTCGTACCGATAGCGTCCGACATCATGGCTTGTTTGACCCGCGGGATATTTCCCTTTTCATCCATAATGCCCGTCCTCGAAGCCAGCCCTACGAGTGTCCCCACGGTATCGAAGATATTCATAAACAAGAGGGTAAAGATAATAATCCCTATCTCCAGGGTGAAAAAGCCTGAGAAATCGAAATGGAGCAGGGTAGGGGCAGGCGAGGGAGGCATCGCTACCGGCAGGAAGCCCTCAGGTATCTGCGTCACGCCTATCGGTATCCCTATAGCCGTGCATATCAGGATGCTGTAAAACAAAGCGCCTTTCACTTTCTTTACAATCAGGATACCGCTCAGCAGTATCCCCGCCATAGCCAGGAGAGAACTCGGGGTGAAGGCCCCGAACCGGACGAATGTGGCAGGGCTGGCTTCGATGATACCGGCGTTTTTCAGCCCGATAAACGCAATAAACATACCGATGCCGGCTGATATGGCATAGCGGAGGTTCATCGGAATACTGTTTAATATAATTTCGCGGATATTCAGAAACGTGATCAGTATGAAGATAATACCTTCGGCAAACATAGCTGTCAGCGCTGTTTCCCACGAATACCCCATGCCTTCTACCAGTGTGAAAGCGAAGAAGGCGTTCAGGGCCATGCTCGGAGCCTGGGCAAAGGGTAGTCTGGCCATAAATGCGAGCAGGAAGGTAGCCAGGGCCGAAGCCAGGGCGGTTGCAGTGAATACCGCCCCCTTATCCATGCCGGTGCTTCCCAGGATAGGCGGGTTGACGGCGAGAATATAGCTCATTGTCAGGAAAGTGGTGAGGCCGGCGATAAGCTCCGTCCGGATTCTCATGGTTCGTGGGTCGAACCCGAATAGTTTCTGTATCATATCAGTCGAATGTCCATTTGATGGCCAGCGTAGGGATGGCGTAGAAGCCCCCGTGCATGGCAAAGTTGTGTGTCAGTTCCGTTTCGCTGCCTATGCTCAGGTTAAAGGCCTTGTCTATCCCTTTTAGTTTGTTCAGGTTGAGCCAGAGCTGAGGTTCGGCCATGAAAATAAATGTTCCCACCGGCGTCTTTTCACGCCACCAGTCGGCAAAGCCCGAAAAAGTGCAGACATCCTTATTCCCGAAGTGCAGATACCAGGTTCCTGTGAGCTGGAAATTATGCGGCTCGGTATGTTTCCGGATGTGTTTATACAGAAGGCTCACCGAAAACCCCTTGCGGAAGTCTGCATCATCGTACGTATAGGTAGCCCCACCCAGATAGGCATGTTGAAAGGGGAAAGAAGACGTCAGCCCGCCATTATACTCCAGATGGAGGGAAAAAGGGGTTTTCCCGAAGCGGAGCTCACGCGCTATTTCCCAGTAAGCTCCGCTGATTCCCTCGCCCGTATAATCCATATCAATAAAGAAAAAGCTACTACCCCAGCCATCAGGTTTAAACATCTCGACGGTAGTGGTGAGCTTTGGACGGGCGCCATAGTCATTGCTATACAGAGCGCTACCGAAATCGTAATGCAGCTGCACATTCTGCGCTTTACCACAGAAAACGACCGGAATCAGAACAATCAAGGCGAGAAAATGTTTCATCAATCTTAAATGGTTACAATTAGGAGACGCAAAAATAGTAAAAAAATGCTCAGGAAAGAGATTAAGCTGTCATTTTGGGGTGCATTTGACTACGTCGATTTTCAATTCAAATTGTCGAATCGTCATTACGGGCCGTCCTGCGACCCCGGAGAGTGAAGCAATCCGGAGCGGGCAGGGTCGTCATTGCGAGCGGAGCGAAGCAATCCAGAGGGGGCACCCTGGATTGCTTCGTACCTCGCAGGGACGATAGAAATCCATTGAATCTGCGACAATTTGAATTGCACCCGTCATTTTTCGGACTCGGGAAGGTGATGTTGGTATTGTTAAAATAACGGATCATCTGCAAAACCCTGTGTTTAAAAAAACCTTTCTGATGCACAAAAATTTTCCGTTCAGCAAAGATTTAGGTAAAATCGTTTGGTTTTGATTATCTTTGTGGAACATAAAAACAGGAGGAGAAAAGTCATGAAAGAGCGGAAAAAAGGAGAACGGGCACTGATATCGTTCGATTATGCATTAAAGCGTCTGCTGCGCAACAAGGCCAACTACGAAGTACTGGAAGGTTTTCTGAGCGAGCTGCTCATGCGCGACCTTTCGGTAAAGGCCATCGGCGAAAGCGAGAGTAACAGGGAGCACGCAAAGGACAAATACAACAAGGTTGATATCCTGGTAGAAGCCGCATCGGGCGAAATCCTGCTGATCGAGCTGCAGTTTACGCCGGAAATAGATTTTCTGCACCGCATGCTGTACGGCACAAGCAAGACAATCACCGAACGCATGGTTCAGGGAGCGAAATACCTGGAAGTGAAGAAAATCTATTCCATCAACATCGTGTATTT
>JAISZA010000036.1 GCA_031269535.1 Tannerellaceae bacterium
ATTTGTGTCGTGAAATGAAAAATTTATTCCTTCCTGACTTTTAATTTTTAATTTTTAATTTTTTAATTCCTGATTACTTAATTAACTTTGCGTACCCATTTGTAAGCCGTAGAACGTAACTAATAATTCCGGATGAAAAACCAATTATCTGTAACATACCTGAACGGGCTGCTTTCTCTTGTTTTCGGACTGAGCGTATTCCTGTTTTTCGGATATTTCTATTCCTGCCACCTGCTTTATCAGGAGCAGTACCAGATGTTCCTCTTTACTTCTGCATATATGATGGAGACGATATACCGTCCCGGCGGCCTGGCGGAGTATATCGCCCGTTTCCTGACGCAGTTTTATTATGTCCCCTGGCACGGAGCTTTGATTATCGCCTTTCTGCTGACGCTTATGCAGCGGCAGATAAGGGCTGTTGTCCGGCATACAGGAGGCCGGAAGGCAGTCTGGGAGCCGCTGAGCTTCCTCCCTCCGCTCTTTTATTGGGTATTGCTGTGCGACGAAAATTATATGCTGACGGGCGTCGTTTCCTTGGCAGGGGTATTGCTGGCTTTTCAGGGTGGTTTATTAATCCGTACGGCCCCTTTCCGTCTGGCTTACCGGCTGTTGCTGATTCCGGTGCTGTATGTACTGACGGGAGGGACGGCCCTTGTCTTCGCTCTTCTCTGCATCGTCTCCGAGTTGGGGAAAGGGGAGTCCGGAACGGGGCGGCGGTTTTTCTTTATGGCAGGCGCTGCCTTGCTTCTCCTGCTGCTGACCCCTTTGTCTGCCTCCTACGTTTTCACTCAGTATCCCCTGGCTAAATTATGGACGGGTGCCAACTATTACCGTTTCCCCACCCTCTTCCCGTTTCCCCTGTTGCTGCTCTGGCTCTCGGTTCCGGGTCTTGCCGTTTTGTTTAAATACCTGCCGGCCGGGGGGATGGGCAGGATGCGTAGCGCCCTTGTGCACACCCTCTGGCAGCTTGCAGCGCTTGTGTTTGTTACCGTCTGGGGCCTGTCGCGGACAGCCGACTGGGAGAAAGAAGAAGTGATGAGATACGATTACTGCGTCCGTTCCGGGCAATGGGAGCGTCTCATCCGCCTGGCGGATGAGAAAGCGCCGGGCTCGCCGCTCTCTGTTTCCTTCCTGAATCTGGCCTTATGCAAGCAGGGCCTGCTGCCCGACAGGATGTTTCATTATTTCCAGAACGGGCCTGAAGGCCTGCTGCCCTCTTTTGTCCGCGATTTCAGCCTGCCGATGATGGCGGGCGAGCTTTATTACCATCTGGGCTTTATCAATACCGCACAGCGGTTTACGTTCGAAGCCATTGAAGCCATCCCCGACTTCCAGCGAAGCTCGCGGGGCATCAGGCGTCTGGCGGAAACCAACCTCCTGAACGGCGACTATGAAGTCGCCCGGAAGTACCTCCACCTGCTCCAACAGACCCTTTACTACCGGCAATGGGCTACGGAAACACTGGCCTGCCTGTCTGATGAAAAACAGATAGAGGCCCGGCCGGACTGGGCCCGGCTCAGGAAGTACCGCACGAAGACAGACTTCTTCTTCAGCGAAGGCGAGAAAGATATGATGCTGGGCATCCTGCTGCAACAAGACCTCAGCAACCGGCCCGCCTACGAATACCTGATGGCTTATTGCCTGCTGACCAAAGACCTGGAACATTTCTACCAATACTATCCCCTGGGAGAAAACATCCCCTACCAGACGCTGCCGGTGAGCTACCAGGAAGCCCTGGTCTATCTCTGGGGCCTTTCGAACCGTACGATGGACCATATCCCTTATCCGGTTAGCAATGAAGTGAAACAGCGGGTGCAGGAATATCGCCGTATCTATGTCGGTTACACCCATGCGGAACCGATGCTGAGAAAACAATTCTCAGATACGTATTGGTATTATTTCCATTTCAGAAAATAAAAAACGACATCTTATGAAACACAGTCTGCTTTATTTCCCGTTTCTTCTATGCGCTCTGGCTGCTTGCCACGAAGCCTTTACTCCCTCGGAGACAAGGGATGAACTGCCTGTCCTGTTCCCTGATTATGCAGGCGTCACGATCCCGGCGAACATTGCTCCCCTGAATTTCAGAGTGGAAGCCGCTTATACGAAGATAGATGCGCTGATCGAAGGCTCCCGTTCGGGCAGGATACAGGTGCAGCACAGCCGGGTGGCAGCTATCCCTCCGGGAAAATGGAGCGAGCTGCTGGCCGCTAATGCCGGAGGCGAGCTGAGGGTGAGGGTCTCGCTCAAACAGGCCGGGAAATGGATTCAATACAAAGCCTTCTCCATCCACATCAGCACCAGTCCGGTAGATTACGGATTGGTTTATCGCCTGATACCTCCGGGCTATGAAGTGTATGGCAAGATGGGAATATACCAGCGCAGGCTTTCGGATTTTACTCAAACCGCCTTGATAGAGAATACGCTCATGCCGGGTAACTGCATGAATTGTCATTCCTTCTGCGCGGGCAATCCGGAACAAATGAACCTGCATATCCGCGGAACCCACGGAGCAACGGTAGTAATGTCGGACGGACGGACGGAACTATACAATACGAAAACCGGCCAGACCATCGCCAACTGTGTTTATCCCTACTGGCATCCGTCGGGCGCCTACCTGGCCTATTCGGTAAACGAAACCCGGCAGGTCTTCCACGAACAAAAAGGCAAACGGGTGGAAGTGGTGGATGTCCGTTCGGACGTCGTAGTGTATAATCTGCAGACGAACGAGCTGCTGTCGTGCCCTCTGCTGAGGTCGGAAAACGCCTTTGAGACCTTCCCCGCTTTTTCGCCCGACGGACGCAGGCTCTATTTTTGTTCTGCCCAAGCGCGCTCCATTCCCAATGAGTATGATCAGGTGAGATACGAACTATGCAGCATTGCCTTTGATCCGGAGAGCGGTACTTTCGGGCAGGAGGTCGATACGCTGGTCTCTGCCGCCGGTCGGGGTAAGAGTGTCTCCTTCCCCCGCCCCTCCTACGATGGGAAATACCTGATGTATGTATTGTCTGATTACGGTAATTTCTCTATCTGGCACAAGGAAGCCGATTTGTGGCTGCTGGATCTGCGTACGAATGAGGCGCGCGAACTGAGCGAAGTAAACAGCGGAGATGTAGAGAGCTACCATAGCTGGAGCAGCAATTCGCGATGGTTTGTCTTCAGCAGCCGGCGGATGGATGGGCTATATACCCATCCGTACCTGGCTTCGGTTGACGAAGCGGGCACTATAGGCAAGCCCTTCCTGCTGCCGCAAAAAGACCCCGCTTATTACGAATCCTCCCTGTATTCATTCAATATCCCCGAATTTGTAAAAGGGAAAGTCAGGCTGAATGCCCGTGAAGTACAGCGAAAAGCCCTTTCAGGCCGCAGGATACAGATGGAATACAAAGCAATGCCGCTTCCTTAAGCCGTCTGCTGTCTGCTGAACTGCAACGACGCCAGAAACAGTGTAAAGTCCGTAATCTGTTACATGTTTAAACTGTTGTGCCATCACAAGTATTATACTTCGCGCGGTTTAAAATAGTGAGATGAAAACAGAAAAAAACAATATAGGTTCCGGAGGCAGAATATGCAGCCGGAGATTATCTGCGGACATCATTAGGCTGCCCTGCCGGCACACCTCCGCTGTCTTGTAACGATGACGATACAGTTTCAACCATAATAGCACCTCAAAAAAAAAGATTTAGCCAAAACAGCAGCTATTTGGAGTTTCAATAATCGTGTACAGATTTAAAAAATGATGTTTTTGGAGCTTTTGTAACCGTGCATAAAGCTTGAAAAAGACTTTTTGGGACTTTCGTAACTCTGCATAAACTTTTATTCATAAGTACAAATAAATTTAGATGCGGCAGGCCCTGGTGTATTGGGTGCATTTGACTACGTCGGTTTTCAATTCAAATTGTCGCAGATTCAATGGATTTCCGTCGTCATTGCGAGGTACGAAGCAATCCAGGGTGTGCCCGGTCTGGATTGCTTCACCCTCCGG